>DATFAZ010000152.1:0-4056 GCA_035254105.1 Noviherbaspirillum sp. | reverse complement strand
GGTGCGAAAACCCTGAACACCATGGCCAACAACTGGTTCGGCAAGATGCAAATCGGTATGCAATACGCGTTGTCGCGCAGCGGCCCAATGTCGATGGCACCGTCGCAGCTTGGCGCATTTACACGTTCCGATCCGTCGCAGCTGACACCGAATCTTGAATACCATGTGCAGCCGCTGTCGCTGGAAAAATTCGGCGAACCGCTGCATCCGTTCCCTGCCTTTACCGCCAGCGTGTGCAATCTGCGCCCGACGGCACGTGGTCACATTCGCATTGCATCCGGTGACCCGTTTGCCGCACCGAAGATCACGCCCAACTACCTGAGCACGCCGGAAGATCGCAAGGTCGCGGCGCAGTCGCTGGCGCTGACGCGCAGGATTGTCGCTGCCCCCGCGCTAAAGAAATATGTGCCGGAAGAATTCAAGCCAGGCATTCATTACAGTACCGAAGACGAACTGGCAAAAGCTGCGGGCGATATCGGCACTACGATCTTCCATCCTGTGGGGACCTGCAAGATGGGGCGTATCGATGATCCGATGGCGGTGGTGGATAGTGAAATGCGCGTGAAAGGCGTGCGGGGGTTGCGCGTTGTCGATGCCTCGGTAATGCCGACGATCACTTCGGGCAACACCAATTCACCGACAATCATGATTGCTGAAAAGGCTGCAAATGCGATTCGCGCCGCGTATGCAGATGCGGATCAGCAAATGCGTACTGAAAGTGAAAGCTCGCCGTCGTATGCAGCTACTTAATAACAGGTAAATCTTTTTTCTTCATGCTAATATTAATCTGCCTGTATCAAGCCGGGAGACTAATATTGATACAGGCTAAACAATAGACAGTTGGTAGAACTGTCGTATTGCCACCCCCCTAGTCGTACTGTGTACTGTGCATCATCGTTATGCATGACCTTCTGCTGAAACAACAGACAACAGGGAGAATCCATGGCGGATGTGGTTTTGGAAACGAGACAGTTGACCAAGGAATTCAAGGGATTCACTGCGGTCAACAATGTCAGCCTGCAAGTACAGCGCGGACATATCCATGCCTTGATCGGTCCTAACGGCGCCGGCAAGACAACTTGCTTCAATCTTCTGACGAAATTCCTCGTCCCTACCTCGGGACAGATCATCTTCAACGGCCGCGATATTACGGCGGCAAAACCGGCGCAAATCGCGCGTCAGGGCATCATTCGCTCCTTCCAGATTTCCGCGGTATTTCCACACCTGACCGTGCTGGAAAACGTGCGTATCGGCTTGCAGCGGCCGCTCGGCAATTCCTTCTCATTCTGGCAAAGCGAAAAGAAGCTCAATAAGCTGAATGAGCAGGCGATGGGCTTGCTGGCTCAGGTCGATCTGGAGAGCTTCGCCGACACCATGACCGTCGATTTGCCGTATGGCCGCAAGCGTGCGCTGGAAATCGCCACAACGCTAGCGATGGAACCGGAACTGATGCTGCTCGACGAACCGACACAGGGCATGGGCCATGAAGACGTGCACCGCGTCACCGCTCTGATCAAGAAGGTGTCGGCTGGGCGCACCATTCTGATGGTCGAGCACAACATGAACGTGGTTGCCGGCATCTGCGACAAGATTTCTGTGCTTCAGCGCGGCGCTATGCTGGCGGAAGGCAGCTATGAGGAGGTGTCAAAGAATCCGCAGGTAATGGAAGCCTATATGGGCACCACCAGCGGCGCCCTGGAAGGAGCGCATTGAATGGCGACGGCATTGGAGATCACCAATCTGCACGCCTGGTATGGCGAGTCGCACATCCTGCATGACGTCAATTTGTCTGTGAGGCAGGGCGAAGTGGTGACGCTGCTTGGCCGCAACGGTGCCGGGCGCACTACCACGCTGCGCGCGATCATGGGCCTGACCGGTACGCGCAAGGGGTCGATCAAGATCAATGGGGTTGAGGCGATCAGTTTGCCTACGCATAAGATCGCGCATCTCGGTGTCGGGTACTGTCCGGAAGAGCGGGGCATTTTTTCGTCGCTGTCGGCAGAAGAAAACCTGATGCTGCCGCCGTTTGTATCGAAGACCGACAAGGGCATGTCGGTCGATGAAATCTACGACATGTTCCCGAACCTGAAGGAGCGCAAGTCCAGCCAGGGCACGCGCCTGTCGGGCGGTGAGCAGCAGATGCTGGCGGTCGCACGCATTTTGCGCACCGGCGCGCGCCTGTTGTTGCTGGACGAGATTTCCGAAGGCCTGGCACCGGTCATCGTGCAGGCGCTGGCACGCATGATCACGATGCTTAAAGCCAAGGGCTACACCATTGTGATGGTGGAACAGAACTTCCGTTTTGCGGCACCGCTGGCCGATCGCTTCTTTGTGATGGAGCACGGCCAGATCGTCGAGTCTTTCGCTGCATCCGAACTGAATAACAAAATGCCCGTGCTGCATTCGCTGCTCGGCGTATAAACCAAACCATGCGAAGGCATGGGCGTTGTTCAATAAAAAGGAGATCGTGATGAAATTGAAAGCACTTGCACTTGCTGTTTCCGCCACGTTTGCAGTTGGTTTTGCGGGAAGCGCGTCCGCGCAGATATCCGGAGATGTGGTCAAAATTGGCTTTGTTACTGACATTTCTGGCCTGTATTCCGATATTGACGGTTCGGGTGGGGTTGAAGCGATCAAGATGGCGATTGCTGACTTCGGTGGCTCCGTTAACGGCAAGAAAATCGAAGTAATTTCAGCCGACCACCAGAATAAGGCTGACGTCGCCGCCAGTAAGGCGCGCGAATGGTTCGACCGCGAAGGCTTGGACGTGTTGATTGGCGGCACCAATTCCGGTACCAGCCTGGCGATGGCCAAGATTGCGGCAGAAAAGAAAAAGCCGTTCATCGCGATCGGTGCCGGCACGGCGCGCCTGACCAATGAGGAATGCACCCCGTACACGATCCACTATGCGTACGATACGGTCGCGCTGGCGAAAGGAACAGGTTCCGCAGTCGTGAAACAGGGCGGCACGACCTGGTACTTCCTGACTGCGGACTATGCCTTCGGCGCTTCGCTCGAAAAAGACACTTCCGATGTGGTCAAGGCGGCTGGTGGCAAGGTGCTCGGCAGCGTCAAGCATCCGCTGTCGGCGTCTGACTTCTCCTCCTTCCTGCTGCAGGCGCAGTCGTCGAAGGCGCAAATTCTCGGTCTGGCCAATGCCGGCGGTGACACTATCAACGCGATCAAGGCGGCGAATGAGTTCGGCATCACCAGTTCCATGAAGCTCGCTGGCTTGCTGATGTTCATTAACGACGTGCATTCCCTCGGACTGAACCTGACCAAGGGCATGTACCTGACCGATGGCTGGTACTGGGATCAGAACGACGACAGCCGCAAGTGGGCCAAGCGCTACTTCGAGAAGATGAAGAAGATGCCGTCGATGCTGCAGGCTGCCGATTATTCGTCCACCATGCAATATCTGAATGCAGTGAAGGCGATCGGTACCGATGACGCCGACAAGGTCTTGGCGCACCTGAAACAGACCAAGATCAACGACATGTTCGCGAAGAACGGCATGATCCGTCCGGACGGCCGCATGGTGCACGACATGTACCTGATGCAAGTGAAGGCACCAAACGAGTCCAAATACCCGTGGGATTACTACAAGGTGGTGCAGACCATCCCGGGCGACCAAGCCTTTACCACCAAGGCGGATTCGAAGTGCTCGCTCTGGAAGTAAGGTAAGCAGACAGGCGGGATGGCGCGGTGCGTCATCCGCAACTGTCAGTCGACGGAAAAAAGTTGTTCCTTCCTTTTGCGTGAGGTGCGCAGTACACCGCGTATCTCACGCAATGTAGACCATGGGCGAGGGCACGCGAGTATATCGCTTTGGTGCACTAGCGATTACTCACTCTCCCGCAATCTCTTGTTCCATATGAACAAGATGAACCGCTACATCGTTCTCTCATATCAGCATCTATGGAAATTTTTGGCATACCCCTGCAAGCGTTGTTGAGCCAGTTGTTGCTGGGTCTGGTGAACGGGTCGTTTTACGCGATGCTGTCGCTGGGCCTGGCGGTGATTTTCGGCTTGCTCAACGTGATCAATTTCGCCCAT
>DATFAZ010000151.1:0-3480 GCA_035254105.1 Noviherbaspirillum sp. | reverse complement strand
GTATGTGCCCGAGCTGACCATGATGCTGGCCGAGGCTGCGCACGCATGCAACAGCGGCCCTCTTGCCGGCTTTGCCATGAACGAGCATGACCGGCGGCAGCTCTGGATTGCTGGCCTTCTGCACGATTGCGGCAAGATCACCACGCCGGTGCATGTCGTCGAGAAGGCAACCAAGCTTGAAACCATTTTTGATCGCATTCATCTGGTCGATGCGCGTTTCGAGGTGCTCAAGCGCGATGCGGAAATCCGTAACCTGAAAGAGAAATGCGCCCTCGGGAGCGACGCTTCGCGCCACGCAGAAATCGATCACGCGCTGGCACAGGAAATCGCACGCCTGGACGATGATCGCAACTTCCTGCGTCGTGCCAACATCGGCAGTGAAAGCATGTCAGCCGAGGATCAGGAGCGTGTAGCGAAAATTGCACGCTACCGATGGACCGGCCCAGATGGTGTGGAGCGCAATCTGCTCGACGACGATGAAGTGATGAACCTCTCAATTCGCGCTGGCACGCTCAATACGCAGGAACGGGAAATCATCAACAACCATATTTCGGTGACCATACGGATGCTGGAATCGCTGCCTTGGCCGAAGCATCTGCAGAACGTCCCTGAATACGCGGGCGGCCATCATGAGCGCATGGACGGAGCGGGATATCCGCGCGGACTGCGCGGCGACCAGATGCCGGTGCAGGCACGCATCATGGCGATTGCCGACATCTTTGAGGCGCTGACGGCGAAAGACCGGCCGTACAAGAAAGGCAAGAGCCTGAGCGAGTCGCTGCAAATACTTGGCGGGTTCCGCTTGCGCAATCATATCGATCCCGACCTGTTCGACGTCTTCATTCGCGAGAAGGTGTATCTGGAATACGCCCGTCGCTTCATGGACCCGGCCCAGATCGACGAGGTCGATGAAAGCAAAATTCCCGGCTACGTGCCCTGAACCTCCCCTGAATCACCAAGGGAAATTATCGTGAAACGCCTCCTCACCAAGTACGGCATCCGCTGGGCGCTTGCCTCCCTGATTACACTGCTGGCTGCGGCCCAGTCGCTTGAATTCCTGCCGGCCACGCTGGTCAATCGCATCGATCTGTTTTTCTACGACATGCGCATGCAGGTCGAAGTGCCTGAACTCGACCCGCGCATCGTCGTGGTCGATATCGACCAGAAGAGCCTGGCCGAGGTCGGGCGCTGGCCCTGGAGCCGTGATGTCGTGGCGCAGCTGGTGAACCAGCTGGCAGGACACTATGAAGCAAGGACGATCGCATTCGACGTCATGTTCAATGAACCCGATACCAGTTCAGGCTACGCCACCCTGGTTGGGCTGGCAAAGAAAGAGCTGAAGGATATTCCGGGAATCGGCGAGCAAGTAGCGGCGCTCAAGTCGTCACTTGATTATGACGGCCGTTTTGCCCGTGCATTGCAGGGCAGGCCGGTGGTTCTGTCGTATTTCATGTCGAACCAGTCTGCGAAAGGAATGCTGCCGCCACCGGCGTTTACTATTGAGGACCTCGGCGGCCGCCATCTGGATGCATTGTCCTGGAAGGCGTATGACGCCAACCTGCCGCTGCTGCAGCAGGCTGCAGGAGCGGGCGGCTACATGAATACCGAAGTCGATTCCGACGGCTTGCTGCGATCGGTTCCGCTGCTGGGACAGGTCGGCAATGGTTTTTACGAATCGCTGTCGCTGGCAGCAGCGCGCGTGGCGCTTGGCGCCACCAAGGTGACGCCGGTTTTCTTCGATGCGGATGAGGCATTGATGTCGGAAGAGCAGCTGCGCCAGTATGGCGCGCTGAAAGCAATCGAACTCAACTCCAATCCACCGGTGGTCATACCGGTCGAACCCAACATCAAGGCACTGGTCCGGTTTCGTGGGGTGGGTGGACCGAATGGTGGCGCCTTCCGTTACATTTCCGCTGCCGATGTTCTGAAAGGGAGAGTGCCGAAGGAAGAGCTGGCCGACCGTATCGTATTGGTCGGCACCACCGCCCCCGGCCTGAATGATCTGCGAGCCACGCCGGTGAACAAGGAATACCCCGGGGTCGAGCAGCATGCGAACCTGATTGCGTCCATCCTCGACGACGAGTTCAAGCAGCGCCCCGATTTTTCGCCGGCGTTCGACCTGGTGCAGATTATTGTCGTCGGGCTCGTGCTCGGCCTCGTGCTGCCGATATTAACGCCGGTCTACTCGATCCTGTTTGCACTGACATCTGCGGCGGCAATTGCTGCTTTCAATCTCTGGCTGTACCAGTCGCTGCACTGGGTCATGCCGGTTGCGACCGCCTTGCTGCTGGTGCTTGCGCTATTCATTTTCAATATCGCCTGGGGCTATCTGTTCGAGTATCGCAAGGGACGCGCGATCGTGAACCTGTTCGGTGAATATGTGGCACCGGAACTGGTGGCGGAGATGGCGGCCAATCCGCAGAGCTACAGCATGGAAGGCGAAAGCCGGGAACTCACCGTACTGTTTGCCGACGTGCGCGGCTTTACCACGATTTCGGAAGGCCTTGATCCAAACGCGCTGCGCGAGTACATCAATATTTACCTGACTGCGATGTCGGAAGATATTCGCGGCAATCGCGGGACGCTGGATAAATATATCGGCGATGCGGTAATGGCGTTTTGGGGTGCGCCGGTAACGCTGCCTGACCATGCTGCCCGGGCGGTGGCGACTGCGTTGCAGATGCAGGCGACCGCAGCAAGGCTGAACCGGGATTTCATCGCCCGCGGCTGGCCGTCGCTGAAAATCGGCATTGGCCTTAACTCGGGTGAAATGCGCGTTGGCGACATGGGCTCGAAAATCCGGCGTGCCTATACGGTAATGGGCGATGCGGTGAACCTGGCTTCGCGGCTTGAAGGCATCACCAAGGTGTACCACGTTGGTATTGCCGTCGGCCAGGCTACGCGGCTGGCGGCGCCGGCCTATGCCTACCGGGAGCTGGATCGCGTGCGGGTCAAGGGCAAGAACGAACCGGTGCCGATCTTCGAACCGATCGGGCTGGAACGGGAAATTGCGGGCAGTGCACGCGCTGCGCTGCAGCAATGGCATACAGCGTTAGAACTGGTCCGTAACCAGCAATGGGATGAGGCTGAATTAATCCTGCGGCAGCTGCACGCCGCGCATCCGGATGACGGCTTGTATAAGCTGTATCTGGAGCGCGTTGCACATTTCCGCCTGCATCCGCCCGGAGAAGGCTGGGATGGCGTTACCACGTTTGAAACCAAATAAGGTACCTGCGCTTTTATTTCGCTGGCCAACGCAGTAACTACACTTGTAACAGCAAGGCGCGCAGGGCGTCGATATCCAGCGGTTTGAGCAAATGATGATTGAAGCCGCTGGCTTGTGCGCGCTGCCGGTCCTCTTCCTGGCTCCAGCCGGTAAGGGCGATCAGCATGATGTCAGCGGAGCCCGGCTGGCTGCGAATGCGCTGGGCTACCTCATACCCATCCATGCCGGGCATGCTGATATCGAGCAGTACCGCC
>DATFAZ010000150.1:0-7103 GCA_035254105.1 Noviherbaspirillum sp. | reverse complement strand
GGTCTACAGGAAATCATCGAACGCAACCGCGCCGCAAACCGGCTGAATTTTTCTACTAATATCGAGGCCAGCGTAGCACACGGTGACATTCAGTTTGTCGCCGTTGGCACCCCCCCTGATGAAGACGGCTCAGCCGATCTGAAATACGTATTGGCAGCGGCTCGCAATATCGGCCGTCACATGACCGGGTTCAAGGTCATTGTGGATAAATCGACTGTTCCCGTCGGCACTGCGGAAAAAGTATCCGCGGCAATTAACGAGGAACTAATCAACCGTGGATTCGATGCCGACCCCGCAAAACGTCGCGCCTTGGGCCAACCGGACTTCTCAGTCGTCTCTAATCCAGAATTCCTAAAGGAAGGCGCAGCTGTCGACGACTTTATGCGCCCGGACCGAATTGTGATTGGAGCGGCCGATGACGAAGCGGGACAGAAGGCGCTGGAGCTGATGCGCAAGCTATATGCGCCCTTTGTTCGAAATCACGAGCGCATCCTTGCCATGGATGTCAAGTCCGCCGAGTTCACGAAATATGCTGCAAACGCGATGCTCGCGACGCGCATCTCATTCATGAATGAGCTTGCCAATTTAGCCGATAAGGTCGGCGCGGATGTTGAACTTGTCCGCCAGGGAATTGGTTCCGATCCTCGCATTGGTTACAGCTTCTTGTATGCTGGAACAGGCTACGGCGGATCTTGCTTCCCAAAGGATGTGCAGGCGCTCGCAAGAACAGCGACAGAACACGGGCAAAAATTAAGAGTTCTTGAGGCGGTAGAGGCCGTCAACAATGCGCAGAAGCGCGTGTTGGTCGACAAGATCCTCTCATATTTCGGTAACGATTTGACTGGCAAATCATTCGCGCTCTGGGGCTTGGCCTTCAAGCCGAATACGGATGACATGCGTGAAGCTCCAAGCCGGGTGATCATAAAGGAACTGGTCAAACGAGGCGCATGGATTCAGACCCATGACCCTATCGCCATGGAGGAGACGAAGCGATGTCTGGCTCTCGACTTCGCGGATGCGCCAGATCTATTGGAACAGATAACCTACACAGATTCGCCAATGGCTGCATTGGAAGGCACAGATGCTCTTATCATCGTTACAGAATGGAAAGCATTCCGTAGTCCGGACTTTGCTGCGGTAAAGACGGCGTTGAAACATCCGGTTATCTTTGACGGGCGCAATCTTTACGATCCGTCGGCAATGGCTGAATTTGGTTTTCATTACCTCGCTATCGGTCGCTCGGCGCGACTTTCTTGACTGACATCTGATTGACTTAGCCATGCTTAATTTTGCTCTCGTCGGCTGCGGCCGAATCGCCAAACGCCATTCCGAGCTCCTCGGCCACCAACAAATTCGCAATGCCCGGCTTGCCGCCGTGTGTGACATCGTGGAGGCGAAGGCACAAAAAATTGGCCAGCAGTTCAATGTCCCGTATTTCGCGGACGCTCACCGGATGCTGAAAGAAGTGGCAGTCGACGCGATTGTGGTCCTTACGGAAAGCGGAAACCACGCAAAACATGTGGTTGATCTCGCGCAATATGGCAAACACATCATCGTTGAGAAACCGATGGCACTCACCCTGGACGATGCCGATGCAATGATTCGTGCCTGCGACGAGGCTGGCATAAAGCTTTTTGTCGTAAAGCAAAACCGTTTCAACGTCCCTGTCCTAAAGCTGCGTGAAGCGCTCGAGAAAAAACGCTTCGGCAAGCTTGTCATGGGCACGATACGGGTTCGGTGGTGCCGCGACCAAAGTTACTATGACCAGGACGCGTGGCGCGGAACTTGGGCGCTAGACGGTGGGGTACTTACCAATCAGGCGAGCCATCATGTTGACTTGCTCGAATGGATGATGGGAGACGTTGAATCCGTTTTTGCGAAGAGTACAACTGCCTTAGTCAATATCGAAGCTGAAGATACGGCAGTCGTAGTGCTCAAGTTCCGGAACGGTGCGCTTGGCGTAATCGAGGCAACCACGGCAGTCCGCCCCAAGGACTTGGAAGGCTCGATTTCCGTCATGGGCGAAACCGGCACCGTCGAGATTGGCGGGTTTGCCGTGAACAAGATGAAAGTGTGGAATTTCACCAAGCCGATGCCTGGCGACGATGAAGTGATGGACAAGTATTCCGTCAACCCTCCCAATGTCTACGGTTTCGGTCACCAAGCTTATTACGAACACGTTGTCGACTGCATTCTTAACGACAAGCGACAATTGGTGGACGGCTTGGTCGGCCGACGCAGCCTTGAGCTGATCAACGCCATTTATGAGTCGATTGAAACGGGCAAAGAAGTGCAATTGCGCTTCTACCCCAAACGTTCCCGCCTTGGAGCACGCTAATGCCCGAGCCGACCATTAAATCATGTGGAGTTGTCGGCGTTGAGTTTGGCGAGCGCGTTACCATCGTTGAGCCGGCAAACGTCTACGGCTGCAAGATCGGAGACGACGTCTTTATCGGTCCGTTCGTTGAAATTCAGAAGCAGGTCACTATCGGCCCACGCACGCGCATTCAATCCCACGCGTTCATTTGTGAGTTGGTCACAATCGGGGCTGATTGCTTCGTCTCGCATGGAGCAATGTTTGTCAATGACTTGTTCAGCCGCGGCGGACCGGCCCGGGGAGACAAAACTCTGTGGAAGCCGACCAGTATCGGAAACCGCGTATCAATTGGCACCAACACCACGATTCTCCCCGTGAGTATTTGCGATGATGTGGTAATCGGCGCCGGCAGCGTTGTAACACGTGATATCACCAAACCTGGCGTCTATGCCGGCAATCCTGCTCGAAGGATTCGGGACCTGTAGAAGTCCGGCACAGGAAGACCTTCGTCTACCAATGTGAAGCGCTCTTCTTATGTCAGTGGAATCTTGTCTTCCACTGACAGTTTTTGCTTGTGACGAATGCGGTAGCGTACCAATTTAAATAGGGAAAAATCATGATAAAGTTTCTGGACCTCCATGCGCAATACCAGTCCATCAAGGCGGAAATTGATGGAGCAATTGAAGCCGTCATTCGTGAAACGGCTTTTATAAATGGGCCCTACGTCAAGAATTTTGAAGCTCAGTTCGCAGCTTATGTAGGTGCTGAACATTGTGTGGGCGTGGCAAACGGAACCGACGCGCTGGAAATTGCAATAGAAGCGCTTAGGTTGCCCAAAGGATCCGAAATTATCGTTCCCGGAAACAGCTTTATTGCAAGCTCGGAAGCCGTCACTCGTTCTGGGCACAAAGTCGTATTTACCGATGTCGATCACGAGAGCTACACGCTGACTGCTGAAGACGTAAAGGCGAAACTGACCCCTCGCACAGCCGCTCTTATAGCGGTGCATCTATATGGCCATCCCTGCGATATGGATGCCCTGCTTGACGTCGCGCGCGCGCATAATCTGCGTATCATTGAGGATTGCGCCCAGGCGCACGGCGCCGAATTCAAGGGGTGCAAGGTTGGATCGATCGGAGATATCGCAACGTTCAGCTTTTATCCGGGCAAAAACCTGGGTGCATATGGCGACGGTGGTGCAATAACGACAAATAGCGTCCAGCTTGCCACGTTAGTTCGCAAAATTGCCAATCACGGCCGCATCGCCAAATATGATCACGATTTCGAAGGCCGCAACTCCCGCCTCGACGGCATGCAAGCAGCCATTTTAAGCGCGAAACTCCCTCATCTCGAATCCTGGACAAAGCAACGCGTCCGGATCGCCGATCATTACCTGGCTCATCTGGCCGGCATCCCGGACCTCGTTTTACCTGTTCGCAAATCCTGGGCGCGCCAGGTCTATCACCTGTTTGTAGTGCGGACTTCTAGGCGAGATGAACTGAAGACGTATCTGGCCGAAAACGGTATTGAGTCCGGGATTCACTATCCGATCGCGCTGCCGAAACTCGCGGCATATGACTACTTAGGGCAAGGCGCGGAAGATCTGTTCGTCAACAAAACCGACCGTACGCTGTTAAGCCTGCCGATTGGCGAACACCTGACGCTGAATGATGTCGACCAGGTTGTTTCCGCGATTAAGCGATTCTTCGGTTGATATGCGTTCCGGCTTCGAATAGACGTCCATGCGACGAGATTTTTTCATTACCGCGCTAGGCATCGGCATTGGCCAGCTGATCGTTTTGCTGGCCACCCCCTTTCTGGTGCGGATATACACGCCCGGCCAGTTCGGACAATACGCAAGCCTCATCGCACTATCAAGCGTCATTGCCACCGGCGCTTCGCTTCGCCTCGATATCGCATTGCCGGCCCTGCACGACGAGGAATTCACGACGATCAGCCGGTTGGCTTTCCTCTTGCCCGTCGCTGTCGTGCCGCTCATCTGTTTCCTGCTGCCGATAAGAGGGCTGAGTGCCTTTTCTTTTTTCAAAGGCATCGAGTCAATTTCGCTTACCCAGCTATGGCTCGTATCCTGTTTTCAAGGAATGGCTGCGGTCGCTATTGGATATTGCACTCGTCAGGGCTATTTTTCGACGAACGCCGCAATCAAGATTTTGCAGCCGGCGATATTCGTCTTCACGGCGATGTTTTGGCACGCCGCCGGACTGGAAAACGCTGTGGTGATTAGCTGGATTGCCGCAGTCGCGATCGGCGCGATTGCGCTTAGCACGGTCGGTTGGGACAAGTCATGGAAAGGAACGCTAAAGGCCGTTACAAAAAAGTGGGAATATCCCGTCATCTCGATGCCGGTTGCAATCCTGGACACCATGACGCAGGCTCTTCCCCTGCTCTTTATCGTGTCCGTCTTTGGCGAAGACACTGGTGGCAATTATTCACAGATGCAACGATTGGTTGCAGCGCCTCTTTTATTGACCGGGGTCGCAATTAGCCAAGTCTTTTACAAGCACGCAGGTGACCTGCATCGAAAAAATGCCAGCGTGTTTCTCTTGCTGCGGAAGACTGTAATGGCGCTCGCGATGATCGGCGTGATATTGGCCATAGCCGTCATGCTCATCGGACACCCGTTGATGCATCTGGTACTAGGCGATCGCTGGCGCACGGACACGTATTTCATTTTGCTCGTCCTGCTGCCGGTTGTCTTCCGTATTTCCGTATCGCCTGTAACCAGCATATTTTTAGTCTGCGACAGAGTCGCACTTGGAGCTTTTTGGCAGGTCACCTATTTTTTTTCGACGTTCGCTGTCCTTACATTGTCCGTACGGCGTTTCAAACTGGACGATTTTTTGTTGGTCTTTGTGGCCAGCGAATTCGTGATGTATTCACTGTATTTCGTTCTCGCTGATTATTCAGCAAGGAATCCCAGAAGCAAATTATTGGTGGGTTAAGACATGTGCGGTATTTCAGGTTTCGTTTCGACAGTCCCACGCCCGGCTGGCGAACTTTTGCAGATGACCAACCTCATCCGTCATCGTGGCCCGGATGACGAAGGATATGCGTTATTTCAGCCCGGTGTCCACCAACCGATCCTTTGCGGCGGGCAAGACACCCCATCGAACGTATTCTCGAATGGACTGCAGTACGCCCCGGCGCAGCAAATCGAGCAGTTGAGCGCGATGCCGGTCACCTTGGCATTGGGCCACCGCCGCCTGTCAATTGTCGACCTGTCCCCGCTCGGCCATCAGCCGATGTGTTCCGCCGAGAAGCGTTATTGGATTGCCTATAACGGCGAAGTCTATAACCATCTCGAGCTAAGAAAAGAACTCGAAGGCCTCGGCTACTCCTTTATTTCCCACTCCGACACCGAAGTGATTCTTGCCGCCTATGCGGCATGGGGGCCTCAGTGCCTCAATCGATTTAACGGCATGTGGGGACTCGCAATTTATGACTCCGTGCAGCGGACCCTGTTTCTTGCCCGCGATCGCTTTGGCGTGAAACCCCTCTATTTGTACGAGGGTAGCAACGGTTTCGCATTTGCATCGGAAATTAAGGCATTTACGGCATTACCGGACTGGAAAGCAAAAGCAAACACCGCGCGCCTGTTGGATTTCCTGATATGGAATATTTCGGACCACTCCAACGAGACGATGTTTGCTGACGTCAAGCAACTATCTCCAGGTCACTACCTGTTGATTGAGATTGACAAGATGGCGCAGCGCGGCACGGCGCAATCCGGGCTGCAATTAGCATCCAGGCAGTGGTATAAGCTGCCTGCGCCCGTTCCGCAAAAAGATGACGATGATTCACAACATGCCAGCGTTCTAAGGGCATTGCTGGAAGACTCTGTCCGCCTCCGGCTCCGGGCTGACGTGACGGTTGGTTCATGCCTGTCCGGGGGGCTGGATAGTTCGACCATTGTCTGCCTCATGGGTGAACAGCTGCGCGCGCAGAAAATCACCGACAGCCTCCATACTTTTACCGCGCGATCGAACGACGCCGAGTTCGATGAATCGCGCTATGCGATGTCAGCGGTTGAACGAGCTTCATCAACGGCACATTTCGTCACGCCGGAACCGATGCGCCTGTTCGATGACTTGGAAAAACTGAGCTGGCATCAAGACGAGCCGTTCTTGTCAACGTCCATCTTCGCCCAATGGTGCGTATTTAACGAAGCAAGACAGCAAGGCGTCACGGTGATGCTCGACGGCCAAGGTGCCGACGAAACACTGTGCGGCTATCGCGGTTTCTTTGGCGCATACCTGGCAGGTTTAGTGCGCCGGGGGCGGATCATCCGATGGCTGCAGGAACTCGGAGCGATGAAATCCGAAATCGGTTTTTCGACCATCCGATCGCTCGGCTATACCTCCGCCTACCTCGAGCCCCGCCTGCTCGGCCTTTTAGGACGCTTTGACAATCGCGCCTATAGCGAGCAGAACTGGATCCGGCCGCAATGGCGCGACGCCTTCGATAATGATCCGTTCCGCGCCGCCGGCGGCAGAGGCACCACTGTGCGGGAGATGTGCACTGCCCAGGTTACTGCAACGAATCTTCCGATGCTGCTGCGTTGGGAAGACCGGAATTCGATGGCTTTTTCCGTCGAAGCGCGCGTACCCTTTCTCGACTACAGGATTGTCGAACATTGCCTGAATCTTCCCGACGGCGCGAAACTGGGCAACGGCATTTCCAAGGCCGTGCTTCGCAAGAGCATGCGAGGCATCGTTCCTGACTTGATTCTCGACCGCCGCGACAAAATGGGGTTTGTCACGGCTGA
>DATFAZ010000149.1:0-6226 GCA_035254105.1 Noviherbaspirillum sp. | reverse complement strand
CATGGCCAGGATCTGGCGCCGCGTCATCCCGATATGTCGCAACATGCCGAACTCCTTTGCGCGTGAAAGCGTTTGCGCGGAAAACGTCGCGGCGATGCCGAACAGGCCAATCAGGATTGCCACCGCTTCCAGCAGATAGGTGACCGCAAAACTGCGGTCGAAAATCCGAAGGCTCGCCGCACGAATTTCACCCGGCTCGGAAAACTCCAGCGTTTCGCCGAATGGTAATTTTCTCAATGCTGCTATTACCTGATCGGCGCTCACGCCGGTCCGCAGCCATAGGGCTGCATCGTTGACCTCGGTGTCGCCGGACAAGGCCTGATAGTCGGACAGCCGCATCTGTATTGCACCTGACTGCCGCACATAATCACGCCACACGCCGGCGACGATGAATTCGCGGGTTTTGCCACCGATGGTGAGCGGTATGCGTGCATCGATCCGATGCCCGTAAAGATCGATCATCGCTTCCGACACCCAGATTGGCTTGGTGTCAGCTGGAATGCGACCGGCGGATAGCACCTCACCCGTTATTGGCAATGACCGCCCGGGATCGGCGACGTCGATCGGACGGGCGATTAATGTGACCGGCGGGCGAGCGGAATTTAGCACCAGTTGTGTGGCTCGCAGGAAGTCGGCGCGGGCAATGCCAGAGCTGGCGGCGATGGCACGCTGGTCGGCGGGCGACAACACTCCGGTATTGCCGCTGGCGGCGGAACGCACATACAGGTCGGCCGACAGCACCCGTGACAGCCAGTCGTCCACCGATACCCGGAAGCTGGCGACCATGATCGCCATCGCCACCATCAGGCTGAAACTGGATAGCACGCCGCCCAGCGCGATCGATGCCTGGTTCGGTGCGTTCGCCAGTCGAGCCAGCGGCAGCGTTGCCACCGCCTCGGAAGACCAGTGCCCGGCAAGAGACGACAAGGCGGAAAACACCAGCGACGCTAGGCGCGGCATTAGCCCGATTCCTCCGATCAGAAGAAACATGATCGCCAGATAACCGAATACCGGCAACTCGAACAGCGGCGGCAACTGCGTCAGCAATACGCCGGCGAACAGGCAAGCCAACGCCGGCCACGGTGAAGACAACTTCGCCAGCGCCACATCCTCGCTGCCCGACTTGAGCGCCTGTGCAGGTTTTGCGCGTGCCGCTTCCCAGGCGGGGCCGAGGCACCCAAGCAGGGCGGCGGCAATGCCGAGGGCAAGAAATACTGTCGCTGCAACCGGTGCAAACTGCACTGACGGCTGCACGCCTGGAAAATAGCCGCCGCCAAGATCGCCGCCAAAGAAACGCAGCGCCATCGCTGCCATTCCGTATCCTGCAGCCAGCCCCAATAGTGACCCGACCAGCCCCAGCGTCACACCTTCGGCCAGTATCTGCGCAAGCAGCCGGCTGCGCGTCAAGCCGACCACACGAAGCAGCGCAAGCTGGCTGCGGCGCCGAATCACCGACAGCGCCTGCGTGGAAAAAACCAGGAACGCACCGGTGAACAACGCGACCAGCGCCAGCACATTGAGATTGACACGATAGGCGCGCGACATGTTTGCGGTGCGTGCTTCCTGATCCGCAATTTCGGTGCACAGGAACTGCGGGCGCAGTTCCTGTGCAAGAGCCGCCTTGAATGCGCCGCGATCGACGCCTGTGGTCAGTTTCAGCTCGATGCGGGATAGTTGCCCTATCTTGTTGAAACGCCACTGTGCCGCGCCGATGTCCATGACCGCAATACGCTGGCCGGGCCGCGCCCGCACCAAGCTTCCGGCGACCCGCAAGCTGAACGGCTGTGTACCGGCTTGCAATTGCAGGCGATCGCCTTGCCGCACCTTCAGCGATTCCATTGCTGCTGTAGACAGGAAGATTGCGTCGTCGGACAGCGTGTCGAACGGCCTGTCATCGGCCGCGATGCCGATCAGGTCCGGCGAGACGGCGGCCGCTTTGAATACGTCGATGCCCAGAACTTTCAGTGCGCTTTCCTGCCCCGGTACGGCGGCATCGATTTCCAGAACCGGACTGGCGACTGCCACACCTTCACGCTGCGCCAGTTGCGCATACAGGTCCTCTGGAAAATATGCCTGAGTGCCGCGTACCTGCAGGTCAGCCTGCCCGGACAGGCTTTTGATGGCAGCGGAAAATTCATTGTATGCAGCGGAATTGATCAGATGAATGGCAAAGCCGAGTGCAACACCGAGTGCAATCGCGATCACTGCCACGATGGCACGCCCCGGGTGCGCGCGCCATTCGCCCAGCATCAGCCATCGGCCGAGGAGTAGTGGATGGTCATTCATGCCCGCGGTAATTCCATCGGCTGCAGTCCGGTTTTGGTCAGCAACAGCACGCGGTCCGCCGTTGCCGCTGCCGCAGGTGAATGCGTCACGATGATGCCGGACGCACCGTTGGCCTTGATCTCGTTGCGCAACAACAGCAGCACTTCATGCGCAGTGTCCGGATCGAGGTTGCCTGTCGGCTCGTCGGCGAGCAGCAATTTTGGCCTGTGTACCAAGGCGCGGGCGATTGCTACGCGCTGTAGTTCACCGCCGGAAAGCTGGCGCGGGAAGTCATGCTCTCGCCCCTGCAAGCCGACCGCTTTCAGCATCTGTTCCGCACCTTGCTGCGGAGAGGGGGTGCGCGTGCGGTTGAGGAGCAGCGGAAGTGCCACATTCTGCAGCACAGTCAGGTGCGGCAACACATGAAATGCCTGAAAAATGAATCCGAATTTTTCGCGGCGCAACGCAGTCGCCCCATTGTCGTCCAGCGAAGCCATCGACACACCGTCAATGATGATGTCGCCCGCATCCGCTGAATCCAAACCGGCAATCAGGTTCAGCAAGGTCGATTTGCCGACGCCGGAGTCGCCCATGATGGCGACATACTCGCCATCTTCGATGCGATAGCTCAGCTCGGTCAGGACGCGCCTGCCGTTCGGATAAGACTTGCTCAGGTTGCGGAGCTGTAGCATCGGTTGAAAGTTTTTGTATTCGTCCGGAAATAGTGCAGGCACTCACCATGTGCATGCACATCCGGCAGGAGAAAGGGGTTAGCAGGCTGTTGCGTTTGTGACGCATCAAGAATCGTCGCTATCACGCGCCTATGATAGCGAAATTCTCTACTCATTCATCGGCGCCCGGGTTAGCGATTTCTTTTGCGCCCCCAAAATCTTGCAAAGCGGATTCATTCAAATCTATCGCAAGAATACCGAAGCCATCCGGAGGGAGCTCAGCGCCGGCTTGCTTGCACCGTATGCGCATACCTCCCCAAAATATCTTTACGATGGGCTGGGATCAAAACTGTTCGCGGCTATCTGCGAACTCCCGGAGTATTACCCGACCCGCACGGAAGCCGCAATTTTCAACGAACATCGGTATGACATCGCACGCTCAACCGGAAAAGGTGTAACACTGATTGATCTGGGCGCGGGCAACTGTGAAAAGGCTGCGCGCCTGTTTCCAGCCTTGCAGCCCGCCCAGTATGTTCCGGTGGATATTTCCGTGGAATTTCTGCGGGAAGCGGTTGAATGCCTGCGGTATCGCTATCCGCACGTCGGGATGGCCGGGATCGGTATGGACTTTTCCAGTGCACTTGATTTGCCTGATGGCATACGGCGTGAAAGACGCCTGTTTTTTTATCCCGGTTCATCGATTGGAAACTTCACGCCCGAGCATGCGCTGGAGTTTCTCGCCCGTGTGCGGGATGCCTGCCATACAGACGGCGGCTTGCTGATCGGTGTCGATCTGGTGAAAGATGTGAAAATTTTGCAGGCGGCCTATGATGATGCGATTGGCCTGACGGCTGCGTTTAATCTGAATTTGCTCCAGCACCTGAATATTTTGCTTGGAACTAATTTTGATGCGCACGACTGGCGTCATCGATGTGCTTTCAATCATGAGCAGAGCCGCATCGAAATGCATCTCGATTCAGTTCGCGACCTCACCATTACGTGGGATGGCGGCGCACGCCATTTCCCGAAAGGCGAGGGCATCCACACCGAAAACAGTTACAAGTACACGCGGGAAAATTTTTTGCAGTTATTGGAACGCGCCGGCTTTAGCCATGTGCGTACCTGGACCGATCCACGCAACTGGTTCATGGTGTGTCATGCCCGTGCCGCCTGATGAAAATGGATTCTCCTTCCGATACTCTGTTCGCCGCCTATAAAACAGTACGCCAGCATACGCTCGATCTGGCACGGCCCCTGAGCGAAGAAGACTGCTGCGTGCAGTCCATGCCCGACGCCAGCCCGACAAAATGGCATCTGGCGCACACTACCTGGTTCTTTGAAACCTTTATTCTCGAACGCTTCGAGCAGGATTTTCGTCCATGTCATCCGGCTTTTCGCGTTCTGTTCAACTCCTACTACAACGGCGTTGGCGACAAGCACCCGCGCCCGCAGCGCGGGTTACTGACCAGGCCGTCCCTTGCCGAAGTACTTGCTTACCGGCGTAATGTCGATGAGCGGATGGAGATGCTGTTTACGCGCGGAACCGCTGCATTAGACGTACTGCTGGAAGTCGGCTTGCATCATGAACAGCAGCATCAGGAACTGATGCTTACCGACCTCAAGCATCTGCTGTCAATGAATCCGCTCAAACCCGCGTATGTCGCTAAAGCGCTTGCCCGGAGCAAGGAGGTGGCATCAGCTTCATGGTGCAACTTCGACGCCGGTATAGTCAGGATCGGTCATGCAGGCGACGGATTCTGCTTTGATAATGAAATGCCGCGACATCACCAATATCTGGAGCCGTTCGCACTGGCGTTGAGGCTGGTGACCAATGGCGAGTATCTGGAGTTCGTAGAGGAAGGCGGATACGCTGATGCAGCCTTATGGCTTTCAGAAGGCTGGGACTGGATTCAAGTTAATCACATTGAACAGCCAATGTACTGGCAGCATGATGACAGCGGCTGGCAGGAATTTACCTTGCATGGAATGCAGCCGCTGGACGCCAACCGGCCAGCGATCCACCTGTCCTTCTTCGAAGCGGATGCCTATGCGCGCTGGCGCGGTGCGCGTCTGCCGACCGAAGCAGAGTGGGAGCATGCCGCCGCCGGGACTACGGACTTTGGCACACCCGATCTTCATCCGTCTGCCTGCCCAGTGTCTTCCGACGGCAGTGTTGTGCAATTCTTCGGCGCTGCATGGCAATGGACATTGAGCAGCTACGGGCCGTATCCCGGCTATCAGGCAGCGCAAGGCGCACTCGGCGAATATAACGGCAAATTCATGTCGAATCAGTATGTATTGCGCGGCTCGTCCTGCGCCACGCCCGCCGAGCATGCGCGCATTACCTACCGCAACTTCTTTCCTTCCACGGCGCGCTGGCAATTTTCCGGCATCCGGCTGGCGCGGTCGCTATAGTTTCTGTGCATGCGCCGACACGTTGAGTTATGCGGCCGAATGTGCCCGCAAGAATCCGGCACAGGGTATTTGGCAAAATTCAGCCTCGCACCGCCCGGCATTGGCATTTGCTAAACCAAGCTTGATAATGAAAATCTTTCCTGGGTCGCTCAAACTTTGCAATGAACGTTTCTTTCCGCACCGCAGCCCCGAATGAATTGGCCAGTGCTTTGCAGGACGCACGGGAGTACACGCTCACGCTCTTTGATTGCTATGTAGCCGCAGGGCTCGATCATTCCGCCCGTGTTCCGCTTCTTTCCTACATCAATCCACCGCTATGGGAGCTCGGCCATATTGCCTGGTTTGCCGAGTGGTACATCCTGCGCGAAGCACAATCGAGCGACCCGGTGGCGGCGCAGCGCATCTCTTTGCTGACCCGTGGCGATGACTGGTTCGATCCGAATACCGTACCGCATCGTGCGCGCTGGTCGCTGGAGTTGCCGAGCGCCGGCGCACTGAAAACCTACTGTCGCGAAGTGCTGGACCGGGTGCTCGACAAGTTGCGCCGCACCCAAAATGAGGATGAAGCCTTATACCCGTACCGCCTGGCGCTGGCCTATGAGGACATGCGAGGTGAAGCGCTCGCGCATACCTTGCAAACACTCGACGTCACTCTTCCGGCGCCACTCGCCAATTCCGCAATACCCGCGTGGACGCAAGGCGAAATTCGTTTTCCCGGAGGGACGATTCAGCAAGGAAGCAGTCCGGCTGCAAGCTTCGTGTTTGACAACGAAAAATGGGCGCATCCCTGCTACGTGCCGCAGTTCACCATGGATTCCGGCCTGGTCTCGAATGCGCAATACAGCGAGTTTGTGGCGGATGGCGGATACCAGAAG
>DATFAZ010000148.1:0-4686 GCA_035254105.1 Noviherbaspirillum sp. | reverse complement strand
AAGATAAAACTTCTATTATTCGTTTTCCCGTATAGCTTTACCGTCAAATACCCAATACTTTTACATTTGAGCGCTCGTGCGGGATATCGTGCGAAAAGCGGACATTTGAATTTTTCCCCACAGCAAGAATTCGCATAAATTACCTTATGTAAAATTAAATCGCGCACTATATAGTGTCATTATTACCCATTTGGTAGGCAGGAATTAAGTCTGACATTCAGGAATTAGATTGACAGAGATTGCACGTATCTCTTCTACCAGAACGTTGACAGGGAATTTGTTTGACATTTTTTTCGGTCAACAGGCTTCAGCCGATATGGTGAACTGTCCGCAGATGGCAACAAAGCGGCCACTTATCTTGCGAAGCTCACAGGCAAAAAACGGCCATAAGGAGTCAGTGGCGGCCGACCTGGAGCGCTCAATACCGGACCTTCGACATCACTTGATCCCTTTTCGGAAGTAGGCGCCTAGGTGAGCTGCTATCACATCAAGCACATTTGTCATTACCTGTGCCTTTCTAACCCCAGCAAGTTGCGGCAGATCAGTACCACCTTGAATTGGAACGATAAAGTTCTGAGGAAGCATGATCCCGTAGCTGGATGGATGCTCCCGCCTGCCTGCGCGGTTCGTCGCTTCTGCTAATACCGTACACCCACATTAAATGCACCAGAGTCCAGGCAGTATGCGGGTTTCCGCGCCATGGATATGGGACGTTATACGGAAGGGGGTAAAGTTAAAGAGGCATTTTGCGATCTATAACAAGTTAGCCAACACATGAGTCTCCCAAGCGTGCCGACTGCTACATCGACGGCCCTCACATATGAAGCATGGGCCCCACACTATGACGAATGGAATGACGTCAACTCTTATACCGTTACTGGTGTGGAGCACTCGGTTGCATCCAGAATCTTGGATGCTCTCCCTCCTGGTCGCATGCTTGATGCCGCATGCGGTACAGGCCGTTGGGCCAAACATATGGCGGCCCAAGGTTGGGAAGCGTATATGGTGGACCTGTCACTCCCTATGCTATCCAATGGCAGCGCGTCCTTGGAAAGCGGCGACTCGGCATTTGCCACCTTGGCAAACCTAAAGGCCCTTCCTTTTCCACCGACTTGTTTTGAACTAGTTATATGTTCTTTCGCAATGCTACACATTTCGGATTTGCCTAGAGTCGTTGAAGAGCTCGCACGGGTAACTTCAAATAGTGGCATCGTCATGATCACTGACATTCACCCATCCCTCCAGTTCGAGTGGGGGGAAAACAAGCAGATCAGGATCAGTGGTTCCACCTACCCATTTCCATGTTTCCATTATTCAATAGATAAATACATTACTGCAGCAAAGGAGAATCGCCTAAAACTCGTCGCCAAGTATCAGCTAAAGGCACTAATTGATGATCTAGTAAAAGAGGCAGTTATTGTTCTTTTTTTTATAAAAGAAGTGGTTCCACCAGAAACCATAGAAATATGAATCTACTTCAAAAAAAACCGCATCTAAATAGGAGGTGTCAAGCGCGAAGTAATTGTGAGCCACTTTGCGGGCCGTTTACGCGACTGAATTCTGAGCCACCGGCTTGGTTTGCTTGCCGATGAATCCGGCTTTCTTTTGCTTCCTCAGTCGATAACTATCCCCCTTGATTTGAACGATGTGAGCGTGATGCAGGATGCGGTCGAGCATTGCTGCGGTCAGCGTCGGATTGCCGCCGAAGGTGTCATCCCACTGCGCAAACGGCAGGTTGGATGTCAGAATCATCGAACCGCCCCGCTCATATCTCTTGGAGACGATATGGAAGAAGTGGCTGGCCTGGTCGCCGGTGAACGGCAAGTAGCCGATCTCATCGATGATCAATAACCGTGGTCCCAGCACCCGATGCCGCATCACGGCGTCATACCGTCCCTGTCGTTGCGCCGCCGCCAACTGCAACATCAGGTCGGCCGCCGTGGCGAAGTGCGTCTTGATGCCGGCCTGAGTGGCGAGGTAGCCCAGCGCAATGGCCAGATGACTCTTGCCCACGCCGGACGGTCCGAGGAATACGGCATTCTCGCCACGCTCGACGAAGCGCAGCGTTGCCAGCTCATCAATGAGTTCCTTTGGCGTGCCAGTGGCGAACGCGAAGTCATACTGTTCCAGCGTCTTGATGACCGGGAACGATGCCATGCGCGCCAGGGTTTGCCGGCTGCGGACCTGCCTGGTATCGCGCTCATGGGCCAACGCCTGTTCCAGGAACTGCAGGAAGCTCCAGTCCTGCTCGGCCGCCTGGCTGGCAATGGCTTCGAAGCGCTCGGCCAGTCCATCGAGCTTGAGTTGCCGGCAGTAGGCGTCAATGCGTTCGGCTTGCAGGTTCATGCACTCACCTCCGTCAGGATCTGCTGGTACACCGACAACGGGTGCTGCAACGCGTTGACCTGCGCCCGGACGATACGCAAGGATGGACGAGTCGGTTCAATGTGCGGCACGTACCGGGGCAACGGCTGCAACAGCGCCTTCTCGACGTTCTCGAACAAGGTGTTGGGCGCATGGCCGGTGTGCGGATGAACACGCCGGTTGGCCACATCGCGCAGCCACTTGCCGACCTCGGCGTTGGCCGTCGGTGCATCGACCAGTAGGCCGCTTGCCTTCATCCTGCTGTCCAGGGGCACGTAAAAATTGCCGCGCAGGTAGCGATGGAACCGTTCGACCTTGCCCTTGGTACGCGCCCGGTAGGGCTGACATAAGCGCGGCATGAAGCCATACAACTTGGCCATGTCGAGGAAGTCGTCATTCCAGCGATGCTGTCCCGGCCCATACATGTCGCGCTTGATGACCACGCTCTTGGCGTTGTCGTACAGGATTTCCTTTGGTACGCCGCCCAACGCGGCAAACAGCGCATGGTGGCAAGCCACCAGGGTTTCGGCCGTTTCGTCTGCGGTGAAGCGCACCCAGCGCCAGCGGCTATGACCCAACGTGGCGGTGAACGCGTACAACGGATGACGGCCACGACGGAAAACGACGAAGTCGCATTGCATCTGCTGGCCGGGCGGCGTCTCGAAACGCACTACCGGATCTTCCTTGGCAGCCGGCTTGCAGTTGCGCATGAACGTCTGCAGCTGGCGGATCTGACCGGTGTAGCCCAGCGCTTGCAGTTCGCGCAGCATCGCCGGCGCCGGAATCCATTCCGGGTGCGCTTCGGTGATGCGGCGGGCGATGTAAGCCTTGAACGCATCGAGCTTGGTGGGCCGCGGCTGGCGCAGTTTGTAGCGTGGTGCTTCGGGCGCGTCCAGATAACGGGCGACGGTGTTCCTTGAAATGCCCAGCTTGCGGGCTATCTGACGCTCCGAGAGGCCCTGGGCCTTGAGCACATGAATTTCCATCCACTCTTCCTTGTGTAGCACTCGGATCTCGCACAAAAAGATCCGACTTTACGAAAAAGTGGCTCAGATTTACTTCGCGCGAACTGGCTCATTTTTACTCCGCGCGTAACAGGAGGGACTTAAATGGCAAATATGGGAACAGGTAACGGTGTGAGAGCTGACATTGCGTTTGACTCTCTATCCAAGGAGCTAAAGGACTTGATTGGATCATTGGACAAAGATCTGCAACTCGAAACAGCAGATATTGAGACGATCAAAGAACAGCTTCGAAAAGCTGCAGAAGACGCAAAGAAACGTGGACCAGGAAAGCCATAGCGAAACAATCGATAAGGAACGGCTATGTAATCCATGGCCGCTCTTGATCGTGGACAATTTCTTGCCAGGATCAGTGATTGCGAAGGCACTGAAAGATATTGATGCATCCAAAAGTGCGTTCACGGTCGAGGATCGCAGGGTTGGCCGTATTGAATATGACATCCTTCGATCCAAGAACCTTTGGCGTCATCTTTATTCACTAGACACAATTAATCTGCTGTCAGCCACCTTTGGTGGATCAATTTCACTCGACGCGCGCAATCTCATTCAATTGCGACGATCAGACGACGCAACGCCTGCTTTTGGGATACATAATGACTTCGTAGAGGGCGAAGACACGATTGTCTCTTTTTTGTACCTGGCCGCCGGATGGAAGATGGAATATGGTGGCGAGTTACTGCTGTATAGCCACGAGGCTGCTGTCAAACCAGATGCAGCGGTGGAACCTATACAAAATAGATTTGTTGCCTTCCGTACGCTATCTACACATTGGCACGCTGTGGCCAAAGTAAAGAAGTGGATAAGACTTAGCGCTATGGCCTTATGGAAACGAAAGGTTGCCGAGAATGTTGGCTAACAAGGCGTTCCAGAAGACTACTTCCGGCGACCGCTGAACTCTAATGTTAAGCGCCTCCTTTGTTGAGATGCAACCGTCCGGTTTGGGTCGACTGCTCCATTTCGACCCATCCTAGCTATCGTCTGGAAGGCGTTCAATAGCGGCCGGCACGGTGAATATATAGGTAGGAAAGCAGAAGAACTGCTACGTTTGAGCCATCGATAAACAACCAGAACCTTCTGCTTCCCTTGATCCAGGGCACCGATCTTTCAGCTGCACTAAAGAATCCTTCCCAAGGGACTTATTGCGCCCGTCCCAGTAGACGCCCCGCCAGGAATCTGAAGCTCAGTTGACTTCGTGCTGTTCCGATACAAGGCAGAGATAAGCATCATGAATTTCAGCAACGTGTCGCCGTCTAGTACATCTTGGAGTCCCTCAAGCATCTTTGAGAAAACCTCTACCGCA
>DATFAZ010000147.1:0-5656 GCA_035254105.1 Noviherbaspirillum sp. | reverse complement strand
TGTTGAATATGCCAACGGCTTGATCATGCTGGAAGGAAAGAAAAAGATGGACGAAGCAGTCAAGCTGTACCATGAGGCAGCGGCTTGCGAACCAATGGATGCCATGGAACGACTTGATGTCGAACTGGCGAAGGAAGAGCTAGAAGACTGACATCAAGCAGCCCAGAATAATTAGACCGGAGTGACATAATCTTATTGTTGCTGCCGGTCTTTTTACTTCGTTCCCCTCTTTTTCCCCGCGTAAGCTGATGCATCTCGCCTCGAGAATCGGTATAGCGTGCATGACTGAGTTCCCGTCACCTGCCCCTTCCCACTTACTATGAACTAAAAGAACAAGATGAAGACACTTTGCGTCTACTGCGGTTCGTCGCTCGGCGCTTCCGCTGCCTATGCCGTGGCCTCGCGCCAGTTTGCCAGCGCGCTGGTCAAAAATAATATCGCACTGGTCTACGGCGGCGGGAAAGTCGGCCTCATGGGTGTCATTGCGGACGAAGTCATGCGGTTGGGCGGCGAAGCAACGGGAGTCATTCCCAAGGCGCTGATGGACAAGGAAGTAGGCCATCGAGGTCTGACACGCCTGCACATCGTAAAAGACATGCACGAACGCAAAGCGATGATGGCCGAATTATCCGACGGATTTGTTGCCATGCCTGGCGGCATAGGAACGCTTGAGGAATTGTTCGAGATTTTTACGTGGTCACAACTCGGCTTGCATGACAAGCCCATCGGGTTGCTAAATACCGGCGGATTCTACAGCGGTCTGATTAATTTCCTGCATCATGTCGTCCAAGAAGGTTTCCTTCAGGAGGCACAGGCGAACTTGCTCATGCATGACTCCACTCCAGACCTACTGCTGGAGAGGATAAAAGTGTTCACGCCACGCCCACACCCCGTGTTACTGGACCCAGTGACTGCTGGCAAGGTGGTTTAAGCCGGCCGCACCTCCATCGATTTCGTGTGCATGGTCGTAGGTGCCGGCCTATCCTTATGGCGTGAGCTGATTCAGCCGTGCCTCGACAAAAGCAAGTAAATCGGACGACAACGTACTTGACGCTTTCGCCCGCTTGTATGCCTCCACGGCATCCGCTGGACGATTGTCGGCCTGAAGCGAAATGCCAAGTCCCATCCACCAAATGCCATTCTGCGGACTACGTTGCAGGGCGACGACATACTGTTCAACAGCCTGCTTATGCTTGCCGTCACGTTGCAGCAGACCCGCCAAAAAAGCGACATAGTCAGCACGATCGGCACTATAAGGTAGAGCGCGTTCCATCGTCTCTATCGCGGAACGCAATTCACCTTTGTCCAACTGCAATCGAGCAAGTGCCATCACCAAGTTGGGCTGGTTCGCATCCATCGCGAGGCCCTCTTTGGCCACGTGAATAGCATCATCTAAACGACCGGCCCCGGCCAGTTCTCTAACGATTACTTGGCGTGCCGCGGCATTACGTGCATCAAGCCGCAGAACCTGCTCCAGGCTATCAATTGCTTCCGAATTCCTTCCCTGTTGAAGTGCCAACAAAGCCTTGCGATATGCGTTCTCTGCAAGCTGCTGTGACGTAAATTCCTTGGTCGTCTTCTCGACTTTGCCAGACTGTGCGACGCCGTTTTCGCTTGCCAGCGGTGCTGAAACCGGAGTGGCAAGTGTCTGCGGCAATGTTGGTTGTGCAATCGTTGTATGTGCTGGTGCCGTGGCCGAACGCGGCGGCTTTTTCGCCACATCGTCTGTGCCCGCAATTAGCGGCCGCGCAGGTGCTTTCTCGCCCATAGGGGAAGGCGTCTGATTGGCACGAGGTTCAGCAACGGCTTGATTCTGGGGAGAAGAAACAACCGTCGGCGGAATAACAGGAGATTGCGGCAGGGGAGCAACCTGTGGCACCTTCAGGTCGGCATCCAGCTTCAACGGAATCCGCCCTGGCGGCTGACTCACCGGATGACGTAACCAGAGCCACGCGGTGAAAGCGGAAACCGCTATCGCGACCGCCAGCACGCCCCACCATGCTGGGCTGATCCGGCGGCGCTCCGCTACGGCCCTGACCTGCTGGTTGTACGAATCCGTACCCGCCACGTCTGCGCGACGCGCGTCCAGGTCCTGCAACATCTTGTTAATCAAACTCATCGGAAGAACGTCCATCCCATACCAGTACCCACGACAAGCAAGCTCGCCGCGCTCAGCCAAATCCATGGCCACATTATTCTTTTGCTCGCCGCACCAGTGTCGGCAGCCGATGCACGCGCGTGTCGCGCACTGATCTGCTGCTTGCCCTCGCCATACGCCAGCATCAGGCATTTATGCGCCAGGATGTTGACGAGGCGGGGTGTGCCGCCAGTGGCGGCGTATACGACTCTCAGGGCACCATGACTGAATAAGCGACTCCCCGTATAGCCCGCCACGCTCAAGCGATGCGAGATATAAAATTCCATGTCGTCTCGGGTCAACGGACCAAGATGATAGTGGAAGGTGATGCGCTGGTTCAGCTGCCGGATTGCTTCCAGTTGCAGTTTGCGGTTCAGTTCGGGCTGGCCGAACATCACGATCTGCAGCAGCTTGCGCTTTTCGGTTTCCAGATTCGTCAGCAACCGCAATGCCTCCAGGCTCTCGATCGGCATGGCCTGCGCCTCGTCGACACACAGCAGAACGCGCTTGTCCTGCTGCGCCAACTCAAGCAAGCGCTGATTGATCGACTTCAGCAGATGATACTGGTCGACGTCCTTTTCCAGCGGCACTTCCAGTTCATCGGCCAGCGCCAGCATCAGCGTACGTGGTTCAAGATAAGGATTGGGAATGTAGGCCGTGACAAAACCGTCGTCGAGCGTCGCCATGAACTTGCGGCACAACAGCGTCTTCCCAGTCCCGACTTCACCGGTGATCTTGATGAATCCTTCGCCGTTCCTCGCCGCGACGAGCAGCGTGTTCAATGCCTGCTGGTAGTTCGAGCACGCGAAGAAAAAGCTGGTGTCAGGAGTGATACCGAAAGGCAGTTCACGCAGGCCGAAATGGGACTTGTACATGCTTACCGCAGCCCTACCCTGCTCTTGGGCTCCAGTGCCTGAATCCGCTGCTGGCTTTCCAGAATGTCCCTACCCCAACTGGATGCGCCTTGGACGATGGTTGGTTTGATCAGGATGACCAGTTCACGCTTTTGTGTCACCTGGTTAGAACTGCGGAACAATGCCCCCAGCCCAGGGACGTCGCCAGCGCCCGGCACCTGTGAACGATCCGATGTCGACGCTTGGCGCATCAGGCCACCGATCGCAATGATCTGGCCATCCTGACCGCGTACCACGCTATCGGTTTCCGAGGCATTGCTCGACGCAAGCGGCAAATTGAGCGAGCCGAGGGTGCCAAGATCGACCAGCTTATTGACGGTCGTGACCTGGCTGACCGACGGATGGACGTGCAGAATGATGTTGTTCTGCTCGTCGATCTGTGGCGTTACGTCAAGAACGACGCCGGAGAAGAAGGGTTGCAGCGTCACCGATGGCGTCGTAGTGTTCCCGCCGGCCGATGTGTTGGTGGTAGTACTGACATTGGTGACGAAAAAGTCGTCGGTACCAACCTTCAATATTGCTTTCTGATTATTCAAAGTTGCAATACGTGGACTCGACAGCACATGGACGGTGCCCTGCGTTTCCAAGAAGGACAGCATGGCGGCGAAATTATTAGTCTGGAACGCGAAGCTGAACAGCGATCCGGCAGCGTTGCCAGCGGCGTTGAGCGCAAGACTGGTGGTGGCATTGACCGTCGTGTTTCCCATTGCGCCCGTAACCGGGTTGGTGGTGCTCAGCGTCGTCGTCAAATTATTCGACTGGGCAGCAGAAGACAAGCTGGTCCCAGGCGCCAGAAAACCACCAGCGACCCGGTTATTGTTGATACCCATGATATTAGCAAACGATGCCCAGTTGATGCCTGCCTGGTAACTGTCGTTTAGCTGTACTTCGAGTATTTTCGCTTCCAGAATCACCTGGCGATCGACTGAAATTTGCGCCGCCTTCAGATAGGCAGAAACATTGCGCAACTCTTCCGGCATTGCGCGTACCACAACTACGCCCGATTGCGGGCTGACCACCACGCTGCGGCCATCCTTGTCGGTGCCGACGATCGCCTGCAACGAGGTTTTCAACTCCCCCCAGAAATCACTGGATGAGGTCGAACTGACCTTGCTGCTATCGGTTACGCGCGCCGTTGTCGGCGAGGTGGATGTGGTCGTCGTGGTGGGAGACGACGTTGTGGTAGCAGGCAGCCCCGCGCTGAGTGAGCCGGCGTTCACCCGGGTCTCGGACGAACCGAGGCGATTACCGGTCAAATAATTCACTTGGTACACCCGGGTCTGCAAGGTCAAGGGCTTGATCATGATACGATTGCCTTCGACCGTGTAGTCATAGCCATACAGCTCGCGGATCGCGTCCAGCGCTTCGAACAGGGTCACATCCTTCAAGTTGGCCGAGATGGTTCCGGCCACATCCGGATGCACCAACACGTTATAGCGCGTACCCGCCGCGATGGCCGTGAAAAACTGGCTTGCAGGCACGTTATTGAACGTAACGTTAAAGCGCTCCTCGGTCGGCTTGCGCACCGGCGGCTGGGTGTTTTGCAACGGCGGCAGCAGCGCAGCAGAAACGGCGTCCGGCACCACCGCTGGCTTCTTCGTCTCCTCTGCCGCCTTGTTCATTTCGGCATTGATCAAATCGTAGGTTTGCCGCTTCGAAGGCGTAGAGCAGCCGGCCAGGCCGATCATCAGCAGGGCTAATACCGTCTTTTTCATTCTTTATGCTTTTCGATGTTGTTGTGGCGAACTGCCGCACCAAAGCCATCGCGAACTGCGACGGCACGTTTTTCTATGCCTGGAAACAGTTTGAGCGTCTGCATTCCCTTTTCGTTACGCAGCACAACCCTGTCTTCCATAATCTTGACGACCTGCGCATCCCCGTAGCGGTCACCAACGCGCACAAGTTGCGCGCCAATGATCGCTTCCCTGCGCGTTCCCGATATCAGGACGGACTGCAAAACTGGCGCCGCAGCTTGCGCTCCCGCCGCAGGAGTGACATCCACTGCCGTCGCCGGCCGCGTCGGGTCCGACATTTCCTGCGCATAGACGTACGATGTCGTCACAGCTGCTAGGCAAAGCAGGCGGGCCATGGCGCAAAGCCGGATTGCAGTTATATGTTCAGCCATTTCTTCTCCATGCTCAGCGTGTACAGCTCTAGGGTGAGCGTGGCCTTCGGATATTCATCGACGTGCAGATTCGCCTTGCCCCAGACCAGCTGCCATGGCATGCCTTCCAGTTGGGCCATGTATTGCATGATGTCGAAATAAGTGCCTTGTACGGCAATTTCCACGCCATGCTTGTAGAGTGCATCTGCTCCGGAATTCTGCTGCACTGAGCCCGCCGTCGGAGCGGGTGCCACCATCTTTTCCTTGTCCTCTTGCCTGGGAGAGAACGCATCGTTCAAGCTCGCCACCGGCAACGTCTTGAACGACACCAGATGCAGTTTGGGATTCCGGTTTAGCAGCCCCTCCAGCAAGGAAGCCATCTTGTCGGGTGACACAAGGCCGTTCTGCATGTTCCGCATCTTTTCATCGGCCTGAGCCACCTGTTCCTGCAGCTTCTGCAGGATTGCCTTGTTTTCCGCATCGGGGTCAACCGGATGCTCC
>DATFAZ010000146.1:0-15909 GCA_035254105.1 Noviherbaspirillum sp. | reverse complement strand
CCTGTTCAACGCAGGAAGTAACAAAAAATTTTGGGTGGCATGCCCGCTCTTCTGCTGCGAAGCTGGCTTCAACCCCGGCACGCGCCCTGCTCACATCTTCCAGTGCGGCGTCGGCAACTTCGGCCGATTGTATGGACCCGGTAGGATAACGTTCGACAAGACTGAATGAAGAGGGCTTTGATGCGGCATCGACCTTCTCTTGCGCCAAAACCCCAGGCACGTGGAGTGTCATGAGACTCGCCACCAGAAAAAGCCAAAGGTTACCAGGGCGCTTCGCGCATCCGGGATGCAAACTATCCATCATGGCGTTGCAATGAGAGCTCATATTATCGATCATGCGATTGAATCAGCGACATCGCGGCGGTCGCTTTCCATATATTCGGAGGACTGCATCTCAATAATACGCGAGACTGTGCGATGAAACTCATTGGCCAGCATGCCCTCGGTGTACAGCTTGTCCGGCTCGACTTCAGCGGACATCAAGAGCTTCACCTTGTGATCATAAAGAACGTCGATCAGCCAGGTGAAGCGGCGTGCTTCAGAGGACATCGCAGCAGACATGCAGGGCACGCCTGAGAGAATAACCGCATGAAAGCGGCTGGCTATTTCAAGATAGTCATTTTGAGAGCGTGGCCCGCCGCAAAGCGTAGCGAAATCGAACCAGACCACACCACCGGCCCGGCGCAGGGCCTTGATCTCGCGGGCCTCGATGTGAATACGAGGATCCTCATCGGTAGTGTCTGCCAAGGTGGAAAAAGCATCGCGCAAGGCCTGGTTCGCAGCCGCGCCAAGCGGCGTATGATAAGCCTCCACCTGTTCCAGAACCCGTTTGCGGTAATCCATACCCGCATCCACATTCAGGACGTCCAGCTTATCCTTCAACAGGGCAATCGCAGGCAATATCCGGTCGCGATGCAGACCGTCCGGATACAGCAGATCAGGCGCGTAATTCGATGTCATGATGAAGGAGACGCCATTGTCGAACAAGGCCTTGAGCAGGTTATACAAGATCATCGCATCCGCGATATCCGATACATGAAATTCATCGAAGCAGATCAGACGGTACTTCTTCGCAATGCGGTGCGCCACTTCATCGAGAGGGTCGGCCACTCCCTTCAACTCGTCCAACTGACGATGTACCCCGCGCATGAATTCATGAAAATGCAAGCGGGTCTTTCGTACAACCGGCGCGACCGAGTAAAAGCTATCCATCAGAAAGGACTTGCCTCGGCCCACCCCGCCCCACATATAGACGCCACGCGGCACATCCGGACGCTTGATCAGTCGCTTGAGTTTGCTGGATCGTTGCGACTTGTATCCGCGCCATTCGTCATACGTCTGCTGCAGTCGCTCGACCGCCCGGCGTTGCGCTTCGTCAGATTTATAGCCGCGCTGCTCCAGCGCATGCTCGTAAAACTCCCTTACGTTCATATTGTGTATTCAATCGTTGCCGGCGTTAAGGTTGCGAGATTGCGAGGCGATAGCCGTATTCGCAAGCAAGTCTGACTCACAAGACGGCATGGAAACCGGTGAGTCGGATTCACCCACCATATGCTGAAGTCAAATGCCAATAAGCATTCTTACAGAAAATGCGCTTTTTAGCTGAATGCAGAGAGCATTCGCCATCGGTGCCATACCCCATACCCGGGGTCATTGGGGAGTGAGGTCAACCGTAATACGCGAGGGGTATGTGCCACCGCCCAGTTGGATCGGAAAGCTCAGGCCAACACCAACGCCGACATTTCCGCCACCGCCGCCAACACCCAAGCCGACACTGGAGCCAAGTGCGCTCGATGGTCGGAAAATCATTTCGGCCGTACGGTATCCATTTTTCTGGCAAACCACTCGCAAGTCCCCGCTTGCAGCACCAATATTTACCGAGCCTGGCGTTGTTATATTCCAGTTGCCAGCAGCGGTACTAACAGCGCAACTGGCAGCGGATATTGCCTGTCCGCCCGAAGTCGTCTCAATAGCGATGTTGCCACCGCTTGATCCTGTCGTGGCACATGCAGTGAGCGCAAGCGGCAGTAACAGGATCAAGTGGCGCATGACGACTCCTAGAAGTTGAGAGTGCGTTTATCTACGGCCAGCGCAGCTTCCTTGGTAGCTTCCGACAAGGAGGGGTGAGCATGGCAGATACGTGCAATGTCTTCCGAAGACGCACGGAATTCCATCGCAACGACCGCTTCTGAAATCAGCTCCGAAGCCATCGGCCCGATGATATGCACACCAAGGATTTCGTCGCTCTTGGCATCAGCCAGAAACTTCACCATTCCGGACGTATCACCCAACGCACGAGCACGTCCGTTGGCCATGAACGGGAATGTACCAGCCTTGTATGCAATCCCTTCCGCCTTCAACTGCTGCTCGGTCTTGCCCACCCAGGCAATTTCCGGCGATGTATATATGACCCAGGGAATCGTATTGAAGTTCACATGTCCATGCTGGCCCGCAATGCGTTCTGCCACCGCGACACCTTCTTCTTCAGCCTTATGGGCGAGCATCGGGCCACGGACGACATCGCCTACTGCCCACACATTGGGCAGATTAGTCTTGCAATCACCGTCAACCGCAATGAAACCACGCTCATCCAGCTTGAGCCCGACGCCTTCCGCATTCAGGCCGATCGTGTTCGGCACACGGCCGATCGATACGATCAGCTTGTCGAACACTGCCTTCTGCGCATTACCCTTGTCGTCAGCATATTCCACCGTGACGTCCTTCTTGCCCGGAGTAATAGCACCGATCTTCACGCCAAGGTTGATGGACAGGCCTTGCTTGACAAACAGCTTGTGCGCTTCTTTCGCAATCTGCTCGTCTACTGCGCCAAGGAAGGTCGGCAGTGCTTCCAGCACCGTCACTTCTGCGCCAAGACGGCGCCAGACACTTCCCATTTCCAGGCCAATGACGCCGGCACCAATGACACCCAGCTTCTTGGGTACTGCGTCGATTGCGAGTGCACCGGTATTGGACAGGATCAGTTTTTCGTCGAATGGCGCATTTGGCAGTGCACGCGGATTGGAGCCGGTTGCAACAATAATGTGCTTGCCGGTAATCGTTTCTTCCGTTGCACCTGCCACCTTGATTTCGTAGCCGGCACCGTCAGCTTTTACAAACGAGCCGCAGCCATGGAAGAACGTAACCTTGTTCTTCTTGAACAGGTACAGAATGCCATCATTGTTCTGCTTGACGACGGTATCCTTGCGCGCAATCATCTGGCCGACATTCATGGTCAGGCCTTTTACTTCAATGCCGTGGTCGGCAAATGCATGACCTGCATGCTCGTAATGCTCAGAGGACTGCAACAGCGCCTTCGAAGGAATACAACCGACGTTGGTGCAGGTGCCGCCCGGTGCCGGGCCGTTCTTTGCGTTTTTCCAATCATCAACGCAAGCAGTATTGAAACCCAGTTGGGCAGCGCGAATCGCAGCGATATAGCCACCGGGGCCGCCGCCAATAACAACCACATCAAAATTTTTCGACATTTTCGTAACCTAAATTTTCAAGCGCGGAATAGGCAACGCGCACGGAGCGGAATTTCTCCAGGCTCCGTGCGCGCCAGGCTTCGTTTCTCTTACAGGTCGAGCAACAGGCGCGCCGGATCTTCCAGGGCTTCCTTCATTGCGACCAGGCCGAGTACGGCTTCGCGGCCGTCGATGATGCGGTGGTCATAGGACATTGCCAGATAGTTCATCGGGCGAATGACGATCTGACCGTTTTCGACAACGGCACGGTCCTTGGTTGCGTGCACACCCAGAATAGCGGACTGCGGCGGGTTGATGATCGGGGTCGACAACATCGAGCCGAACACGCCACCATTGGAGATGGAGAAAGTACCGCCGGTAAGGTCTTCCAGCGTCAGCTTGCCATCTTTGGCCTTGACACCGAATTCGGCGATTTTCTTTTCGATTTCGGCAATCGTCATCTGATCAACATCACGCAAAATCGGCACTACCAGGCCGCGCGGTGAGCCAACGGCGATACCAATGTCAAAATAGCCGTGGTAGACGATGTCATTGCCATCCACCGATGCGTTAATAACCGGGTACTTCTTCAATGCAGCAACAGCAGCCTTGACGAAGAACGACATGAAGCCGAGCTTCACGCCATGCTCCTTCTCGAACTTGTCCTTGTACTTGTTGCGCAGATCCATGACAGGTTGCATGTTCACTTCGTTGAACGTGGTCAGGATCGCGTTGGTCGCTTGCGACTGCAGCAGGCGCTCAGCGATACGCGCGCGCAGGCGGCTCATCGGCACACGCTCTTCCGGACGGTTCGCGAGGTTCGCGCTCACCGGTGCGGCGACTTGCTGGAGCGCGGGCTTCGGTGCAGCAGCCGGTGCAGGAGCAGCAGCAGGCTTGCTCTGCAGTGCATTGATCACGTCACCCTTGGTAACGCGGCCGTCTTTGCCTGTGCCAGCCACTTGGCCAGCCGACATGTTGTTATCAGCCAGCATCTTCGCAGCTGCAGGCATCGCAATGCCGGCGGCAGCGCTGGAAGCTGCAGGAGCGGAAGCAGGTGCTGCCGCGGGCGCGGAAGCCGGAGCCGGCGCTGCTGCAGCAGGTGCAACTGCTGCGCCTGCCTTGGCTTCAGTATCAATCTTGGCGATCACTTCGCCCGCAACGACCGTGCTGCCGTCGCCTTTGATCACTTCAACAATCACGCCGGCATCAGGCGCCGGGAGTTCGAGCACAACCTTATCGGTCTCGATATCGATCAGGTTCTCATCGCGCTCGACTGCTTCGCCCACTTTCTTGTGCCACTGCAGCATGGTTGCTTCTGCGACGGATTCCGACAGTTGCGGAACTTTCACTTCAATAATTGCCATGTAACTCTCCGTTTCGGGTTGTTCGTGCGGCACGCCAGCTTCTGGCGTGCCGTCGGGTCTTTATTTGGTCAGGATGAAGCCCTTGAGCTTCGAGAACGCGGTTTCGATCAATGCCTTCTGCTGTGCATAGTGCTTGTCGTAATAACCGACTGCCGGCGATGCACTTGCCGGACGACCGGCGTAGGCAAGTTTCTGGCCTTCATCCAGATTTTCGAAAATATTGTGCTGAATCTGGAACCATGCACCCTGGTTCTGCGGCTCGTCCTGCGTCCATACCAGTTCAGTGAAGTTCGGGAACTTCTTCAGTTCGGCAGCGAATGCCTTATGCGGGAACGGGTAGAGTTGCTCAACACGAATGATCGCAACGTCGGAGGCATCACGCTCCTTGCGTGCATTGACGAGGTCGTAATAAACCTTGCCGGAGCACGCCAGTACGCGCTTGACCTTCTTCGGATCGATCTTCTCGTCCACTTCGCCGATCACGGTCTGGAAGGAGCCCTTGGCCAGCTCGGACAGCGGCGAACCGGCATCCTTGTTACGCAGCAGCGACTTCGGCGTCATGATAACGAGCGGCTTGCGGAACAGGCGGATCATCTGGCGGCGCAGCAGGTGGAAAATCTGCGCAGCCGTGGTCGGCTGTACCACTTGCATATTGTTGTCAGCGCACAGTTGCAGATAGCGTTCGAGGCGTGCGGAAGAGTGTTCCGGTCCCTGACCTTCATAGCCATGCGGCAGCATCATCACCAGACCAGAGGCACGGCCCCACTTCACTTCGCCGGAGCTGATGAACTGGTCAATTACAACCTGTGCGCCATTGGCGAAATCGCCGAATTGCGCTTCCCAGATCGTCAAGGTGTTCGGCTCGGCAGTGGAATAACCATATTCGAAGCCAAGCACCGCTTCTTCCGACAGCACTGAGTCGATGACAGTGAACGGCGCCTGGTTTTCTGCGACATTCTGCAGCGGAATGTAACTACCCGCATCCCAGCGCTCACGCTTCTGGTCATGCAGTACTGCGTGACGGTGTACGAAGGTGCCGCGACCAGCATCCTGCCCCGTCAGACGGATGGAATAGCCGGACGAAACGAGAGACGCATAGGCAAGATGTTCGCCCATACCCCAGTCCAGATTCATTTCCCCACGGCCCATTGCAGCACGATCAGCCAGCACTTTTTCAACCAGCGGGTGCGGCTTGAGGCTTTCCGGAACAGCGGTAATACGGGCAGCCAAACGCTTCAACTCTGCCAATGGAACAGCGGTATCGGCCGCATCGGTCCATTTCCGATTAAGGAACGGCATCCAGTCGACGGCGTACTTGTTCTTGAAATTGGAGATGACCGGGTCAACGGTATGCTTGCCTGCATCCATTGCGTCACGATAAGCCTTGACCATCGCATCACCAACTTCGGCAGAAATCGTTCCCTGAGCATGCAACTTGTCTGCATACACTTTACGCGTGCCCGGATGCTGAGCGATCTTCTTGTACATCAGCGGCTGGGTCAGCGCCGGAGTGTCTTGCTCGTTATGGCCCAATTTACGGAAGCAGACGATATCGACAACGATGTCTTTCTTGAACTCGACACGATAGTCGAGTGCAATCTGGGTTGCGAGCACAACTGCTTCCGGATCATCGCCATTTACATGCAGCACCGGCGCTTCGATCATTTTGACCACGTCAGAGCAATACAGCGTCGAGCGCGTATCACGGGGGTCCGAAGTCGTGAAACCAATCTGGTTATTGATAACGATATGTACTGTGCCGCCCGTGCCGTAGCCACGGGTTTGTGCCAGATTGAGGGTTTCCATGACAACCCCCTGCCCTGCGAACGCCGCATCGCCATGCACCAAGATCGGCATGACTTGCGAGCCATCCTTGTCGCCACGACGCTCAATGCGTGCCTTGACCGATCCCTCAACCACCGGGTTGACGATTTCAAGGTGGGACGGATTGAATGCGAGCGACAGATGAACCGGACCGCCCGGGGTGGAAATATCGGATGAGAAGCCCTGATGGTACTTGACGTCGCCAGCGGGAAGATCGTCGGCATGCTTGCCTTCGAATTCCGCGAACAAATCCTGCGGCATCTTGCCGAGGGTGTTGACCAAGACGTTAAGGCGGCCGCGGTGGGCCATACCGATGACGATTTCCTGAACACCTTTTTCACCAGCACGCTGGATCGTTTCATCCAGCGATGCGATAAAGCTTTCACCACCTTCCAGCGAGAAGCGTTTCTGTCCCACATAACGGGTATGGAGATAACGCTCCAGGCCTTCAGCAGCAGTCAGGCGGTCGAGAATATGTTTTTTCTTCTCCGGCGAGAAATTCGGCGTGGAACGTACCGATTCAAGGCGCTCCTGCAGCCAGCGCTTTTGTGTCGGGTCGCTGACATACATGAACTCGGCGCCAATGGAACGGCAATAGGTATCGCGCAATGCCTGCAGCAGATCGCGCAACGACGCAGTTTCCGGGCCAAAATAGGTATTGCTGATGTTGAACACGGTATCCATGTCAGCATCACTGAAACCGTAAAAGCTCGGTTCCAGTTCGGGAATATTCGGACGTTCCTGGCGCTGCAGCGGATCGAGATTCGCCCAGCGGTTGCCAAGGAAACGATAGGCGGCAATCAGCTGCGTCACAGCAACGCGCTTGCGGCCCATTTCAACGTTGGCCGTTGCGCTAATCGTGCGGATTGGCCCTTGCTTCGCGCGTTCAGCGAAGGAAGCAATTACGGGAGCGTGGGCGACATCAGGTTTATTCGAACCATCGACGGCGGGCACATGCTGCATCGCGTCGAAATAGGCGCGCCAGTTATCAGGGACGGAACCGGGATTATTGAGATACGCTTCGTACAATTCTTCAACGTACGGGGCGTTACCTCCAAACAGATACGAGTTGGAGAAATACTGCTGCATCATCTTGCTCACCTTTCTTCGCGTTTCGCGAGATTAGCGGGTTAATTTAACCTTCCGCGACACGGCCTGACCGGTTAGCGGATCGCACATCAAGTTGTGGGGAAGGGCTACGTGACGACCTGAAGTGGGCACCATTTTTTGGTTTGACAAGCATAGCATATACCGGTCAAAAAAAAGCGAGCCACATGGGCTCGCTTTTCTATTGCTGCGTGTAATTAACCACGCTTTGCCATCGGCGGCACGTCGCGCTTCGGCGAACCGACGAACAACTGGCGCGGACGGCCAATCTTTTGCTCCGGATCGGAAATCATCTCGTTCCATTGCGCGATCCAGCCGACAGTACGTGCCATCGCGAAAATACCGGTAAACAGTGAAACCGGAATACCCAGTGCGCGCTGCACAATGCCGGAATAGAAGTCGACGTTCGGATAGAGCTTGCGCTGTACGAAATAGTCATCCTCGAGGGCAATCTTCTCCAGAGCCATTGCCAGCTTGAACAGCGGATCATCATGCAGGCCGAGTTCATTCAGCACTTCGTGGCAGGTTTCGCGCATCAGCTTGGCACGCGGGTCGTAGTTCTTATACACGCGGTGACCGAAGCCCATCAGCTTGACGTTGGAGTTCTTGTCTTTGACCTTAGCGATGAATTCGCCGATACGCTCAACGCCGCCCTGCTGCTGAATGTCTTCCAGCATCTGGAGCGCAGCCTCGTTCGCGCCACCGTGAGCAGGACCCCACAGGCAGGCGATACCTGCGGCGATACAGGCAAACGGATTGGCGCCGGAGGAACCAGCCAGACGCACGGTAGAAGTCGAAGCATTCTGCTCGTGATCGGCGTGCAGGATAAGAATACGGTCAAGCGCACGAACCAGCACGTCGTTAACTTTATACTCGGAGCACGGCGTCGAGAACATCATGCGCATGAAGTTGGCGCTGTACGACAAATCATTGCGCGGATAGACGAACGGCTGACCAACAGAATACTTGTACGACATTGCAACCAGGGTCGGCAGCTTCGCGATCAGGCGAATCGCCGAGACTTCGCGATGATGCGGGTCATTGATGTCGAGCGAATCGTGATAGAACGACGACAGCGCGCCGACAGTACCAACCAACACCGACATCGGGTGGGCATCGCGACGGAAGCCGCGGAAGAAGAATTGCATCTGCTCGTGAACCATCGTGTGGTTGGTCACGGTGCTGACAAATTTTTCTTTTTGCGCAGCATTCGGCAGCTCACCATTCAACAACAAATAGCAGGTCTCAAGGAAGTCGCAGTTAACTGCAAGCTGCTCGATCGGGTAGCCGCGGTACAGTAGCTCGCCCTTGTCGCCATCGATATAGGTAATCGACGAATTACAGGCTGCAGTCGACATGAAACCCGGATCGTAAGTGAACTTGCCGGTAGCGCCGTACAGTTTGCGGATATCGATGACGTCAGGGCCAATCGAACCTTTGTAGATAGGGAGTTCCAGCGACGGCGAACCGTCGGAGAACGACAATGTTGCTTTGGTTTCAGAGTTGGTCATGTCTCGTCCTTCTAATGAGGAGGGGTGAGTCGATTGGGGGAAAAAACCGAAAAACAAAAACCTGTTAATTCTGGATCAAGCAGCGCGCAATCTTGCCAGCAGTGTATGAACATGCGGCAAGTCTGCATCACCTGAAGGTTCCTTGCGGCCTAAAAGCAAGTCCATCAATTCGTTATCCGCCAGATCCATCAAGCGCGAAAACGCGTCCACTTCTTCATCCGTAAGGCTCGCCTCGTGAACATCGAGAAAACGCGTCACGATCAAATCATTTTCGAGCAAGCCGCGACGAGCACGCCAGCGCAAACGAGCACGCTTTACCGGATCAGCCTGATGGGTGGTGGACATAATTCCTCATTCACTTTATTTCATTTGCCTTCCAAGAAAGATGTTCTGAAAGACACATGAAATAAGGCGGGAGCAGTATAGGCTCCCGCCCTTGCAGAACACTTACACCGTGCGACGCACCATAAGTTCCTTGATCTTGCCGATTGCCTTGGTCGGATTCAATCCCTTCGGGCAAACATCGACGCAGTTCATGATCGTATGGCAACGGAACAGGCGATACGGATCTTCCAGGTTGTCCAGTCGCTCATTGGTTGCCTGATCGCGGCTATCTGCGATGAATCGATATGCCTGCAACAGGCCGGCCGGGCCGACAAACTTGTCCGGGTTCCACCAGAACGACGGGCAGGAAGTCGAGCAGCAGGCGCACAGGATACACTCATACAGGCCGTCAAGTTCTTCGCGTTCTTCCGGCGACTGCAGACGCTCTTTCTCCGGTGGAATCGTATCGTTGATCAGATACGGCTTGATCGAGTGATATTGCTTGAAGAACTGCGTCATATCCACGATCAGATCGCGAATGACCGGCAAGCCCGGCAGCGGACGCAAGACGATCGGCTCAGTCAGCTCGTTCAGATTCGTGGTGCATGCCAGGCCGTTTTTGCCGTTGATGTTCATTGCGTCGGAGCCGCACACGCCTTCACGGCAGGAGCGGCGCAGCGCCAGCGAATCGTCCACATCAGACTTGATGCGCTGTAGCGCATCAAGCAACATTTTGTCGGTGTCCTGCAAGGTCACCGTCAGATCCTGCATGTACGGCTTCGCGTCCTTATCGGGATCGTAGCGGTAAATCGAAAATTTGAGAGTGCGTGCCATGTTCTGACCTTGTTAGAAAGTGCGAGCCTTGGGCTGGAAGGTTTCAACAGTCAACGGCTTGGTGTTGACCGGCTTGTAGTCGAGGCGATTGGCTTCGGAGAACCACAGCGTGTGCTTCATCCAGTTGACGTCATCACGCTTCTCGTAATCACGATGCGCGTGTGCGCCGCGCGATTCCTTGCGGGCGGCAGCTGATGTAATAGTCGCCTTGGCGGTTTCGATCAGATTATCGAGCTCAAGCGCTTCGACCCGCGCGGTATTGAAGACCTTCGACTTGTCCTTGAACGCCACGTGCTTGCGACGCTCGTCCAGCTCCATGATCTTCTTGTAGCCGGTTTGCAGCAGTTCGTCGGTACGGAACACGCCGCAGTATTGCTGCATCGTCGAGCGAATTGCATTCGCAACATCCTGCACGCGCTCGGAACCGGTGCTGGTTTCCAGGCGCGCCATCCGCGACATTGCCTGATCGGCAGCGTCGGCCGGCAGCGGTTTGTGGCTCTTCTGCTTCAGGTTGCTTGCGACAATGTGATTGCCGGCAGCGCGACCGAAGACCACCAGATCGAGCAGCGAGTTCGTACCGAGGCGGTTTGCGCCATGAACGGAAACGCAAGCGCATTCGCCGATCGCGTACATGCCATTGACGATTTCGTTCGGAATACCGTTCTTCGGCGCGACGACCTGGCCATTGATGTTCGTAGGAATACCGCCCATCTGATAGTGAATCGTCGGAACGACCGGGATCGGTTCCTTGGTCGCGTCGACGTTGGCAAACTTGTGGCCGATTTCAAGAATCGACGGCAGACGCTTCTTGATGGTATCCGCACCAATGTGACGCAGGTCTAGCAGAACGTGATCCTTGTTCGGACCGCAACCGCGACCTTCCTTGATCTCCTGGTCCATCGAGCGGGACACGAAGTCGCGCGGCGCCAAGTCCTTCAGCGTCGGCGCATAGCGCTCCATGAAACGCTCACCATTGGCATTGATCAGGATACCGCCCTCGCCACGCACACCCTCGGTAATCAGCACGCCGGCACCGGACACGCCGGTCGGGTGGAACTGCCAGAACTCCATGTCCTGCAGCGGCAGGCCGGCGCGAGCCGCCATACCCATGCCGTCGCCGGTATTGATGAATGCGTTGGTGGAAGCTGCAAAAATACGGCCTGCGCCACCGGTGGCGAACAGCGTGGTTTTCGCTTCGAGCAACATGACGTCGCCGGTTTCCATTTCCAGCGCGACAACGCCGAGAACGTCGCCATCCTGGTCGCGGATCAGGTCGATTGCCATCCACTCGACAAAGAAGTGAGTGCGGGCACGCACGTTGCGCTGGTACAGCGTATGCAGCAATGCATGGCCAGTACGGTCGGCAGCGGCACAAGCACGCTGCACCGGCTTCTCACCGAAGTTTGCGGTATGGCCGCCGAACGGTCGCTGGTAAATCGTACCATCCGGATTACGGTCAAACGGCATGCCGAAATGTTCGAGCTCGTACACGACCTTCGGCGCTTCACGGCACATGAACTCGATGGCGTCCTGATCACCCAGATAGTCCGAGCCCTTGACGGTATCGAACATGTGCCAGTACCAGTTATCTTCTGCCATGTTGCCAAGCGAAGCGCCAATACCGCCTTGCGCTGCAACGGTATGCGAACGTGTCGGGAACACTTTGGACAAAACCGCAACGTTCAGTCCAGCCTCAGCCAGCTGCAACGAAGCGCGCATGCCGGAGCCGCCGGCGCCGACGATAACCGCATCAAAGCGGCGGGTAGGAATAGATTGTTTAATTGCTGCCACGATTACGCTCTCCAGATAATCTGCACCGCCCAACCGGCACAACCGACCAGCCACAGGAGTGTGGCAACTTGAAATGCGAGTCGAAGACCGACTGACTTGGTGACGTAGTCCATCCAGACGTCACGCATACCGACCCAAGCGTGATACAGCAGTGACAGGAACGTAACGAAAGTGGCGATCTTGAACCATTGCTGCGCGAACAGGCCAGCCCAGCCTTCATAGCTAAAATTACTACCGGTCAAAAACGAAACCAGCAGGATGACGGTGTAGAGCGCCATCACGATTGCAGTCATGCGCTGCGCGAGCCAGTCACGCAGGCCATAATGCGCGCCAACGACGAGGCGCTTCGGTCCGATATTATTGTTTGCCATTTAAAAAGCTCCGAACAATTTCAATGCAACCAGTGCAGCCAGCGGCAGACTTACGGCAAACACGCCAACGGCGGATTTGCGTCCGCTATCCTTGGAGAGCCCCATATGGAGATCCATGAACAGATGGCGAATGCCGGCACAGAAGTGATGCAGATAGGCCCAGGACAACGCCAGGATCAACAGCTTTACGAACCAGTGCGAGGTATAACCCTTGAAGTACTCAAAGGAAATTTCGGAAGTCAAACTCTTGTCCAGCAGGAACAATACGAATGGCAGCAACATAAACATCAATATGCCGCTAATGCGATGCAAAATGGATACGATACCGGCCAATGGCAATCGGTAATGAACCGTGTCCGCAAACGTCATTGCACCAAATTGTCGCCGGCTTTTTTTCACGGCTTCAGACATGACAACACCTCCCTCGACTTAATAATCCCGTAATTTTCGCTGATTTTGTGCGGCACACCAACACCTATCCTCACCGAAATTCATTTATTCCCCCTGTCAATCCGTGCTATCCCCTATATCGATAGATCGCCGCGAGCTCAGCTCAACTCGTTTTGATAGTGATGACGATCTGTCAGATAAAGCCCGCGACGGACTTCCACCGGCTTATCACCATAGGTATAGGACACACGCTCGACATTCAACAACGGCGTATTCGGACCTACATTCAGCAATTCAGCAGTACCCGGATCCGCACTGACTGCGCGGATCTTTTCCGTAGCGCGAATCATGCGCGTACCGAATTCCATTTCAAAGAGGCCGTACATCGGCCCTTTGTATTCGATCATGCGTTCGGCTGTCAGCCCCTTGAATATTCCGCCCGGCAGCCACAACTCTTCGACAATGATGGGCACACCATCAAACGATTGCACACGCTTGATGTAAATGACCGAATCTCCGGATTTGATTTCGAGAAGACGCGCGACTTCAGCCGGCGCACGAAGCCGTTTAACTTCGAGAATTTTATTGTCTGCGTAATGAGGCTCACCGGTATCAGGTAGCAGGCGCAGAAATCGGTATTGGGCACGGGCCTCGTGATGTGTCGCCACAAAAGTGCCCTTGCCTTGGCGGCGGACCACCAGGTTTTCAGCGGCAAGCTCATCGATTGCCTTGCGCACTGTCCCCTGGCTTACCTTGAAGCGACTGGCCAGCTCCACCTCACTGGGAATCAGTTCACCGGGCTTCCACTCTCCGGACTGCAGGCTCTGGGTGATAAGAGCCTTGATCTGCTGATAAAGCGGGCTGAAAGTTGGCGAACTGCCGGAAGCAGAAATTCCCACCCCCGTGCCAGGTGCACCACTGGTGATCAAATTGGACGGGGCGGAACTCATAACCACAGATTTCACCATAAAATCGCGGTTGCCGTCTAGCAAAAACTGCTAAGTGATATGTCTTATATAAGATATATGATAATCATTGACATGCCTGCTACGTCATCCTAAACTCGCGGGCAATATTTGCAGTATGCAAGGCCACGGCAACCCCGTTCTCGCACGAACGAATCACCGAGAAGAATGGCGACTGTGACCACTGAGATTTTCAACGGTATGATTACAGGCTTGCTGCAAATTCCGTAACGTTTCGCGTCACTGTTTTCCTTCCCACTTTGGAGATTCATCATGGCTAAAGCCCCTATGCGCGTTGCCGTCACCGGCGCCGCCGGCCAAATCGGCTACTCCCTGCTGTTCCGCATCGCCAATGGCGATATGCTGGGCAAAGACCAGCCTGTCATTCTGCAGCTGCTCGAAATCCCGGATGAGAAAGCCCAGAAGGCACTCAAGGGCGTCATGATGGAGATTGACGACTGCGCATTCCCGCTGCTGGCCGGCATGACTGCACATAGCGATCCGATGACCGCATTCAAAGACGCTGACGTTGCCCTGCTGGTTGGCGCACGTCCGCGCGGACCGGGCATGGAGCGCAAGGACCTGCTCGAAGCCAACGCACAAATCTTCACGGTGCAGGGCAAGGCACTGGACGCCGTCGCATCGCGCAACGTTAAAGTACTGGTTGTCGGCAACCCTGCCAACACCAATGCCTACATCGCGATGAAATCGGCTCCGAATCTGCCGGCCAAGAACTTCACCGCCATGCTGCGCCTCGACCACAACCGCGCGCTGTCGCAAATCGCCCAGAAGACCGGCAAGCCGGTTTCCTCGATTGAAAAGCTGTGCGTGTGGGGCAACCACTCCCCGACCATGTACGCCGACTACCGTTTCGCCACCATTGACGGCCAACCGGTCAAGTCCATGATCAACGACGACGCATGGAACAAGGATGTGTTCCTGCCGACAGTCGGCAAGCGCGGCGCAGCCATTATCGAAGCGCGCGGCCTGTCCTCTGCCGCTTCTGCAGCCAACGCCGCAATCGACCACGTACGTGACTGGGTGCTCGGCACCAACGGCAAGTGGACCACGATGGGTATCCCGTCCGACGGTTCCTACGGCATCCCGGAAGGTACGATGTTTGGCTACCCGGTTACGACCGAGAATGGCGAGTACAAGATCATCCAGGGCTTGGAAATCGATGCCTTCTCGCAAGAGCGCATCAATGTGACCCTGAAGGAACTGATGGAAGAGCGTGATGGTGTGAAACACCTGGTCGGCTAACGCTTCCCAGTAGCACCCAAACAAACGGCAGACTGCAACACGAAGTCTGCCGTTTTTCCATTTGAAGGCCAGAAATTACAGGATATGCAATCCATGCATCCCTCCGCAGTCTTATTCCAAGGCAAACATAAGCCGGTTACGATTCCGGCCTGCGATCACTATGCCGGCTCCGAAAAGCTGATGCATAAATCGATCGCCCTGCAACAAGAACTGGGCCCCGTTTTCGACATCACGCTTGACTGCGAAGACGGCGCTAGTGCAGGTAACGAAGAAGCCCATGCAAAACTGATCGCCTCGCTTGTCACAAGTGACACCAACCGTTTTAATCGCATCGGCGCACGCATTCACGACGTGACCCATCCCTGCTTCGAACGGGATATAGAACTCATCTGCGCGGTCGCCGCCAGACGGCTTGCTTATCTGGTTGTACCGAAAGCCGACAGCCTTGCGGATGTTGAATGTGCGGTCGACATCATTCAGCGTCATGCCGTAAAAAATGGCCGGGACGACTTGCCGGTCCACGTCTTGATAGAAACACACGGTGCCCTCGCCGCTGCCCATTCGATTGCTGCCCTGTCGCAGGTCGAATGCTTGTCGTTTGGCATCATGGATTTTGTGTCAGCGCACTACGGTGCGATTCCAGGTAATGCGATGCGGTCTCCCGGCCAGTTCACCCATCCGCTGGTCGTACGCGCCAAGCT
>DATFAZ010000145.1:0-5102 GCA_035254105.1 Noviherbaspirillum sp. | reverse complement strand
GTTTCGTCCGTCGGACCCGCAGGCAGCCTACGATGCACTGGCACGCTTCGATTTGCAGGACAAACTGTACATGCGCGTGGACCGATTGTCCGGCGGCGAGCGCCAGCGTTGCAGCATGGCGCGGCTGCTGATATCGCAGGCGCAAGCCTTTCTCGTGGATGAACCGCTGTCGGCGCTCGACCCGGTGCTGGCGCAAAAGACCCTGACGGTGCTGCAGCAGGAAGCAGCTACGCGCAATGCGACGCTGGTATGCAGCCTGCATCAGGTGGAACTGGCGCGCATGAATTTTCCACGCATTATTGGCGTGCGTGCCGGGCGCATCGTCTTCGATGCACCACGCCAAGCCGTCACCGATGGCATGATCGAGACTTTGTACCAGCATGCCGATCGCAATGCAGCCTTGCCGGAAGCGATCGAGGATGAAGCATCGCCAATACCACCAGAGCCGGCAGTCGTCACACGCTGCTTCTAGGCCCATGATGTTTTTCTCATCGAATTCCAGACATCCCGACCCGGCATGGCATGGCCGCATCGCCGGTTTGGTAATTGCATTGGTGGTGCTCTGGCCGCTGCTGGTGTGGAGCGAATTCAAGCCGTGGATACTGCTCGATGAGCAAAGCCTCGGCGCAACCGCACGTTTTCTTGCAGCCTTCATACCGCCGGCGCATTCCCCTGAATTTCTGCATCTGGTTGGCGAAGCCGCGTGGCAAACCGTAGCCATTGCCACAGCAGGCATGGCGCTCGCGCTGCTGGGCGCAATTCCGATGACGCTGATCGTGACCGAGCGTCTGTCGCTGTCGCGCATCGGCACGGGCCACATCAGTCTTGTAGGCCGGGCCGTCAGACAAATGGCGCGCTGGCTGTTGATCCTGTTGCGCAGCGTGCCGGAGCTGGTGTGGGCCTTGCTGTTCGTGCGCATTGTCGGCCTCGGTCCGACGGCAGGTGTATTCGCCATCGCACTAACCTATTGCGGCATGCTGGGCAAGGTGTATGCGGAAATTCTCGAATCCTCAGACGCCCACGCCACCGACACGCTGCTCGAGAACGGCAGCGTGCGCCTTGCCGCACTGCTGTATGGAGCGCTGCCGGAATCCGCGTCGGAACTGGTGTCCTACACGGTTTACCGCTGGGAATGCGCGATTCGCGGCTCGGTGGTGATGGGCTTTGTCGGCGCAGGCGGACTCGGCCAGCGCATGGATGAGTCGATGAAAATGCTCGCCGGCGATGAAGTCGCCACCATGCTGCTGGTGTTCGTGCTGCTGGTGGCATGCGCGGACGGCGTCAGCAAGTTTTGCCGCAGGCGGCTGGCATGAAGCATTCGGGATTGCCCTCTGCTGCACCAGTGATCCGTCTGCCGACACTGGCATTGTTGCTCGGATTGCTGGCGCTGGTGATCGCCAGCTTTATAACGCTGCCCTTGCAGTGGAGCGCATTGTTTACGCTGGACGCGGCACGTTCCTCCGGCGAGTTCCTGCGAGGTTTTGCGCCCCCGGACATATCGCCTGCCTTCCTGCAAAAGACACTGCTCGCCTGCGCGGAAACCCTGTCGATGTCCGCACTCGGCACGGCGATTGCCGCCATGTTCGGCATTGCGCTGGCATTGCCTGCCAGCGGGCGTTTCGGCAGAGTGGCGCGTGGTGCTATCCGGCTGTTGCTGAACGTTGCACGTTCGATTCCGGAACTGGTTTGGGCAGCCATCCTGCTGATCGCCGCCGGGCTCGGACCGTTTGCCGGCACGCTGGCGCTGGCTGCGCATACCATCGGCGTCCTCGGTCGCCTGTTTGCCGATGCGCTGGAAAACTGCTCACCATTGCCTGAGGCTTCGCTGCGCATCAATGGTGCGCGCGCACTACCGGCATTTCTTTATGCAACGCTGCCGCAGGCTTTGCCCCAGATGATGTCGTACACGCTGTATCGATGGGAAAACAATATCCGCGCCGCCGCCATCCTCGGCGTGGTCGGTGCAGGTGGTCTCGGCCAGATGTTGAAATATCATTTATCATTGTTCCAGATGCAGCAGGCAGCAACCGTGATCATCGCCATGCTGGTGCTGGTGGCGCTGGTGGATGCAATCAGCTTCGCGTTGCGGCGGGCGATGATGCGCTAAAACAAAAACCGGACGGCTTGACAGTACCAGTCAGAGCGCCTACATTGGCGCCCATGGCAATTCTCGAACTCCTCTACGTTTCCGCATCTGACCTGTCCCTGATGGCAGGCATGCACGCGCACGTATCCCAGCCGACAGGCACCGAGGGAGTCTGCCAACTTGCCGCAGACTCCTAAGCCCGGCGATATCCCCCTTTCTCATTAGCGCAAACCATCTATCGCCGGGCCTAAGCCAAGCGCGATAGCGGCCAAATCTTTTCGGGTTTTGGCTGCGCTTTGGGAGAACTCCATGCCTGCATTCATCTGCGGCGAGCACCTGCTTGCCACACCCGATTCCGTCCACTTGTCGAGGTTCGACACCGGCCTGCCGTCCATTGCACTTGTCGATAGCCTGCATCCCTGCTGCGCGACATCGGTGCACGTCATCCTTTCTTGCGCCTGACTTGCCATGGATCTCACCCAAAAGTTCGTCAAGGCCAAGCGCCCCTGCGCCTCCGGCCTGCGCTGGTTCCTGCGCAATCACCAGGAAGGCAGCGACTACCAACCTCTCCTGGATGCATTGGTCAGGGCCGGCCGGGTTGATGATGCCTGCTGGCTTCTTTCTCAATTCGGCCCTACCGATGCAGTTTTATCCGTCGATACCATCGATGCCGACGCCATTGTGTTCGCCGGAACCCTGGAAGTGCGCGGCAACATCGAGGTCGACTCGATCGTGCGCGCGGGCCGCAGCATACAGGCCGGCGGCAGCATCCGCGCGGGCCAATCCATCGTTGCGGGAGAAGACATCCGCGCCGCCGGAGGCATTCGCTGCGAAGGCACGCTCGATGCAGGCGGGGACATCCGGGCCGACTGGGGAATTGAAGTCGATGGCTCCCTGCGCTGTGCAAGCGATTTGCGCGCCGAGTGGGAGCTTGCTTGCGGCGGCGATCTATCCGCCGAAGGAAACGCGTTCGTCGGGCAGAGCGTCACCGTCAAAGGCACACTCGATTGTGGCAAGAACCTGCGGGCCGGTGGCGACATTACAGGCTTCAGAGACATCCGTGCCGGGAATGGCATCGAATCCGGCGCAACCATCCTGTGCCATCAGCACCTCGAAGCAAAGTGGGGCATCAGGGCAGCCGAATCCATTATTGCCAACGGTGCGATCAAGGCCGGCGAGAGCCTGCAAGCGGGTGAAGAGATCCGTGCCGGCGATGGCTACGGCATATACGCCGGCCTCATCGTCCAGCTTGAAGACTGGGAAGCGAGCGCCCAGGTACGGGCCAGATCGAAGCCCGAACGCCTGATGAGCGGCTGGTGGGCAGGTGCCTGCCTCGCCTGAGGGTTTCCTGCCGCTTCGTCAACTTGTGCTGTCCCAAACAGGAGATTGTCATGCACAGTCTGGTCATTCCTTTTCCCGGCATGCCGTGGCGCATTCGCCCGACGGAACTGCGTATCGACGTCGAGCATCGCCCGTCTGACATCGAGAATGAGCTCGACACACTCCATCGCCGCCTCAATCGCCCCGGTGATGCGCTCTACGGGCTTCCGCCGATCTGCATTCATTACCCGGGCCTGGTCTTCCGCTATCGCGAGGCCGACGGCGAGCACTACATCTATGTCGAAGACATGGCATCTCGATGCGTGGCGGGCTATACGGTTCTGAATCGCCTGATCGAAGTCGATCGCTACGCCGATCGCCATCTGCGCGCGCCGCATTCAAAGTACGCGCCCGCCTATCAGCGCCGTGGCATTGCGACAGCGATCTATCGGTGGTGGCTGGAAGCCGGTCGTTGCCTGATCACCGGAGCACGCCAGTCAACCGGAGCCAACGCGCTATGGCATTCGTTAGGCACGCGCCATGATTTGATCTACGTCGATTTGCGTGAGAAGGGGCTGCGCTATCTGGGCCGGCATATCGATAATGTGACCCTGGAGGATCTGCATACGCGAATGATCTTGCTCGGCAAAGGCTGGAACATCGACCGGCTGGCCGACTCTACGGGGTTGCTGATTGATGCCTGCTCGACCGAGCGCGTGGACAAGTTGCGTCGGCGTCGTTTCTGATAGCGGCATGTGAAATCGGCCGCCAGAAACACAAAGCCCCGCATTGTGCGGGGCTTTGTAAAAACATCCGGAAAGAATGGCAACTGGCTTAGCCGTTGACTGCATCCTTGAATGCTTTGCCAGCGGAGAACTTGACCGTCTTCGCTGCAGCAATCTTGATCTCTTCGCCGGTACGCGGGTTGCGGCCGGTGCGCTCTGCACGCTTGCCGCTTGCGAAGCTGCCGAAACCTACCAGCTGCACGGTCTTGCCTTCTGCAACCGATTTGACGATGTTATTGATGACCGAGTCCAGTGCGCGTTGTGCAGCAACTTTTGACAGGTCGCAGTCTGCTGCAATTGCATCAACCAGTTCTGTTTTGTTCATGAACACTCCTCCTGAGAAAGGCACTGATTCTAGCATCAGCCAGCGAATTCAGTGTGTGGGAATTTTGCACTAGTGGAATGTTTCACGAATTTCGGGGTTTTTGCCCGTAATTACGGTTACATGAGCATGCAGCAAGGCCCCTAAAGAAGTCTTGCGCTATGATTTCCGAGCCAACTCCTCTCGGAGGCCTAGCTTTTTCTTGCATCCGTGCAAAGGCCAACAAGTAGCCAAGCACCATGGAACATGACGCACCCATGACTACGATAAAACCAACCGAAGTTGAAAGCAGCAAAACCGGTTTGCCGCACCGCCGCATTCTCGTCGTGGATGACAATCCGGATTCCGCCGATACCCTGGCGATGCTGATCCAAATGCTGGGAGCGGAAGTACGGGTCGCGCGAAACGGCCCGGCCGCATTGGCGCAAATCGATTCCTTTCAGCCGGAGGCGGTACTGCTCGATATCAGCATGCCCGGCATGGATGGGTATGAGGTAGCCCAGCGCATTCGCAGCCAGCCGGGCTCCGCTGACATCATGCTGATCGCCCTTACCGGCTGGAGCCAGGAAGAGGACCGGCAGCGCGCACA
>DATFAZ010000144.1:0-12570 GCA_035254105.1 Noviherbaspirillum sp. | reverse complement strand
GGGCGACGCACAATGAGCAGTTTTGGTTAAGGGCGCGTGCGTCCGTTTAGGAGAAAGAAATGGGTTCACTAAGTATCTGGCACTGGCTGATCGTGCTGTTGGTTATCGTATTGGTTTTTGGAACTAAAAAACTGGGCAATGTCGGTTCCGATCTGGGTAAGGCCGTTAAGGGCTTCAAGGACGGTGTCAAGGGTGAAGAAGAAAAATCCGTGGCCGCTGACAAAACGACGATTGACGTCGACGCAAAAGAAAAAAAGAGCTGATCACATATTGTTGATAGAGCATATTTGGTGCGCCGCCGGGCGCGTCATGACCCGCTCTTGCAGCTTTCCCATACATGATTGATCTCGGTCTATCCAAACTCGCGCTGATCGGTGTCGTGGCACTGGTCGTCATCGGCCCCGAACGTCTGCCGAAAGTGGCACGCATGGCCGGTACTTTATTTGGCCGAGCACAGCGGTACATCAACGATGTAAAGTCGGAGGTCAGCCGCGAGATGGAACTGGACGAATTGCGCAAGATGAAGGAAGAAATGGAGGAAGCGGCATCCAGTGTCGAGCAGTCCATTTCCCAGAGCGTGTCCGAAATCCAAAGCGAGGTGCAGGAGGCGTTGTCCAATCCGCTGCTCGACGCGCAGGCGCCTGAACAAATGGCGATAAAGGCAAAGGACTTCCGCAAAAAGAAACTTGCCCGGACTTCATCGATTCCTACCTGGTACAAAAAACAGACTGGCCGCAAGACCCGCGTCATCTCGGGAGCGGCTCGTGTTGCCCGGCATCGCCCTGCCGGGATCGGGCGTAAAACAACTGTCTCATTTCACTAACCCTAATGGCTGACAATCAAGACACTACAGGTGCGGGAGACACCTTCATCTCGCACTTGGTGGAGTTGCGCAATCGCGTGATGAAAGCGTCGGTAGCGATCATCGTGGTATTTCTCTGTCTGATGCCGTGGGCAGGAAACATCTACGACTGGCTGGCGATGCCAATGATGTCGGCGCTGCCTCCCGGCAGTAAAATGATTGCAACAGGCGTCATCACGCCTTTTCTTATCCCGGTCAAGGTTACGCTGCTGGTCGCATTTATCATCGCCTTGCCCGTGGTGCTTTATCAGATTTGGGCTTTTGTCGCGCCGGGTTTATATGCGCATGAGAAGAAGCTGATCGCGCCATTAGTCGTGTCCTCGTCACTTTTGTTTGTTGCTGGCGTCGCGTTCTGCTATTTCTTCGTGTTTGGCGTGATTTTCAAATTCATCAATGAATTTGCGCCGAAGTCAATTTCGGTCGCGCCGGATATCGAGAGCTATTTCGGTTTCGTCATGACCTTGTTCATCGCATTCGGCATAACCTTTGAAGTGCCGATCGTCGTGATTGTGCTGGTCCGCATGGGTTTGGTAAGTGTTCAGAAGCTAAAAGAAATCCGCCCGTATGTCGTTGTCGGTGCATTCGTGCTCGCCGCTGTTGTTACCCCGCCGGACATCATGAGCCAGTTGCTTCTGGCAGTGCCACTATGTCTGCTGTATGAGGTGGGCCTGCTGCTTGCCCCGATGTTTGTGCGGGTAACGCAGGCGCCGGAAGAGACTGCTTAGACTTGCCTGAGCCAGGCAACCAGGGGATAGGCATCCTTGAAGCCGGCGACCAGTTCCTTGTTCAGGTCTGCAGGTAGCCTCTTTTTCAAGCTCGTCTCTTTCCAGACGATGAAGCTTTTCATTTTGATGTATTCAATATGCGGCGCATCGGTATCGAAACCTTTCGGAGGCCTGACCAGCTTGCCCTCGTTCTGCAAGTCGCCATAAGTCTCTTTTAATTTTTTGTTTTTCAGGACTTTTGAAAAACCCGCGGCATCAGCTATTACATGTTGCCGGATGGCGCGCAAGCGGTCTGGAGGCGGCATATATTCACCTCCCGCTACCAACAGCGTGCTATCGGCATCAATATGAAAATAATAGGCCGGGCCGCCGCCAGAGCTGGGTTTCTTTAGCCCGCTGGCGGTAATCGCAGCAGAAAATGTGGTCTTGTATGGGCTTTTATCCCGCGAAAAGCGCATGTCGCGATTGATTCGAAAAAGTGCTTTCTTCGGATTGCAATGCGCCACCGCAGGATCAAACTTGCTGATATCCGCGATGAGTTTCGTGACCAGTTCCAGGAATTCCGCGCGCAGAATGTCATAACGCGGCTTGTTCATGACAAACCAGGCGCGGTTATTGTTTTCCGCGAGTTCGCCCAGAAACCGAATCAGGTCGCGCGTATGCATGCTTATTCCAGTTCTTCCCGCCGCGGTCGGGGCCGCTTGCCAACCAGGACATCGATCGTTGATTCCTGATTCTTGCGCAATACTGTCATTTTGGCCTTGTTGCCGGGCGTGAGCTGTGCAATCAGGTTCAGCATGTCGGTGGTGTCTGAAACCGGCTTGTCTTCGACTGCAACCAAAATATCGCCTGGTCGTACGCCAGCCCTGTCGGCCGGGCCGCCTTTCAGTACGCCAGCGATAATCGCGCCCGATTTCTTTGTAAGCCCAAAGCTCTCCGCCAGTTCCGGAGTAATGTCCTGCGGTTCGACGCCGATCCAGCCGCGCACAACATGGCCGGAACTGATGATCGATTCCATCACGGTCTTGACCGTAGTGACGGGAATAGCGAAGCCAATCCCCAGCGAGCCGCCGCTACGCGAATAAATTGCCGTATTAATGCCTAGCAGATTGCCTTCTGCATCGATCAGGGCACCGCCGGAATTGCCAGGATTAATAGCGGCATCGGTCTGGATGAAATTTTCAAACGTGTTGATGCCCAGATGATTACGCCCGAGTGCGGAGATGATACCCATCGTAACTGTCTGGCCGACGCCGAACGGATTGCCGATCGCCAGCACGACATCGCCGACTTTGGCTTGTTCCGCATGGCCAAGCGTGATCGCAGGCAGGTTCTGCAAACTGATCTTAACGACTGCCAAGTCGGTTTCGGGGTCCGTGCCAACGACCTTGCCGACTGCCTTGCGGCCGTCCGCAAGGGCAACTTCGATCTCATCCGCAGTTTCAATGACGTGATTGTTGGTCAGTACATAGCCGTCCGGGCTAACCACGACACCGGAGCCCAGACTGAACTGGCGATCCTCCTGCTGGTCCCCGAAAAAACGCCTGAACAGCGGATCGTCCATGAACGGAGTTTTGGGTTCACGGGTCCCCTTCGTCGTGAAAATGTTTACGACGGCAGGCATCGCACGCTTGGCCGCCTCACGGTATGAGCCCTGGGATGGGGCGGCATTGGCTGGGGCTTCCAACACAGGGACTGAAGCGGCTATACGTGTGCCGCGCGATGAGCCGATCATTTCCCGGGCCCACTCCGGCTTCAGGCTGGCTACAATGAACCAGATGGCCAGACCGACCGTTACGGTTTGTGCAAACAATAGCCAAAAACGTCGCATAAAAAGGTGTGAATAATGGATCGAGATTCAGTAAATAGGGACAATTTTGCAAAATACCTAGAGCAGGCGCTCGATATTACCCGTTTTCGGGACTATTGCCCAAACGGGTTGCAGGTAGAAGGGCGGCCCCGGATTCAACGGCTTGTCACTGGTGTAACCGCCAATCTGGCACTGATTGAGGCGGCGATCGAGGTGGGCGCAGACACCATATTGGTACATCACGGCTATTTCTGGCGCGGCGAGGATGCACGTGTCGTGGGGCCAAAAAAGAATCGCCTGAAATTGCTATTGGAAAACGATATCAACCTGTTTGCCTATCACTTGCCGCTTGACGCACACCCGGTATTAGGCAACAACGCCCAGCTAGCAAAACGTCTGGGCCTGGTTGCAGAAGGTCATTTTGGTGAGGACGGCATTGGCTGGCTGGGTTCCCTGGAAGACTCCAATATAAAGACGGTGGGTGATCTCGTGCGCGTGATCCAGCTCCAGCTCGGACGCGCACCATTGCTCATTGGCGATCCAATGCAGCCACTGGAACGAGTGGGTTGGTGTACTGGCGCCGCCCATAACATGCTGGCTGACGCTATTGCCGCAGGCGCTACAGCATATTTAAGCGGCGAAATTTCCGAGCCAATCGTGCATCTGGCCCGTGAAGCCGGAGTTGCCTATATTGCATGCGGCCATCATGCTACCGAACGTTATGGCGTACAGGCTCTCGGGATGCACCTTGCAGAACAATTTAGTATCGATCATCGCTTCATTGATATTGCCAACCCAGTGTAAAAAAATTCCCTGATAGTTGGTTTTTTTATTTGATTCACTCCCGGTCGCGGTATTATTGCCGCAGATGAGGGATATAAATTATGTTGGATGGATTACCTCGCGAAACCGTGGGCGTCCTGGTTGTTGAAGACGACGCCGTTACGCGAAAAGTACTGTGCCTGGCAATTGAATCAGAACCAACGCTGAAGCTTCTGGCGGTATTCGATAGCGTCAAGCCTGCCTTGGACTGGCTTGAAAATGAATCTCCGGACGTGTTGTTGACCGATCTCGGCCTGCCTGACGGTTCCGGTTTGGAGGTTATTCGTGCCTGCGCACGGCATCACCCGACTGCGGACATCATGGTGCTTACCATTGCCAGCGATGAGGCAAGCGTGCTGGCCTGCATTGAGGCGGGCGCATCTGGTTACGTGCTTAAGGATGTGGGCAAAATGGACGTTGCCCGGGATGTGCTGGACCTGCGGGCAGGTGGCGCACCGATGAGTCCGACTATCGCGCGCATGGTGCTGGTGAGAGTGCGGGGGACAAAAAAAATGATTGCTCCGACAGCCGTCCAGGATGTTGTCGATACCAGCCTGACCAAGCGTGAAGCAGTCATCCTCGATCTTATCGCGCAAGGCAATAGCTATGGTGAGGTCGCCAAGATGCTATCAGTCTCTGTTGGTACAGTACAAACTCACATCAAAAATATCTACGGCAAGCTTGCTGTGCATTCGCGCGGCGAAGCTGTGTTCGAGGCGCACCGGCGTGGTTTGTTGCGCCTCGGCCGATCTTGAGAAGATTAAGCCTTCAAGAGCGTGAGTTGTTTTTCAGTGCATCACGAATTTCACGCAAAAGTAACGTGTCTTCGGGCGGTGGCACTTGTTCCGGGGCAGATTCAGGCTCTTTTCTCTTTGCCTTATTCAAGGCGCGCACCATCTGAAAAATGATAAACGCCAGAATGAGGAAGTTAAGCAGGATGGTAATGAAGCTGCCATAGGCCAATACTGCGCCGGCTTTTTTCGCCTCGATCAGGGAAAGGTGCGTCCCCTGATTATTCAGAGGCAGATAGTAATTCGTAAAATCGAGGCCACCGAAAAGCTTGCCAGCAACCGGCATGATGACGTCCTGTACCAGCGAATCAACAATCTTGGCGAAAGCGCTACCGATAATCACACCTACCGCAAGATCGATAACATTTCCCTTAATTGCAAACGCCTTGAATTCCTTCATCATCTTCATCGCTACTCCTTTTTGTAAAATTACTAAAACAATAACAATCGAGTGCCGCCACTGTTTATAAGTAACATTTTTACAGGAAACTGGTTCTTCAGCGTGGGTCTACACGCGCAAGTGTTGAAAAAGTTCCCCGAATTAAAGGTTGGCGATATGGATTTGCTTTAAATCGGATGCTTCGTCCGATATAATCTAAGGTTGCTAGAAGGTTTCTTTTGATTCGCTTTTTCACTGATTGGGGTTGGTATGAGTAACGAAAAGCAGGTCGATTCCGGTCGACGTGGCTTGCTCGTCGCTACGTGCGCGGCGGGCGGTGTGGCCGGATTGGCTACGGCGGGGGCATTTGTGTCCACCTTCCAGCCGTCCGAACGAGCTAAAGCCGCCGGTGCTCCGGTAGAGGTTGATATCACCGGCTTGGCGCCGGGAGAAATGAAAACCGTCGAATGGCGCGGCAAGCCGGTATGGATTCTGAAACGTTCGCCGGAAATGGTGGAGTCGCTGAAGAAGACCGATGCTCAGGTCGCCGACCCCAATTCCCAGCGCAATCCGGCCGAACTGACGCCGGAATACGCGCGCAACGAATACCGTTCGCGCAAGCCGGAAATCCTTGTGGCAGTGGGTATTTGCTCGCATCTCGGATGCTCTCCGACCACCAAGCTGCAACCGGGTGCGCAGCCTTCGCTGCCGGACGACTGGGTTGGCGGTTTCCTTTGCCCCTGCCACGGCTCTACATTTGACCTCGCAGGGCGCGTATTCAAAAATAAGCCGGCACCGGATAACCTGGAAGTGCCGCCCCACATGTATCTCAGCGAAACCAAGCTGGTCATTGGTAAAGACGAAAAAGGCGAGGCATAACAACTATGGCAATGCAAGAGAAACCAATCGCGGCAGGAGCGCCGTTCGGTGCCCGCGCGCTGCACTGGATTGATCAGCGCTTTCCGGCATCATCTACTTGGAAGGCCCACCTGTCCGAGTATTACGCACCGAAGAACTTCAACTACTGGTATGCATTCGGTTCGCTCGCACTCCTGGTGCTCGTGATTCAGATTGTTACCGGTATTTTCCTCGTGATGCATTACAAGCCGGACGCAAACCTTGCGTTCGCTTCGGTTGAATACATCATGCGCGATGTATCCTGGGGCTGGCTGGTGCGCTATATGCACTCCACTGGTGCGTCGGCGTTCTTCATCGTCGTCTATCTCCATATGCTGCGCGGGCTGCTTTACGGTTCGTATCGCAAGCCACGGGAGCTGGTCTGGCTGTTTGGTGTTGCCATCTTCCTGTGCCTCATGGCCGAGGCGTTCTTCGGTTACCTGCTCCCGTGGGGGCAGATGTCCTACTGGGGCGCACAGGTGATCGTGAATCTGTTCGGCGCCATTCCGTTCATCGGTCCGGACCTCTCGCTCTGGATTCGCGGTGACTATGTGGTGTCCGATGCGACGTTGAACCGCTTTTTCTCGTTCCATGTCATCGCAATTCCGCTGGTGTTGATTGGCTTGGTAGTTGCGCACATCGTGGCACTGCATGAAGTGGGCTCCAACAACCCGGATGGCGTTGAGATCAAGGAAAAGAAGGATGCCAATGGCGTGCCGCTCGATGGCATTCCGTTCCATCCGTACTATACGGTGCATGACGTGTACGTTGCTGCGGTCTTCCTGATCGTATTTAGCGCGATTGTGTTCTTCGCACCGGAAATGGGCGGTTACTTCCTCGAGTACAACAACTTCCTTCCGGCTGATCCGCTGAAGACCCCGCCGCATATCGCGCCGGTATGGTACTTCACGCCGTTCTACTCGATTCTGCGTGCAACCACTTCGCAATTCATGTATGCCCTTGAAGTTGGCGTGCTGGCGTATGTCGCGCTGATTCTGGTGAAGTCAAAGCTGAGCAGTCCAGTGAAGATGGCAGTCGCTGCTGTTGGCGTGGTCGCAGTCATCGGCATGTTTATCTTCGATGCGAAGTTCTGGGGCGTTGTACTGATGGGCGTTTCTGTGATGATCCTGGGCGGTTTGCCATGGCTCGACCATTCGCCGGTAAAGTCGATCCGCTATCGTCCGCGCTGGCATGGGTACGTGTACCTGGTATTCGGTATCGCGTTCGTGGTCCTCGGGTATTTGGGGGTTCAGCCGCCGACGGCGACAGGCACCTTGATCGCACAGGTCCTGACGTTTGTTTACTTCGGTTTCTTCATGCTGATGCCATGGTGGAGCAAGATGGGGCAGTTCAAGCCTGTACCTGATCGCGTCACTTTCCATCCGCATTGAGCCGCAAAAGGGATATGAAAACCATGAAATTGCTGAAAAAACTGATTGCGGCTTTGGCTTTGGTTCCAGCGCTCGCTATGGCTGCGGGCGGGACTTTTCCGCTCGATCAGGCGCCGAATCGCACTAAAGACCTCGCGGCACTGCAAAATGGCGCCAAATTGTTTGTTAACTACTGTCTGAACTGTCACTCGGCATCTGCGATGCGTTACAACCGCCTCAAGGATATTGGTCTGACGGACGATCAAATCAGGAACAACCTGCTGTTTGCCTCAGAAAAGGTTGGCGATCTGATGACGGTTTCGATGTCTGTCAAGGATGGCAAGGAGTGGTTTGGCGCAGCTCCTCCAGACTTGTCGGTGATCGCACGTGCAAAAGCTTCGGGAGAAGGTTCCGGGGCTGACTACCTGTACACGTATCTGCGCACTTTCTACAAGGATGACACCCGCCCGACCGGCTGGAACAGCATGGTGTTTCCGAACGTCGGTATGCCGCATGCGATGTGGGAGCTGCAGGGAATACAGACTGCAAAGTTCGTAGAGGAAAAAGATCCGCACGATCCAAGCAAGACAGTGCACAAATTCTCCGGTTTCGAGCAAGTCAAGCCGGGTAAGTTGTCTACACTCGAATACGATAATGCAGTTGGTGACTTAGTCGGTTACCTTGAATGGATGGCAGAGCCTGCACAAAATGCACGCAAGCGTCTGGGTGTCTGGGTATTGCTGTTCCTGGGTGTATTCCTGGTGCTGGCGTGGCGTTTGAACGTGTCGTACTGGAAAGACGTCAAGTAGCGCTTTTGCCTGCCTAGGCGGGCGCTTGTTTCGGGGTGAGCCGTATGACGTCTCACCCCTTTGTTTCTAAGGAACTACAAAATGATGGTTCTCTACTCGGGCACGACTTGCCCATTTTCGCAACGCTGCCGTCTCGTCCTGTTCGAGAAGGGCATGGATTTTGAAATCCGTGATGTTGACCTCTTCAACAAGCCGGAAGATATTTCGGTGATGAATCCATACGGTCAGGTACCGATTCTGGTCGAGCGTGACCTGATCTTGTACGAATCGAACATCATCAATGAATACATCGATGAGCGTTTTCCGCATCCGCAACTGATGCCGGCAGACCCGTTGATGCGCGCACGTGCACGCCTGATGCTTTTCAACTTCGAAAAAGAATTGTTCATCCATGTGCATGCACTGGAGAACGACAAGTCGAAGGCGGCCGAAAAAGTGCATGAAAAAGCCCGCGCGGAAATTCGTGATCGCCTCACGACCTTGGCTCCGTTGTTCCTGAAGAACAAATACATGCTGGGTGACGAGTTTTCCATGCTGGACGTAGCAGTTGCGCCCTTGCTCTGGCGTCTCGACCACTATGGCATCGAACTATCCAAGACCGCTGCGCCTCTGATGAAGTACGCGGAGCGTATTTTCTCGCGACCGGCATATATCGAAGCATTGACGCCGTCCGAGAAGGTCATGCGCCGTTAAACTGAGCTTGCCGTTGCCTCTTCCATATTTGCAAAAATGGGGAAGAGGGGCGAGCCAGTCATTCTGGCCAGGAAAACATGTCCGAGATATCTACCAAGCCCTACTTGCTGCGCGCCATTTATGAATGGTGTACGGATAATGGTTATACGCCATATTTGGCCGCTGCCGTGGATGCACAAACTCGCGTTCCGCGCGAGTTTGTAAAAAATGGCGAAATCGTTTTGAATATCAGTTTCACTGCGACGAGCGGCTTGAAAATGGAAAATGACTTCATCCATTTCAATGCCCGGTTTGGTGGTGTAGCGCGAGATATTTCAATCCCCGTGGAAAATGTTGTTGCGATTTATGCTCGGGAAAACGGACAGGGTATGGCATTTGAAGCTTCGGCTACTCATGGTGAAGATGAGGACAGCACAGACGAAACAGCCAAGCCGGCAACGCCCGCTTTAGCGGCGGTGCCTCCTGGGCAAAGCGAGTCAACGGATGCATCAACGACGGAACCGGACGATAATAACGAACCACCAAAAAAAGGTGGCAGGCCCACACTAACCCGGATCAAATAAAGTAAAATACGGGTCTTCTATTTTCGCCGGCTTAGCTCATCTGGTAGAGCAGTTGATTTGTAATCATCAGGTAGCGGGTTCGAGTCCTGCAGCCGGCACCAATACAGCCCCATGAACAGAAATGCTCATGGGGTTTTTTTTGATCATAAGAAATATAGGCAAGTTGGTCGCGGGATGCGCGCGTTTTTGCTTCCGCAAAAAATCACGTTTGCTGTTTCAATCCGTCCCAGCGGGGAGCCAGCGTATGCGGGATTTCGAACAGATCCAGAACACGGCCGACGGTATGGTCGATCATTTCCGATATGGTCTGCGGGCGCTGATAGAAGCCAGGTAATGGCGGGAAGATAATGCCGCCCATCTCGGTGACGGCGGTCATGTTGCGCAGATGCGCAAGATTCAACGGCGTTTCGCGCACCATGAGCACAAGACGTCGCCGTTCTTTGAGTACGACATCTGCAGCCCTTGCGATCAGATTGTCGGACAGGCCATGCGCGACCGCCGCAAGTGTCTTCATCGAACACGGTGCGACTATCATGCCTTGGGACTGGAACGAGCCGCTCGCAATCGCTGCCCCGATGTCACGTATATTGTGCGTTACGTGCGCGAGTACCTCGACCTGTTTGCGCCCCATATCGAGTTCCTGATGCAGGCTGAGCACGCCTGCATCCGAAATCACCAGATGGGTTTCGATGCCTGCTGTATCGCGCAGAACCTGCAGCAGCCGAACGCCATATACGGCGCCGGTTGCGCCGGTAATGGCAATAATCAGTCGTTTATCAGGCATCGGGTAAATGAAATGCATCTCTGCGGATGCATTTCTGTCAGGCTTTCAGCAAGCTTTGCAGTTCGCCGGATTCGTACATTTCAGTCATGATGTCAGAGCCGCCTACGAATTCACCCTTGACGTACAGTTGTGGAATGGTCGGCCAGTTCGAGTATTCCTTGATGCCTTGGCGAACTTCGGCATCTTCCAGCACGTTGACAGTGACAATGTTCTCGACGCCACAGGCGTTCAGAATCTGCACGGCACGGCCGGAAAAACCGCATTGGGGAAACTGTGCGGTGCCTTTCATGAACAGCACAACCGGATGCTGGGTGACTGTGTCTTTAATCCAAGCTTGAATATCGCTCATGGCGTAACCTCGAAAATATCAGAAGATCCATCATTATATGAAAAAGGGTCGACAGGCGTGGATAAGTCCGAAAAATAAAAGGGATATCAACGACTTATAAGCAGTGATCGCCTTGTTGCACGAAAATGGCCGCCAAAGTAAAACAGGGATTCGCAGTAATGCCGAATCCCTGTTTGCATATATCGTTCTCGGAGTTGTCTGTTAGCTTTTGAGCTTCGCAAAGGCTGCTGCCATCGCATTGTTTCCGCCGGACGGCGCAGAGCGTTGCTGATGTTGGGCCAGACGCTTGGTGTCGTTGCGGTCGCTGCGTTGTTCCGGACGTGCACCGGGTGCCGGTGGCGTGTCGGACAGGCGCATGGTCAGGGCGATGCGGCGACGCTTTTCATCGACTTCGAGTACTTTTACCTTCACAACCTGCCCGGCTTTGACCACGCTGTGCGGGTCGCGGACAAAGGTGTTTGACAGCGCCGAAATATGTACCAGTCCATCCTGGTGTACGCCAATATCAACAAATGCGCCAAACGCAGCAACGTTGGTGACCACACCTTCGAGGATCATGTCAGGGCGCAGGTCTTTGATGTCTTCCACGCCATCCTTGAAGGTTGCGGTCGTGAATTCCGGACGCGGGTCGCGGCCCGGCTTTTCGAGTTCTTTCAGGATGTCGGTCACGGTCGGAACGCCAAACTTCTCATCCGCGTATTTGGAAGGGCTGATGGTTTTGAGCAGCTTGCCGTCGCCAATCACGCCTTTCACGTCCTTCTTGATATCGGCGAGAATTTTTTCGACCAACGGATACGATTCCGGGTGCACCGCTGATGCGTCAAGCGGATTGTCGCCATTCATGATGCGCAAAAAGCCCGCCGCCTGCTCGAAGGTTTTTTCGCCCAGTCGTGGTACTTCGCGCAGCGCCGCGCGTGAAGCGAACATGCCTTTTATGTCGCGATAGGTAACAATGCTCTGCGCGACGCTGGCATTCAAACCGGAGACGCGCGCAAGTAAAGGCGCTGAAGCCGTATTCACGTCCACGCCGACTGCGTTAACACAGTCTTCAACTACCGCGTCAAGAGAGCGAGCAAGTTGCGTCTGGCTGACATCATGCTGATACTGGCCGACTCCAATCGATTTTGGATCGATTTTTACCAGCTCGGCCAAAGGGTCCTGCAGGCGTCGCGCAATTGAGACCGCGCCTCGCAAGGAGACGTCCAGCTCGGGCAATTCGCGCGATGCAAATTCGGATGCGGAATAGACTGATGCGCCGGCTTCGGACACGACAATCTTGGTCAATGCCAGTTCCGGGTGACGCTTGATCAGGTCCTGTGCCAGCTTGTCGGTCTCCCGTGATGCCGTGCCGTTGCCAATCGAGATCAGTGCGACGTTGTGCTTGCGAGCCAGTTGCGCCAGCGTGTGGAGTGAGCCTTCCCAGTCGTTGCGAGGCTGGTGCGGGAAAATCGCTGCAGTATCGACCACCTTACCGGTTGCATCCACAACCGCAACCTTGACCCCGGTGCGCAGGCCCGGATCGAGGCCCATGGTCGCACGCGGACCAGCCGGTGCTGCCAGCAGCAGGTCTTTCAGGTTGCGTGCAAACACATTGATTGCCTCGACCTCCGCGCGCTCGCGCAGGCTGGTCATCAACTCGGTTTCCAGATGCATGAAGACTTTTACGCGCCAGGTCCAGCGCACCGTGTCCGACAGCCATTTGTCGGCAGGGCGGCC
>DATFAZ010000143.1:0-41041 GCA_035254105.1 Noviherbaspirillum sp. | reverse complement strand
GGAGAAATAACATGCACCACCTCAAGCTGCTGATCGGAGCGTTTCTGCTCACGATACTGTCCCAGACGTACGCCCAGACCACTCAGAGAGTAGTGGACATTCCCACCCGGCCCGGCGTCACGCAGCGGATGATCGTGGTTTCTCCGCCCAATCCGAAGGCGGCGGTTGTGCTGCTCCCGGGAGGGCATGGCGGGCTGCAGTTGGATGTGAATGGTTCGATGCAGTGGGGCGAGGGAAATTTTCTCGTTCGTACGCGCCAACAGTTCGCTGAACAGGGCCTGATGGTTGCGGTGGTCGATGCGCCGTCAGATCGGCAAACATCACCTTTCCTTCATGGCGCCCGCCAGAAGCCGGAACACGCCGCCGACATCAAAGCCGTGATCGCATGGCTGCGCGAGACCGCGAAAGTACCGGTCTGGCTGGTTGGCACCAGTCGCGGCACGCAGTCTGTGGCATACCTGGCCATTGCGCTGGCGGGCGGTGACGGGCCTGACGGCATCGTTCTGACCTCTACCATTCTCACGGACGACAAAGGCCGCCCCGTTCCAAGCATGCCGCTGGAGAAGATTCGCGTCCCTGTTCTAGTGATCCATCATGAACAGGATGGATGCGTGCACTGTTCGTTTTCAGATATGCCAGCCCTGATGAGCAAACTCGAAGGCAACCCGAAGAGCAAGCTGTTGCCTTTCAAGGGAGGCAGGACCAAAGGCGATCCCTGTGAGCCTTATGCATATCACGGATTCAATGGACTTGAGGCGGATGTTGTTCAGCAGACTTCCGCCTGGATTCTTGCGCAGTAGTCGTTCAACAACCTGTGAGATGTGCGGTTCACGCGAAATCGGACTGAGTCAATGTGAAGCAAGATGATTGGTCGGCGAGACCAATCAAGTTGAAGCATCTGATGCGTCATTAAACAAAAGCCACCGGAAATCTGGTGGCTTTTTTATTAATAAGCGCAGCTGGGATCAGGCGGACAACGCTGCTTTCAACTTCTGCGGCATCAAGCGCAAATCGTGGATAAAGACCCACTAAATACGTCGGAAAAAGCCTTGTGGAGGAAGGCGAATGGGTTGGTCAAAATTGATCTGGATCAAATTTTTTTCGAGGTCAATGTAGAATGATTTGCTTGTATAGATGAGAAATAGGCAATCGCTCCTCAGTACACGGAAGAGAGAGAATGCCTTGCCGGCGAGAGACCTCAGCCCTGAATGGACGAGTCTGGCACCACCTTCTCCCGCAGGCATGGGTATTCGGATTTACAACGAAGACGCGTGCTTCAGGCGCGCGCACTTTCGGAGAATGCAATGAAAACAACTCGGACTTCGCTCATTGGACTGGCCATCGGCTATTTGCTGACCGCAGGGGCTTCTGCACAGGGAGCTGCCGAATGGCGCGCGCCCGACATTGAGAAACTGCCGGACGATAAGTACGGCCAGATGGTCCGCCATGGCAAGCTGCTGATGGAGCAGACCTACAAATATCTCGGGCCCGAGGTGAAAGACAAGTCGAAGCGCTATGCGGGCAACAACCTGGCCTGCGTCTCTTGCCACGTCGATGCCGGCACACGCAAGTTCGGCAATCCCTGGATCGGCACCTTCGTCAGCTTCCCGCAATACCGCGGCCGCGAAGATGCGGTCTCAACAACGGAAGAACGTATCAACGGCTGCATGGAGCGCAGCATGAACGGCCGTAAGCTGCCGCTCGACAGTAATGAAATGAAGGCAATGGCCACGTACCTGCATTTTCTGTCGACCGGATTGCCGGTGGGCGCGAAGATCGAAGGCGCCGGCACGCCGAAGCTCAAACTGCTCGACCGTGCTTCTGACCCCGTCGCGGGCAAGCAGGTTTACGCAACCTATTGCGTAGCGTGCCACGGCGAGAATGGACAGGGCATGCGGCGCGGCAAAGTGGGCGATGCCGACGGCTACCAGTTCCCGCCGCTGTGGGGACCGGACAGCTACAACAACGGCGCGGGCATGCATCGCAATATCCTTGCAGCAGGTTTCATCAAGGCGAATATGCCGAGCGGTACGACACATGCCAACATGGTCCTCACCGACGAGCAGGCATTTGATGTCGCTGCGTATGTGAACAGCCAGCCGCGCCCCGTCAAGGCCAAGCTCGACGCTGACTTCCCGGCTCGCAAGAACAAGCCGGTCGATGCCGCCTTCCCTCCGTATACACCGGGCTTCTCGGCCGACCAGCACAAGAACGGCCCGTGGAAGCCGATCATGGAAGCGCGCGAAAAAGGCGTCTATCCACCGAAGTAAGCCGTTAAGTTAGTAGCGTCTTCATGCCATTTCCCTGCGCAGGGAAATGGCATTTCTTTTTGCAGCTATAGATGCTGTTGCTTGAATGGCGCAGCGCATACATGCCGATAATGAAGGCGCTACGTTTTTATGCAACCAGATAGGTGATCTATGCAACTCCTGGACCATGTTTCCCTTTCCGTACGCGACATGGATGTTTCGAGGCGTTTCTATGATGCGGTCATGGCTGCTCTCGGCTGCGAAAAAGTCTATGATCGCCCGGGTGCCTTGGGCTATGGAGCACGATGCTCAGCAGCTGAGCCGGAGCATACTTTTCTTGCGATCTATCTGTCGCCAGAAGCGAATATCGACGACAAGCGGCACTGGTGTTTCAAGGCGCAATCCCGTGCGCAGGTCCGTGCGTTTCATGACGCGGCATTGTCCAGTGGCGGAGCATGCGACGGCCCGCCGGGCTTGAGACCGCATTACCACGTGTCGTATTACGCAGCCTTTGTGCGCGATCCTGATGGGAACAGGATCGAGGCGGTTTGTCATGTACCAGAATAAGCGCTCAGGGCTTCTTCCGGAATAAAAAAAGCCACCGGATTAGCGGTGGCTTTTTCATTGGCGAGTGCGCGACTTCGATCAGGCGGCCAGCGCGGCAGGCTCTTCTACCGGCGCCGAGGTGCGGATCAGGTGATCGAACGCGGACAGCGCTGCCTTCGATCCCTCGCCCATGGCGATGATGATCTGCTTGTACGGCACACTCGTCGCGTCGCCGGCAGCGAACACGCCGGGCACTGAGGTTTCGCCGCGTGCATTGACTTCGATCTCGCCGCGGTTGGAGAGTGCCACCGTGCCTTTCAGCCAGTCGGTGTTTGGCAGCAAACCGATCTGCACGAAGATACCTTCGAGTTCGACCAGGTGCGACTCGCCGCTGGCGCGGTCTTTGTAGCGCAAGCCGTTGACCTTGTTGCCGTCGCCGGTTACTTCGGTGGTCTGCGCCTGCGTGATGACGGTCACGTTCGGCAGGCTGTGCAGCTTGCGCTGCAAGACCGCGTCGGCGCGCAGCTTGCTGTCGAATTCCAGCAGCGTCACATGCGATACGATACCAGCCAGGTCGATCGCTGCTTCGACGCCGGAGTTGCCGCCGCCGATGACCGCTACGCGCTTGCCCTTGAACAGCGGGCCGTCGCAGTGCGGGCAGTAGGCCACGCCGCGGTTGCGGTATTCCTTCTCGCCCGGCACGTTCATTTCACGCCAGCGGGCTCCGGTGGCGAGAATCACGTTCTTCGCCTTCAGGCTTGCGCCACTGGCGAGCTGAACTTCGATGGTGTCGCCCGGGATCAGCTTTTCCGCGCGCTGCAGGTTCATCACATCGACGTCGTATTCCTTCACGTGCTGCTCCAGCGCGACGGCCAGTTTCGGCCCTTCGGTTTCCTTCACCGAGATGAAATTTTCGATCGCCATGGTGTCGAGCACCTGGCCGCCGAAGCGCTCGGCCACCACGCCGGTGCGGATGCCCTTGCGTGCCGCGTAGATTGCCGCTGCCGAACCGGCAGGGCCGCCGCCGACCACCAGCACGTCGAACACATCCTTCTGCGCGAGCTTCACGGCTTCGCGCTCGGCGGCGCCGGTATCGAGCTTGGCGAGAATTTCTTCCATGCTCATGCGTCCCTGGCCGAAGGTCTGGCCGTTCAGGAACACGGTCGGCACCGCCATGATCTGGCGCTTCGTCACTTCTTCCTGGAACAGTGCACCGTCGATCATCACATGGCGGATGTTCGGGTTAAGCACCGCCATCAGGTTCAGCGCCTGCACCACGTCCGGGCAGTTCTGGCAGGACAGCGAGATATAGGTCTCGAACAGGTATTCGCCCTTGAGGTTGCGGATCTGTTCGATCACGTCGGCCTCAGCCTTCGGCGGATGGCCGCCGACCTGCAGCAGCGCCAGCACCAGCGAGGTGAATTCATGGCCCATCGGGATGCCGGCGAAGCGGATGCCCATGTTGCTGCCGGCGCGGTTGAGGGCGAAGGACGGTGCGCGTTCGCCGTCACCGCTGCGTTCGGTCAGCGTGATCAGGCTGGACAGCGACTGGATGTCCTGCAGCAGTTCGCGCATCTCGCGCGACTTGTCGCTGTCGTCGAGCGATGCGGTGATTTCGATCGGCAGCGAGATTTTTTCGAGGTAGGCTTTGATTTGGGTCTTCAGGTTCGTGTCGAGCATGTTGTTTCTCCCATGTGAGAGTTGCGAATATTCAGGATGTGCGGTGCCACTTCCGGATCAGCCTTGTGCTGCCGGATCAAACAGATTGATCGGGGAGTGGTACTGCTTGCGGACGCGCCTTGCGGCGCGCCCTTAGAGCGTCAGATGCGCTTAGATCTTGCCAACGAGGTCCAGCGACGGAGCCAGGGTCTTCTCGCCCGGGGTCCACTTGGCCGGGCAGACTTCACCCGGGTGGGACGCAACGTACTGGGCTGCCTGTACCTTGCGCAGCAGTTCCTTAGCGTCGCGGCCGATGCCGTTGTCGTGGATTTCGCACAGCTTGATCTGGCCTTCCGGATTGATCACGAAGGTGCCGCGCAGTGCCAGGCCTTCTTCTTCGATCATCACGTCAAAATTGCGGGTGATCGCACCAGTCGGGTCGCCGACCAGCGGGTACTTGATCTTGCCGATGGTTTCGGACGTGTCATGCCATGCCTTGTGCGTGAAGTGGGTATCGGTCGATACGCCGTAGACTTCCACGCCCAGCGACTTGAAAGTATCGTAGTTGTCAGCCAGGTCGCCCAGCTCGGTCGGGCAGACGAAGGTGAAGTCGGCCGGGTAGAACACGACGACGGACCATTTGCCCTTCAGGTCGTTTTCGGTGAGTTCGACGAATTTGCCGTTGTGGAATGCGGTGGCCTTGAACGGTTTGACTTCGGTATTGATCAGAGACATGAGTTTTTCCTCTCGTTGTGGGTTGAATAAATACGCATGAATTGCTGCGATGGATGAATCATAATCGCGCCCTGTGTATTTGTAAAAACAATTAATTAAATAAAGTCGATAGTTTTATTTAATATTAGGCCGGTTTTGCCACCGCTTTCTTCCCAAAATTGCGTTCTCAAACCGACGAAACTCCCCCGACTGTCGGCTGTCCAAAATATCAACGTCAGGCAACGCATTAAAAAACTCGATCATGCGCCCGTTCGCGGCATGCCAACGAAAGGGACCGGAATGGACGCAACCAATGACCGCAAGAATCAATGGTCGAGTCTGGTAAGCAGCCTGACTATCGATGCTGAGGAAATCCGCAAACGCAAGAAATTCCTCCAGTTCAATGAAGATGACGTCGCCCGCCTCGAGAGCATCAATGAACTTGCCGGGCAATATGCCGACGAGGTGATTGAAGACTTTTACCGACATTTGATGTCGTTCGAGGAAACCAGCGTTTTCTTTAGTGATCCCGAGAAGCTGGCACGGGTGAAGAATCTGCAGAAGCGCTATTTTCTGCGCCTGACGCAGGGCAACTACGACATGGAATATGTCGAAAATCGGCTGCGGATCGGCAATGTGCATGAGCGCATCGGGCTGCCGGTCAAGTCCTACCTTGGAATGTACAACTTCTATCTGCGCACGGTGGCGGCGCGTCTGTTCTCCACCTTCAAGGACGATCCAGGACACGCGCAACAGGTGTTCTTTTCCCTGATGAAATTGACTTTCCTCGACATCAGCCTCGCGACCGATACCTATATCGATTCGCGCGAGCGCACCATCGGCGCGCAGCAGGAAGCGATCCGGGAGCTTTCAACACCGGTGCTGCCGTTTCGCGAAGGTATATTGATCTTGCCGATGGTCGGGCTGATCGATTCCTACCGCGCCAGTCAGCTGACGGAACAATTGCTGCAGGCAATCCTGAAGAATCGCGCCAAGGTGGTGGTGCTCGATATCACCGGCGTGCCCTATGTCGATTCGCGGGTGGCCAGCCATCTGATACAGACGGTCGAGGCGGCGCGGCTGATGGGCTCGAAAGTTATCATTTCCGGCGTTTCTGCCGAAATCGCGCTGACCATGGTCACCATCGGCGTCGACCTCGGGCAGATCGAAACGGTGGGTGACATGCAGAGTGCGATCGAGCGCGCCGAGCATCTCAGCGGCTATCTGGTGACCAGAGTCCGCCCGGAGCGCAGGCAGCAAGACACATCCGAAGATCGCAACGCGGGCCGTAGCGAAGACCGCGGCGGTTACCTGTAAGGGAATGGCGATGCTCGTTCCCATCCTGAAACAGGAAGATTTTCTGATCGCATCGATTCAGGGCGCGCTCAGCGATGCCGACCTGCTCGCGCTGCGCGACCAGCTGGTGACGAAGGTCAGGCAGTTCCGCGCGCGGGCGGTCATTATTGATGTTGCGGTGCTCGACATCATGGATTCCTTCGCTGCGCGCACCCTGCGCAGCATCGCGCAGATGACGCGGCTGCTCGGCGCGAAAACAATCGTGGTCGGCATCCAGCCGGATGTCGCGATGTCGATGGTGCAACTCGGGCTGCGGCTGGACGACACCACCATAGCGCTGGATCTGGAGGACGGCCTCTCGGTCCTGAGAAACCGTGGAATGCAATGACGCATGCGATGGAGTGCGAAGCAGCAATGCCGATCCGGTCCGACCTGGACGTGATGAAAGCGCGCCAGCAGGGCAAGGAGCTGGCGTCCTCGCTGCGCTTCACCAACAGCGAGCTGACCATCATTGCAACCGCAATCTCTGAGATTGCGCGCAATACGGTGCTCTATGCCCGGAACGGCAGCCTGCTGCTAAAGGTGATTCGGCAGGGAAAGAAGCGCGGCATTCTGGTCGTCGCCAAGGATGAAGGGCCGGGCATTCCCGAGCTTTCGCTGGTGATGCAGGATGGGTATTCGACCTCGCATGGACTGGGCATCGGCCTGCCCGGCGCGCGGCGCCTGATGGATGAGTTCGATATCGTGTCTGAACTCGGCAAAGGGACCACGGTGACGATGAAGAAATGGGAGCGCTGACGCCATGACGGTTTCCGGCAGCACGCCGCTGTTGCAGTACTGGGTTGCCGCACGGCCGATGCCGGGGCAGCAGGAGTCGGGCGACCAGTATCTGGTCGCCGATTTTCCGGGCGGGGCGCTGGTGGCGGGCATCGACGGGCTCGGGCATGGCGAGGCGGCTGCTGCTGCCGCCAAGACTGCCGTCGCGACGCTGGCGCAGCATGCGCACGAGCCGGTGGCGGAGTTGCTGCGGCGCTGCCATGAACAGATGCGCCGCACGCGCGGTGCGGTGATGACACTGGTTTCCTTCCGCGCCGCCGATAGCACGTTCACCTGGCTGGGGGTGGGCAACGTCGAATGCATGCTGCTGCATGCCAATACCCCGCCGGGCACAAAGCCGTCTTCGCTGTTGCTGCGCGGCGGCATTGTCGGTGACCGGCTGCCGCCATTGCATCCGGCCACGGTGCCGGTTCGGCAAGGTGACTTGTTGCTGCTCGCCACTGACGGGATTGCGAGCGCATTCATCCGCGAGCTGCGCTACCCGGACAATCCGCAGCAACTGGTGAATCAGCTTTTTTCTCGATATGCGCGGGACACGGATGATGCCTTGATACTGGGAGTGCAATGGAACGACGGCGCAAAAATGACGGCAACAACGGGAAGCTGACTTCTCCTGCGGATGCCGCCAACCGGCTTGCGGACAGCATGGGCATGGCGGCCGAGCCGGATAGCGCGTACGTGGAGTTCCAGAACGAATACCGGTTCGCGCTGATGCGCTACCTGCATGGCGAGAACGAGGAAGCCTCGCTGCTGCATGCGTATGAGCTGGGCCGGCGCGGCGCCACCAGCCGCCTGAGCATTCTGAATCTGACCGAAATCCACCAGGCTGCGCTGCTGTCGGCGGATGCCGAGAGCCGCATACCGCTGGACAAGGAGACCGCCAACCTGCTCGCCAAAGGTGCGGAATTCCTCAGCCAGGCACTGGCGCCGTTCGAGATGATGCACCGCGGTTATGTCGAGACCATTTCGCAGCTGCGCCATCTGAACGAGACGCTCAAGCAGCAGACCTATGCGCTGCAGGTCAGCGAGGAACGCATGCGCATGTTCATCAAGCACACGCCAGCTGCGGTGGCGATGCTCGACCGCGACTTGCGCTATGTGCTGGTGAGTCCGCGCTGGCATGTCGATTACCGGCTGGACGGGCGTGACATCATCGGCCTGCGCCATTACGACGTGTTTCCGGAAACGCCGCAGGCGTGGCGCGATCTCTATCAGCGCTGCCTGGCTGGCGCGGTGGACAAGAACGAGGAAGCATCCTTCACGCGCGCCGACGGCACGCTCGACTGGGTGCGCTGGGAAATCCATCCATGGTATACCGACCACGGCGAGATTGGCGGCCTCATCATGTTCACCGAAGTCGTTACGGAGAGAAAAAACCAGGAGCGCAAAATCGCGCGGCTGAGCCGCATCCAGAGCATTCTGAGCGCAATCAACGCAGCCATCGTCCGCACCGGAAATCGCCAGGATTTGTTGCAGGAAGTCTGCCGCATCGCAGTAGAGAACGGCAAGTTCAGGCTGGCGTGGATCGGTTTTGCGACAGCCGCCGGGAATGCGGTCGAACCGGTGGCTGCGCATTTTGCCGATGCCGGAACGGCCGGGGCTGCGCCCACTGTCGCTCCGCGCCAGGAGCAGAAGCTCATCAAGCGAGCGCTCAAGCGTGGCAGGCCGGTCGTCTGCAACGATATCGTATCCGGCAAGCGCCTCGAATTCTGGGACGTCTATCTGCAGAGCGGCTATCGCTCGTTTGTCGTGCTGCCTTTGCGCATCGATGAAAAGACCACGGGCGTGCTGTGCCTGTATGCAGCCGAACCGGATTCCTTCGATAGCGAGGAAATGAAGCTGCTGTCCGAACTGGCGGAAGACGTCTCCTACGCGCTCGATCACCTCGTCAAGGAAGAGCGCATCAACTACCTTGCCTACTATGATGCGCTGACCAGCCTGCCGAACCGCGACCTTTTCTTCGACCGCCTGCAGCGGCAGGTGGAGGCGGCCCGCCACGAACAGGAAAACATGGCGGTGCTACTGATCGATGTCGAGCGCTTCTCCAATATCAACGACACTTTTGGGCGCCATGTCGGCGATGCGATGCTCAAGCAGATCGCCGGGCGCCTGAAAGCGCGAGTATCTTTGCACGACAGCCTCGCGCATATCGGCGGCGACGTGTTTGCGATCATGCTGGCCGATATCAGAGGTGCGGCGGATGCCGCTCACATGCTGGAAAAGCTGCTGCATGAGTGTTTCGCGCCGGCTTTCCAGGTCGATGATCAGGAGCTGTACATCTCGGTCAAGGCCGGCATATCGCTGTTTCCGATGGACGGGGCCAACCACGACCAGCTCTACAAGAATGCCGAAGTCGCGTTGCGCAAGGCGCAGAAGAACGGCGAGACCTACCTGTTCTACCGGCGCGAAATGAATGCCAGCGTCGCGCGGCGGCTGACGCTGGAAAACCGGTTGTATCGCGCGCTGGAGCGCGGCGAGTTCCGGCTCCACTACCAGCCCAAGATCGATACCGCGAGCGGGCGCGTGGTCGGCCTGGAGTCACTGCTGCGCTGGCAGGAGCCGATGTCGGGGCTGATCCAGCCCGCCGCCTTCATCCCGATCCTGGAAGAAACCGGCATGATCCTGCCGGTTGGCCAATGGATCATGGAGCAGGCGATCGAGGACTACAACGACTGGGTGGCCAAAAGGCTGGCGCCGCCGCCGATCGCAGTCAACATCTCGGTGGTCCAGCTGCGCAGCAGAGACTTCGTCAATTCGCTGAAAAGCATCGGCGACAGGATGCCGGACGGCGCGCACATGCTGGACCTGGAGATCACCGAGAGCATCCTGATGGAAGACATCGACCAGAACATCGCGAAGCTGCGCGCCGCCAAGGACATGGGGATGAAGATCGCGATCGACGACTTCGGCACCGGCTATTCGTCGCTGAGCTACCTGACCCGGCTTCCCATCGACCTGCTGAAGATCGACCGCTCCTTCGTGACCGACATGAACCAGAGCCCGCCCGGCCTGGCGATGGTTAGCTCGGTGATCTCGCTGGCGCACTCGCTGCAGCTCGGCGTGATCGCCGAGGGCGTCGCCGACGAGGAACAAGCCAAGCTACTGCGGCTCTTGCGCTGCGACCAGTTGCAGGGCTTCTATTGCAGCAAGCCGCTGCCCGCCGAGAAGGTGGCGGCGCTGCTGGCGGCGTAACCCGGCTTATTCGCCGGCGGCAAGCTGTCGCAGTGTCTCTGCAGTTGCCGCGTCCGCAGGGAAAAAGGTTTCCAGCGCCTGTTCCGACAGCGTCACATCCACCGGGCTGCCGAACACGGTGGTGGTGCGGATCAAGGACAGCATGCCGCTGTCGGTCGCGAGCTGAAACGGCACCACCACACCGGCAAAATCCTGCGCTTCCGTGGGGAGCTGCATCGCTGTCGTTTCGGGCGCTGGGTAGCCGCTCAATTCATTGAACAAATTCACGAGGACCGGATCGGCAGTCACTTCGATCTGGTGCCGCAGCCGTTCGAACAGATGCGCGCGCCATTGCGCATAGTTGGCAATGCGCGGCGCCAGTCCCGCCGGGTGCAGGCTCAGGCGCAGCACGTTCACCGGCGGTTGCAGCAGCACAGGGTCGATTCCGGCTAGCAGCGGTTGCACCGCGCGGTTGTGTGCGACCAGCTGGCAGTGGCGGTCTATCGCCAGCGCAGGATACGGCTCATGCCCGGGCAGCATCAGTTCCCTCGCCTTGCGCGCCGGCCGCTGCTGCGGATCGTCCAGGCTCCGTTCCGGAAAGAGCGGCGCGTAACCAGCGGATACCAGCAGCGCATTGCGCTCCCGCAGCGGTATGTCCAGCCGTTCGGCAAGGCGCAGCACCATGTCGCGGCTCGGCTGCGCGCGGCCGGTTTCCATGAAGCTCAGGTGGCGCGTCGATATATTGGCATCGAGTGCAAGGTCGAGTTGCGACAGGCGGCGGCGCTGGCTCCATTCGCGCAGGTAGTCCCCAACGGGTTGGGTGGCTGGCATCATCCTGCTGCCGTTTGCAGCGCTCGTAGCCTATATCGCCACGCGGGCACAGTTGTCCCGCGGCTGGGTCTGGGCCGTTGTTATCGCGAATGCGCTGTGGGTGATCGATAGCATTGTGCTGCTGTTGTCGGGCTGGGTGAGCCCGAGCCTGTTGGGCCAGGCATTCGTGCTGGCTCAAGCTCTGGTTGTTGCGGTGTTGGCAGAGCTGGAGTATGTCGGGCTGCAAAAATCAGCCTCCGGGACGCGGAGAAGCTGAAGCACGAAGAAAACCTGAAAGAACGTGGCTGCGCTTTGGCGGCCACGCTCCTCTTTAAGCTGAACTACGCCCGCTCATCTAAGCCGCCCAGAATGTTTCTGCCCTATAACGAGCATTAACGAAAAGCGCTTGCTTCATTAACGCCGGTGTCAACCACGCCGGACATGCCGTCGTGATCGTAACCCTGTCCGCCGCTTGCGCCATAGAAAGCTCGTGATGGCGAGCATAATCATTTTCCGCATGCAGGGCCTCTATCAAATAAAAAAATCACTATTCGTGCATATTCATGACAGAGAAAGTCATGAGCGGTTCATGGATGAAGCATGCGGTATTGCATTATGGAGACATTGGGTCTTGTAACCGCTAAAAACCATTTTCCTGATACGCGGTCAGATTCGCTATGTTGCAATGCAGGTGCAGATGGATGTAGGGAAAAAATTTCCCGGCTTCAGCATAGACGCAGTCCAAGATAAAAAACAAATAGCGGCCTCTACCCCCTATGGCAAACATGCCCATCAGGTTATTGCATGAAGCAGATTGAAAGTTCCACACAGCGCGTCGGTGAAATTTTCAAGGCTCGTGATTTAATCACGGTCATTACAGTTCTGCTTTCCCTGTATGTCACTTACAACGTGTGGTCCGCAGCCAATCAGGCCACGGACAAGGCCGTGCAGACCACGTTCGATTTCCGGGTAAGAGAGTCGAACGAGCGCATCCAGCAGCGCCTTCTTGTCTATGAACAGGTATTGCGAGCCACTGTCGGCCTGTTTCGTGCGTCAACAGACGTGACAAGGAGCGATTTCCGCAACTACATTGAAGCGCTCGACATCGGAAAAAACTATCCCGGCATTCAGGGTATGGGCTTCTCCATCGTCGTCCCGCCAGCGGAAAAGGACAAGCATGAGCGGATGGTCCGCGCGGAAGGTTTCCCGGAATACCGGATTAAGCCGGAGGGCGAGCGCGAAATCTATTCCTCCATCTTGTATCTGGAACCGTTCACGGACGATAACCTGCGTGCATTCGGCTATGACATGTATTCCGAGCCGACGCGCCAGGAAGCCATGGCAATGGCACGCGACACCGCGCAACCGGCCATGTCGGGAAAGGTCACATTGGTGCAGGAAGGCAGCAACGCTCATCAGTCCGGTTTTCTGGTGTACCTGCCCGTATACCGTAATGGCACTCCACCTGAATTACTGGCGCAGCGCCGAGCCGATCTGGTCGGTTGGGTCTATGCGCCGTTTCGCATCAACCATTTCATGCACGGCATACAGGGCGAAAGTCCCCACGGGACCGACGACCTGGATATTGAAATTTACGATGACGGCGAAATAGCGCAAGCGAACCGTATGTATGACTCCGATGAATCTGCGGGCGCCATTAGCATGGCGCGCCGCCTGCATAGCGTAAACCGGATCGTGAGTGGCCAGCATACATGGACGGTGGTGACCAGCGCCTTGCCTGCCTTTGAACAAAAGATTCGCTCCGACCGGCCGGGCCTTGTGCTACGTGCAGGAATCAGCATCAGCCTGTTGCTTGGGTTGCTGATCTGGATTTTCCTTGACGACAGGGCACGCGCCTTGCAGGCCGCGAATCAGGCGATGCAACTGGCGCTGTACGATCCGCTGACGGGTTTGCCGAATAGGAAACTGCTCGACGAGAGGCTGGAGCGGGAGTTGGCACGGTCCAAGCGCGATCATGACCATGTTGCGCTGCTGTTTATCGACCTGGACAAGTTCAAGCCGGTGAACGATACCTATGGCCACGCCTATGGCGACTTATTGTTGAAGGAAGTGGCCAAGCGCCTGCATAGCTGCATGCGTGAAGCGGATACCGCCTCCCGCCTAGGGGGCGATGAATTCGTCGCGCTGCTGACCGAAATTGAAGGAAGAAACGCCGTGACGACCGTCGCGACAAAAATCCTGAAACGCTTGAGCGAACCGTACGAGATCAGTGGCCATACGTTCAACATTTCCGCCAGCATTGGTGCCGCCCTGTATCCGGAAGACGGCACCAACCCAAAGGCTCTTATCAAATCGGCCGACATGGCGATGTATGACGCGAAGAACGCCGGAAGGAGCAATCTCAAGTTCGCCAATGCGGCATCCGTAAAATGAAGGAGCCGAAAGAAAGTCCAGCTTTCTTTCGGCCCGGTTTCAGAACTGCGGGTAAGCGCCTGGGTAAGTGCCTTACTCGTCCGGCACGTACTTGGTCGCAATGACCTCGTCGCGCATCGAGCGCTTGCGCAGACGGATGTTCAGCATCTCCACCACAACCGAGAATGCCATTGCACTGTAGATGTAACCCTTCGGCACATGATTTCCGAAGCCTTCCGCAATCAGCACGATGGCCACGGTCACAAGGAAGGACAGCGCCAGCATCTTGATGGTCGGATGCGCGGACACGAACTGGCCGATCGGGCGGGCGAAGAACATCATCAGCGCCACCGAGACAATCACTGCCGCGATCATGACGGCGAGTTCATCCACCATGCCGACTGCGGTAATGATCGAGTCGAGCGAGAACACCAGATCGATCATCATGATCTGCACAATGATGCCGGCAAAGGTATGCTTGACTGCAGCGGCTTTGGCGTTGCCACCGGCTGCGCCCTCGAAGGTCTCGTGGATTTCACTGACGCTTTTCCAGAGAAGGAACAGGCCGCCCAGCAACAGCACCAGATCTCGCCCTGAAAATCCCTGGCCGAGGATGGAGAATAGCGGCTGGGTCAGCCCCACGATCCACGACAGCGTCAGCAGCAGGCCGATGCGCATGAACATCGCAAGGAACAGGCCGATACGGCGCGTCATCTCGCGTTTTTCCGGCGGCAGCTTGTCCACCAGGATGGAAATGAAAATGATGTTGTCGATGCCGAGCACCAGTTCCAGCGCCGTCAGCGTGAAAAAGGCAATCCATATCTGCGGATCGGAAAGAAGCTCAATCATGAGTGTTCCTGGTTGTTAATTCGCTATCGTTCACATTAAAAAAGAGGGCGCCAAACATCTGACGCCCTCGTCGGAGTAACAGGAGGGAGAGCCTGTTACTTCCTTACCTAACTGTGGATATTAGTCATTGTTCGCGAAACCCAGCAGGTGCAGCAGGCTGGTGAACAGGTTGAAGATCGACACGAACAAAGACAGCGTCGCCATCACGTAGTTCGTTTCGCCGCCGTGGATGATGTTGCTGGTCTCGTATAGGATCAGGCCCGACATCAGCAGCACGAATACCGCGGATATCGTCAGCGACAGCGCCGGAATCTGCAGGAATACCGCCGCCAGGCCCGCGAGGAACGCGACCAGGATGCCGACCGTCAGGAAGCCGCCCATGAACGACATATCCCGCTTGCTGACCAGCGCATAGGCTGACAGGCCCATGAAGATCGCTGCCGTGCCGCCCATGGCCGTCATCACCGTCTGCGCACCGTTAGGCATGTTCAGGTAATGGCTGATGATCGGCCCAAGCGTGTAGCCCATGAAGCCGGTCAGCGCAAACACCAGTGCCACGCCCAAGCCGCGGTCGCGGTACTTGTTAACCAGGAACAGCAGGCCGAAGTAGCCGACCAGCGTGATCAGCATGCCCGGATGCGGCAGCTTCAGGGCTGCGGAGGCGCCAGCCGTAATAGCGCTGAACGCCAGCGTCAGCGACAGCAGCATGTAGGTATTGCGTAATACCTTGTGGGCTGCGCCGTCAATGACGGTAGTCGAGGCGCTAGCCCCGAACGCATGGTTGCGCAGCGAGTTATAACGATCGTTCATAGAAGTCCTTTCAATAAAACGGATTCAAACAGTAAAACCTCTTCGAGTTCGGGAAGTCGGCTTGCCCGCGTGCGATGAGTCGTTACATTGGTAACTCCTGTTGAAACGGAAAGGTATGTTAAAACGCTTGCGTCGCTTTAAAAAGCGAAGATAATGGAATGATTACTTCGTAAAAACAGAAAAAATGAAAAACGCCGGGATAAATTTTCGTCATTTGTATTACTTCTGGGTGGTTGCCAAGGAAGGCAGCATCACCCGTGCGGCAGAACGCCTGGAAGTGGCGGTGCAAACCATCAGTGCACAGCTTGCCCTGCTGGAACAATCGCTTGGCAAGGCGTTGCTGGCGCCTCAGGGCAGGCGCCTGGTTTTAACTGAGGCCGGCCGTGTCGCGCTCGGTTATGCAGACCAGATATTTCTGCTGGGCGAGCAGTTGCAGGAAGTGCTGACGGAAAGCGATGTCGGCCAGACCATGCGCCTGACGGTTGGCCTTTCCGATTCCCTGCCGAAACTGACCGCATCACGACTGCTTGAAGCGGCACTGAACCTGCCGCAGAAAGTGAAACTGGTTTGCCATGAAGACGATTTTGAATCGCTGCTCGGCGAACTGTCGGTCCACAAGCTCGATGTCGTGCTGACCGACCGTCCGGTGCCGTCCGGCACCACGCTGCGCGTCTTCAGCCACCTGCTCGGTGAAAGCGAGATCATGCTGTTCGGCTTGCCGGAACTGGCGAAGCGCTATCGTCCCAATTTTCCCGCCAGCCTGAAAGGCGCGCCGCTCTTGCTGCCAACCCGCAACCATGCGATCCGGGGCCGGCTGGACCATTGGTTCGAAACGCACGATGTGCGTCCCGATGTGGTGGGGGAATTCGATGACAACGCGTTATTGAATACCTTCGGCCGCAGCGGCCTTGGCTTGTTTCCCGCATCCTTTGCGCTGGCCGATGCGGTGAAGGAGCAGTTCGGCGCGGTGCCCGTTGGCGAACTGACCGAGGTACGCGAACAGTTTTACGCGATTTCCAATGAACGCAAGATCAAGCATCCGGCAGTTGAAGCGATCCTGACTGCGGTTCACGGCGGCGTATTTGCGAAAAGCGGGCAATGAAGTTTATTGCTGGAATTTCCACTCCCTATCCTGCGCATGCCTGAACGTCGTTGACGCCTGCAGCGCAGCATCCGGCTTACGCGGAGCGCTTCCGCGCAAGCCTCAGCCTTGCGCTACTTTCGGCTCCATGTAAGCCAACTCCCATGTATGGCCATCCAGGTCTTCAAATGCATGGCTGTACATGAAGCCATGGTCCTGCGGCTCGCGTGGAATTGTGCCGCCGGCCGAGCGCGCCATGCCGACAATATCATCGACCTCTGCGCGGCTGTCGCATGACAGGCAATTCAGTACTTCAGTGCTTTTCGTCGTATCGCAAATTTCCTTTTTCGTAAACGTTTTGAAGAAGCGCTCGACGAGAAGCATGACAAAAATGTTTTCACTGATCACCATGCAGGTGGCATTTTCGTTAGTGAATTCCGGATTAAAGGTGAAACCCAGCCGGGTAAAGAAATCCACCGACCGGTTCAGGTCCTTGACCGGCAGGTTGATGAAAATCTGATTTCCCATGGTGCGTTCTTTTCAAGAATATGGAAGGCGGTTACGCGTTAAGGCAGCAGTATTACGCTAGTTCTCGGAAATATCCACGCTCCGGCTCGGCGGCGAGATGGCTTCTGAGATATGCCCAGCCGCCAGAGGCAATGACATTTCCGATGTGCGCCTGATGGGCCGACTCATTGGCCCAGGTTTCAACCAGCGTAAAAGTGTCTGAACATTCATCGCCGCAAAATACCTGCACGTCCTTGCATCCTTCGATCGTCGGCAGGTTGCGCTTGACCGAGCGCAGCACATCCACGAACGCATGCCGTTTTTCTTTCCTGGTCTTAAAGCGGCTGATGACCTGGATGCTCATCTTGAAACTCCTCGGGCATGGACAGAGACAATGTTGTTGGTGGCTCTGTAAAAAATTTTGCCATCACTGCTACCGGCCAAATTGAGATATGACAGGCGCAGAAGAGGTTGCCTACGGCCACTTCCTCGCGTGAACCTTCGTTTGCTGCACAAGGTCAATTAGATATAGCTTCCTCTGCAGGCAACGGAGAAAGGAGGTGGCGATGTCACCGGGATTCATTTTCGCCACAGGTATTGAAAACAGCATACCGACCATTCAGGGCGGCACTTTGCGTGTCGATGAAATGGAAAAGTGTGGCCATTATCAACACTGGCGCACCGATTTCGAGCTGGTGCAACAGATGGGCATCAACTTCCTGCGTTACGGCCCGCCCTTACATACCTCGTGGCTGGGCGATGGCCGTCATGACTGGTCGTTCGCCGATGAAACCTTCGGAGAAATCGGCCGGCGCGATATTGTCCCGATTGTGGACCTATGCCATTTCGGTGTGCCGGACTGGATCGGCAATTTTCAGAATCCGGACTTCCCGTTGCTGTTCTCCTGTTATGCGAAGGCGTTCGCGGAGCGTTTTCCCTGGGTGCAGCTTTACACACCGGTCAATGAAATGTTCATCTGCGCCGTGTTCTCCGGCTTGTACGGCTGGTGGAACGAACAGATGACGAGCGACCGCGGATTCGTCACCGCGCTCAAGCACCTGGTGCAAGCCAATGTGCTGGCGATGCAGGGCATCCTGAAGGTGCGCCCGGATGCGCTGTTCATCCAGAGCGAATCCTCCGAATACTTTCATCCGGAAAGCCCGAAAGCGATTCCCAAGGCGGAACGGGCCAATGCGCGGCGCTTTCTGTCGCTCGATCTGAATTACGGTCTCCGCGTCGATTCGGAAATGTACGAATACCTGCTCGACAATGGCATGACGCGCGGCGAATACCTGTTCCTGATGAAGAATAATCTGCGCCATCATTGCCTGATGGGTAACGACTATTACGTGACCAACGAGCACCTTGTGGCGGAAGACGGCAGGCAGCACGCCTCCGGTGAAATCTATGGCTATGCGGTGATTACGAAGCAGTATTTCGAACGTTACCGCCTGCCCGTGATGCATACTGAAACCAATCTTTGCCAGGGCGAGAGCGGCAGGGAGGCGGTCCACTGGATGTGGAAGCAATGGGCGAATGTCATGCGGGTGCGCAACGATGGCGTGCCTATCGTCGGCTTTACCTGGTATTCGCTGACCGACCAGGTCGATTGGGACTCGGCGCTGCGCGAGAATAATGGCAATGTGAATGCGCTCGGCCTGTACGATCTCGATCGCCGCATCCGGCCTGTTGGCATAGCGTATCGCAAGCTGATCAGCGACTGGAAGCATGTGCTGCCGACACAGAGCGTTTGCCTGCAAGTCCCGATCGTGATGCCGAGCGAGACCAATGAGAAATGGGCGAAGCAGCAGCGTGACCAGGCCTCCGATCGGGAGCATGGCACAACGGAAGCGCAGAATAAAGCGGAGTAAAGAATACGGCGCTTTCTCGCTTGCGGCAAAAAGGAAAAAGGAGAGGGCAAGGAACGGGCGCCGATGATGCGCCATTTTATAATCGAAGCTTTCGTTTAGCAGAGAAGGGCAGAATGTGATGGACCAGAAATCCCGGGATCAGCAATACAAGGATGGCTTGCAGATGCGCAAGCAGGTGATGGGCGAGGAATTCGTCGAAAAGGCGTTTGCGAATGCGGACGACTTTACAATGCCGCTGCAGGAATTCGTTACGCGCAATGCGTGGGGCACCGTCTGGTGTCGCGATGGACTCGACCTGAAAACCCGCAGTCTGATCACGGTATCGATGCTGACCGCGCTCGGCCGTGCCCATGAATTAAAGGGGCATCTGCGCGGTGCGCTCAACAACGGCGCCACGCCGGAAGAACTGCGTGAAGTGCTGCTGCATGCAGCGGTTTATTGCGGTGCGCCGCTGGCAGTGGAAGCGTTTCGCGTGGCGCAGGAAGTCGTGAAAGACGCTGCAGCAAAATAATTTGCCTCAACAGGAGGAGCCTGCGGCGCAGGAAACCTTGCGGAACAAGGCTCCTTCGGAATACCAACCTATTTCGGATAGAGCTGGTAAATCGCTCCCGCAAAATCGTCCGAGATCAGCAAATTGCCTTTCGCATCCGCGATGGCATCCACTGGACGCCCCCACTGCGTGCGTTCCTGTGGATCAGTGACAAAGCCGGTTACCAGATCGATTTCCGCACCGGCATTGCCGGCAGCGTCAAACGGAAAATACACGACCTTGTATCCCGCGCTCAGGGTGGTGCAGTTCCAGCAGCCGTGCAGCGCCACCACCGCACCATTGCGGTATGCCGCCGGCAGCGCGCTGCCCTGCAAGAAGCTGAAGCCAAGCGGTGCCGAATGCGCGCGTATGCCTTTGGACGAGCGCTCGACTGTCGCGCAATTCAATGCGCTGCCATCGCGATTCAGTTCTTCATCGGGCAAGAGTGCCAGGTTCGACATTGCCGCATTCGGAACCGGATTGCAGAACGGCCAGCCGTAATTGGCGCCATCACGCACCACGGTAAACGGTTCCGGCGGATTATTGTCGGTGTATGACGGCACGACCTTGCCGCGATCGTTGCTGCCGTCGCCGTCAACATCGGCATCAACCGGCACGCGGATATCGTCACGATTGTTAACCGCAATCCATAAGGTATTGGTGCCGGGGATGAAGTCCAGGCCCTCTGCATTGCGGATGCCGCGCGCAAACAGCCGTTGTCCGCTGCCATCCGCGTTGTACTGGTAAATGGCGCCGCGCACCGGTTCGCTGCGCGTATCTTCGGTGCAGGCATTGCAGGTGGACGCGATCGACACGTACAGCTTGTGGTCGGCCGACAGCGCGATATTCTTCAGCTGGTGGCCGTAGCTGCCATGCAGTTCCGGCGTGGAGTCGTCCGGCAGGTTGGCCACGACTTCCACGCGTTCGCCGCTGGCAGTTTCGCCGCTTGTATATACGGACCGCGTGATGCGGTTGGACTCGGCCACATACAGATAGGTGATGTCGCCGATACGGTGAAAGACCATGTCGTGCGGATTGCGCAGCCCGGTGGCGAACTCGAATTCCTGCGGGATGTCATTGACGCGTTCGCGCAGCAGCACGATCCTGCCTTCGTTCGGTAGCGATACCAGTACGTCGCCGTTTGGCGCCAGTGCCATGAAGCGCGCGCCGGGTACGCGCGCCCACACGCGTATGCCGAAACCGGGGGGCACGGTCAGGCTTCGGTCTTCGGCGAAGGAACCTTCCGCAAGTGCATCCGGCACTTCCAGCGGCTGCACCACCGAGGCTGCCGCAGCCTGAGTGGCTTGGGGAGGGGCGGCGCCAGTCTCGGGTGAGCCCGCGTTTGCGCTTTCTCCGCCGCCACCGCCGCCACCACCACAGGAGGCAAGTGAAAGCACGCTCAATAGTAGGGCCAGTGCACGATACCAGCCGACTGCTTTAATACCGATCGAAAATTTCATTTCAGGTCAACGCTTTCCTATTGCCGCACATGCACAGTTCTGATGCGGTTTTGTCAATTTGGTTCAAGCGTTGAGAAATGCCAATGTTGTCGGCAGCAATGGGAGCGGCAGCTCAAGCTGTTACGGCGCTTTTAGAAGAAGCCAAGCCGTGCTGCAAAGGGAATGATTAAAAAATGCGATCAATTTCTTTTCCTAAATGCAGCGGCACTCCACGGCAACTGTATTGCCGCTGTCACAGCCAATACGCGAAGATGCGTGCCGCCCATTCGCGCAGGCGCTGCTGCAGTCCGCGCTTTTTCCACTGCTCGGCCGTGATCTCCACGGATTCCTGCAGGTCGCGCTGGAACAGGGCTTCCATACGTCCCGCAAACTCGATGTTCAGGACCACGGCATTGATTTCATCGTTGTGCAAAAAGCTGCGCATGTCGAGGTTGGTGGAGCCGATGGTCGACCAGACACCGTCGATCACGGCGGTCTTGGCGTGCAGCATGGCTGTCTTGCGCTCGTAGATGCGCACGCCGGCTTCGAGCAGGTCTTCGTAATGTGATCGGCCCGCGTGCAGGATCGTGGTGAAATCGGTAAAGCTGGGAAAGACAATCTGCACATCGACACCGCGCCGCGCCGCGTCGATCATTGCCTGCATCATCTGGTCGTCGGGAACGAAGTACGCCGTGGTCAGATGGGCGTACTTGTCGGCATGGGCCAACGCCGAGATATACATTTTGTATATTGCGTAATCGCCCATGTCCGGTGTGCTGGCGATGGCACGCACCAGTGCCTGCCCTTCGGTTTTCAGCGCGGGGAAATAATCGGCGTTGCGCATGAATTTTCCGGTCTTGCGCTGCCAGGTATCGCGGAATATTTTCTGGAATTCGGCAACGGCGGGCCCTTCGATCTGCATATGGGTATCGCGCCATGCGGCCTTCTTGGTGTCGGGCGGTGTGGGCTGTTTGCGCCGGCTCGCCAGCACCGAGCTCCTGCCGTACACCTTACTGATATTGACGCCGCCGGTAAATGCAATGCGGCCATCCACCACCAGGATCTTGCGGTGGTCGCGCTGGTTCAGGTCCCAGTTGCTGCCTGCTTCGAGAGGGTTCACCGGATGGTATTCGAGCAGGGCAATGCCGGCGCGGCGCATGCTGTCGAAAAATTCGCGCGACGTGTCGATGGAGCCGACGCTGTCGTAGATCACGTTGACGACGACGCCGGCCGCGCTCTTTTGCCTCAGCAGTTCGGCCAGGGCGTACCCGACGCCGTCGGCTTCAAAGATATAGGTTTCCAGGTTGATGTTGTCACGTGCATTGCGGATGGCGTTCATCATCGCGCGCATCGTTTCCGGGCCGTCGTCCAGCAGCGTTACCTTGTTGCCTGCGATGAGCGGCTGGCCGCTGATGGCTTCTTCCGCAGCGACATGCCGGGCAAGGATATCGGTCGGGCCGGTGCGCGCCGCCATGCGATCGAGCAGCGCCTGTGTTTTTTTGTCGGATAATTCGCCGCGTGCGGTGATAACGGTTGGGTCTTGCGGAAGAACGCCTGCACGCGCCTGCAGATAGTCCACTTTGGGCAGCATGGCGCAACTGGCAAGCAGGAGCGCGACCAGGGCGATCCACGCACGCGCAATACGCCTACCCTGTGCAATACGCTGTCGGACTCCGGATTTCGCGCTGGAATTTTCCATTGCAACGCTCCCGTGGTTTTTATTGAATGCATCGCCGCGTGCGGGCTGCGACATATCGGCTGCTACATATCGAAGCGTTGCTATTCTTCGTGTGAAGTCCGCCTGATCTGCACGCGCTCGGTAGCTTCCTTCTTCGAGTCATTTTTCCGTCTGATAATTCCTTCGCATACAAAATTATTTGTCCGGCGTCATGCTTGCGACGGGACCAAAGCGTTGCCGCTACACTATGGAGAACATCCCATTTTCCTGACTGACATGCACATCGTCGGCGTTGATTTCACTTCCTCCCCGCGTCGCGCCAAGCCGATTACGGTAGCGCATGGCCAGCTTGCGGCAAACCTGCTGCACATCGAGCGCGTCGATCCCTATTCCGACTGGGCTTCGTACGAGGGCTGGCTGGCGCAGCCGGGGCCCTGGATCGGTGGATTCGATTTTCCTTTCGGCCTCTCGCGCGAGCTGGTGGAACATCTTGGCTGGCCGCAGACATGGGCCGCCCTGGTCACGCATTGCGAGGCGCTGCCGCGTGCGGAGCTGCGTGCCATCTTCAAGGCTTTCTGCGATGCACGGCCGGTTGGCAACAAGTTTGCCCATCGCGCCACAGATCGTCCTGCCGGGTCGAGCCCGTCAATGAAATGGGTCAATCCGCCGGTGGCCTATATGTTCCATGAAGGCACGCGCCGCCTGCTGCATGCCGGTGTGAGCGTCTACGGCCTGCAATCCGGCGATCCGCAGCGCATCGCGCTGGAAGCTTATCCGGGACTGGTGGCACGCGCGATTACACGGGCGTCCTACAAAAACGATGAGCGCCGCAGGCAGACGCCAGAGCGGCGCGCTGCACGCGAACAGATCATTGCTGCGCTGGAAAACGGCACGCATCCGCTTGGCGTCACACTGGAGCTCGATGCGGCATTGCGGTCGCACTTACTGGAGGATGGCAGCGCCGACTGGCTGGATGCCGTGCTATGCGCGGTGGCTGCGGCGTGGGCAGCGCAGCGTCCGCATTACGGTTTGCCGCGTGTACTTGACCCGGTGGAAGGATGGACTGCCGGGGCGATGCATGATGAATTTAATTAAGAATGCCTTCCCCCGCGTCGGGGGAAGGAGCGCTCGCCATTTTTCTGGGATGTCGTTTGCGATTGCTTAATAAAACGATGGGCAGTTCCGGGGAGGAAATGCCATGAAAAAGTACAGTGGTAACAATTCACACAACCGGGCCGATCGATATCTTGTTTTGCAGGCTTGATATCGCATATCCCTTCGCCTTGATCTGCTCAAGCGCATCGTCAGCCTGCAGGCCCAGCACCGGCTCGTTCTCGGGGTCGAGATCGATATTGTTCTCAGCAGTTTCCCAATCGATGTTGGTTGCTTCATGAGGAATCGGTCTGCCCTCCGGCACCGCCAGATATGAATAGAGGCCTTCCTGTTCCGGGCGTTTGTACACGTCAACTTTCATGTGTCCTCCTATAAAAACGGTGTCTGCTATTGACCTTTGGGCATCGTAAAGGTTGCGTTCACCGCAAAACAAATCCTTCCTGGTTCACATCGTTCTTTCCCTTGCCGCATAAGCAACGACAAGCGGTTAATCGTTTCTGCATACACAAATTTCCTCTGAAAAACTCCCGGAAGTTGCCTAAACGCGTATTGAATCGCGGAAACCCCCTATTTAGAATGGGCAACGTTGCGCTACGCCAAGAGAGATGGCAAAGCGCAATCCGGCGGTTCGCATGGCGGGCCGATGTGTTTGCAGTTCTACGTGTAACGGAAATATGTCAGGTTTATTTGCACATAAGGGAAACGCGAAGAAGTGGACCGCCGCGTTCGGTGTATTCGCTCTCGCAGCAGGCTTGTTCGCAAGCGCTTCGGTGGTACAGGCAGCAACGCTCGACGCCGCACTCAATGAACAGGTGGTGATGGTGCCCGCCCTCTCCGCCGGAAAAAAGGTGGAACTGGAAACTACCGTTTTCAAGCCGCCCGGCCAAGGGCCGTTCCCGCTGGTCATCATGAATCACGGCAAGGCGCTCGGCGATCCGCGCTCGCAAAGCCGGGACCGCTTCATTGTTATCAGCAGGGAATTCGTCAAGCGCGGCTATGCCGTTGTGATTCCGATGCGTAGTGGTTTTTCCAAATCCACAGGCGATTACAACGATCCGGGTTGCGACATGACCGCGCATGGTCGCGTGCAAGCCAATGATTTGCAGGGCGTGCTGGAATATTTGCGCACGCAACCATGGGCTGACAGCGAACGCGTCCTGGTCGCCGGACAATCATACGGTGGCCTGACCGCGCTGGCATTTGGCGCGCGCCAGTTCCCCGGTGTCAAAGGCCTGATCAATTTTGCCGGTGGATTGAAGATGCATGGCGGCAGCTGCCGCTGGGAAGATTCGCTGGAGCAGGCGTTTGCCAGTTTCGGCGCCCACACTTCGCTGCCCAGCCTCTGGTTCTATGGCGAAAATGATCAGCATTTCGGCCCAGCCCTGGCGGCACGTCTGCACCATGCGTATGTGCATGCTGGCGGTGCCGCGCGCCTGGTTGCCTATGGCCCCTTCAAGAAAGATGCGCACGGCATGAGTGCCAACCGCGATGGCGTCAAGATCTGGTGGCCGGAAACCGAAAAATTCCTGCAGACGCTCGGCATGCCGACCGAGCCCGTGTATGCGCTCAACGATGGCGTCAGTATTCCGAAGACCGAATATGCCGCGCTAGATAACGTCGATGCCATTCCTTATCTGCGCGGCAGCGGGCGCGAGCAGTATCGCGTCTTCCTTGAAAAATCCACGCCGCGTGCATTTGCTGTATCGGCCAGCGGCGCCTGGAGCTGGGCCGAGGAGGGCGATGATCCGGAACGCCAGGCGCTGCTCGATTGCCAGAAGCACAGCAGCCAGCCGTGCAGGCTGTATGCAGTCGACAGCAATGTGGTCTGGGTCGATGAGCAGCAGACTGGTACTGCGATGGCCACCGCCGCCCCGACTGCGCCGACAGTCACGGCTGCAACTGCGGCTCCCGTCAATCCGGCTACTTCTGCGCTAACTGGACCCTGAACCTGACGTAGGGCGCCAAAGTATTTGCGACCGGCAGTTAAATCATCTACCTGCCCTCTATTGCGTGTGTGCAATGGAGGGCTTTTTCACTTCTGCTTTATGCGCGATAGCGGACTGTCACTTGAGGCATGCCAGCGCCCGTTGTCGACCCTAAGCGGAAATAGATGCGCCCCGAAAGCGGACACTTAACATCTCAAACAATCTCGAAGCAGCGATGGAAAGTTAAGCGGCTTGATATGCGTTAAAGACGCTTCCAATGCATTAAAGGCGATAAGCGTTAATCAGCCTAAGATCCTTATGAACGGCCTGAGAATTCCAACCGCTATAGTCGGCAGGAAAGACAATGGACTGGAGCACTATTCTGGCGGATGCGGCACCCTTAACCTTAGGTTCGCTTTTCTATTCCTAGGCATGTCACACGCATAGCAGACTGGCAAGGTTTGCTGGGGCGGCGTACTGGTGAATGGAGGGGGCAATGTCGATGGAAAACCACATCGGGCATTCAAAGGACTTCGCAAGGATATGGGGCATGTCGAGGTCGCTACTATCGCCTATAACGCGCGTTTAACCGCTTCATAAGCAATTGGAGTAATTACCTTCTCTTCGGCACGCACTTTAAAGGAGCACTCCCATGAGAAAAATGAATCTTGTCGTGCCGGCTCTGTTCTCTGTCTGGCTGCTAGCTGCGCCGCTCGCATTAGCACAAGGCGGGAATGGTAATGTCGAGCAGCAAATTTCTGCGCTGTCAGATGCGATGATCCAAGCGAATCTGAAAGGCGATGCCAACTTCTATCAGAAGTATTACGCCGAGGACGCCACAATCGTCCACGGCAATGGCAAGCTATTCACGAAGGCTCAAGAGCTCGCCGATCTCAAGTCTGGCTCTCTTAAATACGAGTCCATTGACGTGCGAGAAAAAACGATACATGCGTACGGCGATACAGCAGTCGTTCAGGTGCTGCTCACCTTCAAAGGGCTGCTCAGTGGAAAGCAGTTCGGTCCGATCGACCTTCGCAGAACGGTAGTATGGGTCAAGCAGAAGGGCAACTGGAAGATTGTCGCGTGGCAGGTGACACGAGTAGAGAGCAAGTAATTTTTTTCTGAGGAGTGACCGTCTGGAAATGGCCGGGTGTGGGCATCGCGACGATGGCACCTATTGACGGGCAAGCCGCAAGAGGCGGACATCGCTATGTCCATCTCCATAAGTTTCGGTCAAGAAAAGGGAAAGGCCGACCAGATCGTCAGCTCTTCTTCTCCTGTCTCGGTGCGTCCAGAATAGGCCTGTCGCACTAACCAACACATGTCAGTCGCAAGGATATGGCGCGAGTCGCAATTACTTTGGCACACTACGCCAGATTAATGCCGCGCTCACTTGCCCAGCAAATCCAGCAGTTGCATAAACAGGTTAATGACATCCAGGTAAATGTTGATGGAAATCTGCATTGCCATCGGCCAGGTATTCGCTGCTTCATTTGCCGTCAGGATGCTGAGGCGATTGAAGTTGAATATCAGGTAGCCCGCAAAGGCCAGCACGCCGAAAAACGCAAACAAGCGTTGCAGCCAGCGCGGGATTGCGAACAGGATGCGAATCAGACCGAACGCCAGTATCAGCAGCAGCCCGATGAACAGGCTGGCGTTAAGAATTGAAAAATCGATACGCAAATAAATGCCAGCCAGCCCTGCGGCCACGGTAATCAGCGCGGTCAGCGCCAATACCTGGGTGCCAAGATTTTCGTCGACAGAGATGAGAGCAAGCGCGAGCGTGAAACCGGTCAGGAGCGACCAGATCGTGAAGAGTGGAACGCCGACATACAGATTGGATTTACCGAAGAAAAACAGCACGATGAAGACGGCGATGTCGGCGATCAGCAGCGTCCAGAAGTAGGGCTTGATCATTCCCCAATCCACTTCCAGATCCAGCGAGCCATGCTGGTTGAGCCCACCGATCACCCATTCGGCTTGCGCATGGTGGCGATGGCGCACCCATCCGAGAATGAACATCGTACTCAACCAGGTCAAAGCTAGCTGGCTGCCGAGGATGAGAAAGGTTTTCCCGTACAGAGTATCGAGCACTGTTGTTTCCCTTTATGCATACGCCGTGCATCTGCTGGCGTCAGTCTAAGGAAAACCAACGTTAATGTCTATGAGGCAATATTTTTTATTATCGTAGTTAATCAAATTGCAAGCTCGCCTTCGGCCGGGCGCACGGGAACAAAAACCGGCCGAAAGCGGTAAAGGCGCGATCTACTTTGCCAGGCCTTCTTCCCGGAGCGCCTGCTGCACTGACGGCCGTGCTTCGATGCGTTGGCGGAAGGCGACGAGTGCAGGCCATTTTTTCAGATCGATATCGACAGAGCCGCACCAGCCGGACGTAACAAACAGATAGGCATCCGCGACCGAAAAGCCGCCGGCGAGCAGATACTCCTGGTGCGCCAGATGTTGTTCCACACGACCGAAACGCTTGCCGAGCAATTCCTTGAATGCCTCTTTTGTCTGCGGCGCACTGTTCGGGTTGAACAAGGGGGAAAAGCTCTTGTGAATTTCCGCTGTGATGAAGTTGAGCCAGGATTGCAATTGGTAGCGCTCGATGCTGCCATTTGGCGGTGCCAGTTTCGCAGCCGGCGCCTGGTCGGCGATGTATTGCAGGATCGCCGGGCCTTCAGTCAGGATCAGGCCCGGTTTAATTTCCAGCGCGGGCACATAGCCGTTCGGATTGATGGCCAGGTAGTCGTTGCCACTCTGGGTGCGCTTGGTGGCCAGGTCCACTTTCTCCAAGCCGCAATCCAGTCCGGCTTCGCGCAAGGCAATATGGGAGGCCTGCGCACAGGTCCCGGGCGTGTAATACAGTTTCATGGTGTTTTCCTTTTAAAACGGGTTGGCATAGCGATAATGTAAATGTGCATAAACTCAATAAAAATAGGCATCCATGAAATCATCCTATGCAAAGATGCAATCCACTCTCAGCCTGACGGACTTGCAGCTGCTGCTGGCGCTGGTGCGCGGCCGTACGCTCGCCGGAGCTGCCGAACGGTTGAAGGTCGATGCATCGACCGTGTTTCGCTCGATCAAACGCGTCGAGAAGGATCTTGGCGAGCTGCTGTTCGAGCGCAGCCGGCAGGGTTATCAGCCGACCGAGCTGGCGCGCGAGCTGGCCGCTCATGCGGAACGTATCGAGTCGCAGCTGCAGGAAGCGCGCGAGGCCGCGCTCAAATGCAGTGCCGAACCATCGGGCGTACTGCGCATCAGCACCACCGACACGCTGTTGCACGGCTTGCTCTTGCCGGTACTGGGGCGCTTCACTGCCGCCTATCCGAAGATCGAACTGGAACTGGTTGTCGCCAACGCACTCGCCAACCTCAGCCAGCGCGATGCCGATGTGGCGATCCGCGTGACCAGGAAGCCGCCGCAACATCTGACTGGCAGCCGGCTCGGGACACTGACTTCAGGTGTGTTCGCTTCGCGCGCCTACCTCGATCATATCGGACGGCCATTGCGGCTTGACGAGGTAGACTGGATTACGCTGGATGAATCGCTGCCGGATCATCCTTCGCTGCGGTGGCTGCGCCAGCGCTGCCCGAGGGCGGTGCCACGCATTCGCTGCAACAGTGTGCTGTCGGTCGCGGGTGCGGTGGTGTGGGGAATGGGAGTGGGCGTGGCTCCGGTGTTCTTGTTCAAGGACAATCCCCAGGTGCTGATGGTGGAAGGCCCGGTGGCGGAACTGGAAAACGACTTGTGGATGCTTGCACATCCCGATGTGCGGCGCCTGCAGCGGGTGCGGCTGCTTTTCGATTTCTGCAGGGAGAACCTGGTGTTGTAAGGCGGACGCGGCGCTCTTTGCGGGTGATCAAGGCCGGGCCGGGCTCGTCTGGTAAATCTCTGTTAACACCTGTTCCGACCGGAGACGCCTGCTTCATGCAAACACTCATGCACGCACTTACGCGCTTATTTACTCGGCCCTTTGCGTTTGTTGCGCTGCTGCTTCCTTATCCTTTTCAGGCATCGGCTGCCGCAGCCGATGCGGATTTCAGTGGCGCCTGGGTCGCATGGCTGTGTCCGGGCGAAACACGACGCGAGTCGGGCCTGTGTTCGAATTTTGTGCTGGAGCTGCATCAGCAGGAGAACCGGCTGTGCGGTGCGCATTTCTTCGCCACGGCCGGTGCAGCACGCGTGGATGAAGGCGGCGCACCATCGCTTACCGGCGACATCGTCAATGGCATTGCCAACATTGTGGTCGTCAGCGGCCGCAGCACGCCGCCGGTGCGCGTGCGGGTGGAGATGAAGAAGGTCAAGGGCATGCTGCAATGGCAACGCCTCGACAGTCCGCGCGGCGATTATCTGATGCCGCTATCCACGCGGCTGACAAAATCCCGCAGCAAGACCTTGTTTGCTCCGGTGTTCGAGCAGGAACTCAGGGCCGCTTGTTCTTCCGCATTCACCATGGCGGCAGAGGGTGTGCCGCCGTCCGCCACTCCTGCAAAACCTTGATGCTTTCACAACGGGGCGGCCATCGTTTGCGGCCCCGCGGTCAGCGAGCAGATATCGGTTGTATATCGCAGTGCACAAACTGCGGCCTGGTCGTGCGCCGATGCTGTATTTTTCCCCAGCATGGGGGTATAAAGGAAAATTGCCCCGCGCCATCCATTCGACTGATCCGACCCAGGTTTTCAGCATAGCCGGCACGGTTTTAAATTTGGAAATACTGAGAACTCCCGCAAGCGCCGTCCATGCCGATTCATTATCTCGCTTCACTGACCGCCCCCGAACGTACTGCCCGCGCCAACCTGCACCTCGGTGCTTCTCTCGCCTTCGTCGCGGGAGCGCTCAATGCCGGCGGCTTTCTTGCAATCGGCCAGTACACGTCGCACATGACCGGCATGGTGTCCGCGGCTGCCGACAACCTGGTGCTGGGCCAGATACCGATGGTGATTACTGCGGCGTTGTCGGTGATGTCTTTCGTCCTTGGCGCAGCCTCCACCGCTGTGATGGTCAATTATTCGCGCCGCAACAGCACGCGCAACCAATTCATGCCGCCGCTGTTGCTGGAAGCCGTGCTGCTGCTGGTGTTCGGATTGATGGGAGCGAACCTGCAGATGCGCGAACTGGTCGACATGTCGCTGACAGCGATCCTGCTTTGCTATGTGATGGGCCTTCAGAATGCACTTGTTACCAAGATATCGAATGCGGAGATCCGCACCACCCATGTCACCGGGTTGGTCACCGACATCGGCATTGAGCTGGGCAAGCTGTTTTACTGGAATCGCCAGTTTGATGGCGACAAGGATTTCTATGTGGCGGCCAACCGCACCAAGCTGCGCGTGCATCTGTGGCTGGTGGCGTCATTCTTCATCGGCGGCGTGCTCGGCGCGCTCGGCTTCAAGTATGTCGGTTTTTCCGCGACCATTCCGCTGGCGCTCGGGCTGGTGGTGATGTCTTCGGCGCAGTTTTTCAAGCCGAGCCCAGGTATCGCGGGCTAAAAACGTTCTAAGTTTTGATATCGACCGGCGTCCCCGCCGGCAGCATATCGAAAAGCTCGATGATGTCCGCATTGCGCATGCGTACGCAGCCGATCGAGTGCGGCGCGCCCATCGGGGCGCTATCCGGGCAGCCGTGAATGTATATATAGCGCCGCATCGTATCGACATCCCCCAGGCGGTTAAAACCCGGTTCGACGCCGGAGAGCCAGAGAATCCGGCTCAGTATCCAGTCGCGCCCCGGATTGGCGGCGGCCAGTTCCGGCGTGTGGATTTCCCCGGTAGGCCGGCGACCAACGAATACCGTGCCGGAGGGCATGCCTGCACCAATCTTCGCCCGCACGACATGCCTGCCACGCGGCGTGCAGTTGCTGCCGCATTGCTCTCCCGGACCGTTGCTTGCGGTCGAAACCGGATAGCGGCGCAAGACTTCCCCCTGCTCGTCGAGCAGTTCAAGCGTCTGATCGGGAATATGGATGACGATGCGCGGCATGGTTGGTGAAAAAGCATGTAATTGGAAATAGTCGTGTTTTAGGGAACACGCGGTGCCGTCAATTTACTGTGCCCGCTTGCCGGGCGCAAGAACATACAAGCAGCTTCTTTCGGAACGCATTACCATTTCGCCCGAAAGGAATTTGTAATGTCGCAATCCGCACCTTATCAGTCCGGCTCCCATGCCACCCGTCTGTCGAGCCTTGCCGCCGGCGCGCGCGATACCGTGCCGATGCTCGTCGGCGCAGCGCCGTTCGGCATGATTTTCGGCACATTGGCCGCCGCCAGCCAGCTTGCACCGTGGCAGGGGCAATTGATGTCACTGAGCGTGTTCGCCGGCTCCAGCCAGTTCATCGCCATCGGCCTCGTGGCTGGACATGCAAGCATGCTGGTGATCTGGGTCACCACCTTCATCGTCAACCTGCGTCACATGCTGTATGCGGCAACCCTGCTGCCGCATGTGGCCAAACTGTCGGCACGGTGGCGCTGGACGCTCGGCTTCCTGTTGACCGATGAAACCTTTGCCGTGATGAACGGTTATTACGCCCGGCACCCGCAAGCGCCGCTCGGTCACTGGTATTTCCTCGGATCGGGGCTGGCGATGTATTGCAACTGGCAGCTGTGGACGCTGGTCGGCCTGATGTTCGGCACGGTGTTTCCACAGTTGCAGGCGCTTGGACTCGACTTTGCGATGGTGGCCACCTTTATCGCGATCGTGGTGCCGCAACTGGCGCGCCTGCCGCATTTCGGGGCTGCGCTGGCAGCAGGCTTGTTTGCTTTTTTGCTCAGGGACCTGCCGTATAAGCTTGGTCTGATGTCGGCTGTCATGATCGGCGTGTCGGTCGGCCTCGTATTGTTGCGCTGGCGCGCACAGGCGCAAAGGAAAGTAGCATGATGAATTACACCCTGATGGTCGTCGGCATGGCGGTCGTGACGGTCTTTATCAAGGCCACCATCTTTGTTCTCGGCGGACGTGTGGTGTTTCCACCGCTGCTGCAGCAGGCGCTCGGTTTTGTGCCGGTCACGGTTCTGACGGCTATTATCGTGCCGATGATCCTCGCGCCGCATGGTGCGGGCATCGAGCTTACCTGGCGCAATCCGCAACTGGTAGCATCGATTGTGGCGGTGCTGGTATGTGCGGCCACACGGCAGCAGTTGCTGACCATCGTGGTGGCGCTGATTGTATTTTTTGGCTGGCAGTTCGGCGTGCCGGGCGTCTAAAAATAAGCAGAAAGCGGGGACGCCCCTGCCTCTTCATCACCAATGTGGACGGCCACGCAAAGAGGAAATCATGGCCTGGATTATTCTTGTTCTTGCAGGGCTGGCTGAAATCGGCTGGGCTATCGGACTCAAGTACACGGACGGCTTTACGCGCCTGTGGCCATCGGTGGGCACGCTGGGCGCGATGGTATTCAGCGTGGTGATGTTGGGGGTAGCGGTAAAGACGCTGCCGATCGGGATGGCCTATGCGGTATGGACGGGGATCGGTATTGCGGGAACGGCCATCGGCAGCGCGCTCTTGCTCGGTGAAAGCTTGTCTGCTGCACAACTGCTGTGCGTTGGGCTGATTCTGGCAGGGATCGCCGGTCTGAAATTTCTCGGCTAGCGGCGCATCCCTGTTGAATATTCTGACTGCCATGCATTTGGCGGGTTATCCCGTACGCATGGCGCCGGGATAACTGCCGCTACTTCGTTTTTCTCTTCTTCGGTGCCAGCAAGGTGTGCCGGCAGTTCGGTGCGCCGCACAGGCATGCATACGCCTTCTTCAGCGCCGGCGTATGGCGTTCTTCGAGGATCAGACCGTAGTCATAGTTCAGTTCCTCGCCGCGTGCAATGTCGCGTAGCGCATAGATGAACACACGGCCGTCTTCTTCGCGGGCTTCGCAGTTCGGCTCGCATGAGTGGTTGATCCAGCGCGCGTCGTTGCCCTTGTCGCCGCCGTCGATGATCTTGCCGTTGTCCAGGCTGAAGAAAAAGGTGTGGAAGTCGCCCGGTTCTTTCAGGTTTTCGCGCCGCACTGCTTCCTTCCAGCTGATGCGTTCTCCCTCGTATTCGACAATGTCGGTCCCGGCAGGGATCTTGCGAGTGGCGAACACACCCTTGCCGTGGATACGCGAAGTGCGCACAGCGAAGAGAGGGGTAGATTCCGTGGTGGCTGTTTTGCGGGTTTGATTCATTAGATAGCTCAATGACAACGAAGCTGCGTATTATCTCAATTGTGCCTTGCGGTCAGCATGTTTTTTTTCAGGCGTTTGCGCTTGCACAGGCATCGGGTTTGCCTCTCACCTCCGCGCCGCTAAAATGAATCAACCTTTCACGATGCAATCTTCCATGTCCAACCAGCCCCTTGTCCCTGCCGTCCTGTCATTCGTCAATGGCGTACCGTATGCCGAAGCCTTCGGCGATGTCTATCACTCCGCCGACGGCGGGCTGGCACAGGCACAGCATGTTTTTCTGGGCGGGAACCGGCTGCCCGAGCGCTGGCAGGGCCAACGCCGTTTCGTCATCCTGGAAACGGGCTTCGGCATCGGACTGAACTTCCTGGCGACATGGAAGGCCTGTCGCGACGATGCACAGCGGCCGCAGCAACTGCATTATGTGTCGATTGAAAAACATCCTTTCTGCGCCGCCGATCTTGTGCAGTTGCATGCGCTGTGGCCGGAACTGGCGGCTGTTTCGGAAGAATTGCGTGCGGCCTGGCCGCCATTGGTGCAGGGATTCCATCGTTTGCTTCTGGATGAGGGACGCGTGGTGCTGACACTGGTGTTCGGCGATGTTGCCGAGTATTTGCCACAGATTGATGCTGCCGCCGATGCGTTTTATCTGGATGGTTTTGCGCCGAACAAGAACCCCGAGATGTGGGCGCCGGATATTCTTGCGCGACTGAACCGCCTGGCGGCACCAGAGGCGACGCTGTCGACCTACACGGTTGCGGTTCCGGTGCGCGACGCGCTGACCAAGGCCGGCTTTATCTGCGACATGCCGTCGGGTTTCGGCCACAAGCGCGAAATGCTGGTTGCACGCTATGAACCTCGATATGCACCGCGCCCGCAAACGCTCACCCCTGGGCAGCCGCTTGAACGTCGGGCCATCGTGATTGGCGCCGGGCTTGCCGGCAGTGCCATCTGCGAGCGCCTTGCCGCTCGCGGATGGCAGATCACCCTAATTGAGCGGCATGACAAGCCGGCGCAGGAAACCTCCGGCAATCTGGCCGGCATCGCGCTGCCTTTGCTGTCGAAGGACGATAACCAGACGTCGCAGCTGGTGCGCGCCGCCTACTTGTTTACGCTGCAGCTATGGCGGCGTCTGGGTGGTATCGGACATGCTTTTGCCGGCGAAGCCTGCGGCGTATTGCAGCTGGCCGCCGATGCGGAAGAGGCGCAACAGCAGCGCGAGATGGTGGAGTCGTACGGCTATCCTGCCGACTATGTGCGCTGGCTGGATGCGGCAGCCGCTTCGGAATTGCTGGGCCATCCCGCGCTGCACGGCGGCTGGCATTTCCCGCTGGGCGGATGGGCCACACCGGCGGCTCTGTGCGACGCGATGCTCGCAGCCTGTGGCGAGCGCTTGCAACGGCTTTTCACACAGGAAGTGGCCGGGCTGGAACGCTTCAGCGATGGCTGGCGCGTGCGTGACAGCAGCGGCAACACGATTGCGCAAGCGCCGGTAGTGATTGTGGCGACTGGAACTAATGCAACATTCTTTCCTCATATACAAGAGCTGCCGCTGAAATCCATACGCGGACAAGTCACGCATGTGTCCGCGGACTGCCTGCCGGTGTTGCCCATGGTGGTCTGCGGTGACGGCTATGTCACGCGCCCGACGCAAGGGGTGTGTTGTGTAGGCGCATCCTACGAGATGGACAGCGATCCGCAGCTGCGCCAGTCGAGCCATGAAAAAAACCTGAAGCGGCTGGAGCAAGTGTTGCCGGATGCCTCAGCAGGCTTGGAAGTGGAAAACTTGTCCGGCCGCGTCGGCTTTCGTTGCGTGTCGCAGGATCGCTTGCCGCTGGTGGGCGCGTTGCCCGATCCGGCTGCGCCGATTGCCGGCAGCCGCCTGCGCGATGTGCCGCGACTGCCTGGGGTGTACAGTTTGCTGGCTTATGGCTCGCGCGGGTTGGTGTGGTCGCCGTTTGCCGCCGAACTGCTGGCGTCGATGCTGGAAGGCGATCCGTTGCCTGTGCCGCGCGATCTGGCGGCCGTACTTGATCCGGCGCGCTTCGTGCTCAAAGCACATCGCCAAGGCGCGGCGGCATAAATTGCTTTTCGCGGTATTGGCAAATAGTGCATGACTCTCCGGGGGAGTGAAATGAACAAGACCGTCAAAACCATTGTCATCGCCATTGCCGCCTTGATTGCGCTGCTGCTGACGGTTGTCGCGATCATTGCCGCAACGTTCGACCCGAATGATTACAAGCCGCTGATCATCCGGATGGTACAGGAAAAGAAGCAGCGCACCTTAACCATCCCCGGTGAAATCAAACTGAGTTTCTTTCCGAAGCTGGGCGCCGACCTCGGCAAGCTCAGCATTTCCGAACACAACAGCAGCGCGGAGTTTGCCGCGGTCGACAGCGCGAAAGTCTCGCTGGCGCTGATTCCGCTATTGTCGAAACAGCTGGTGGTCGACCGCGTGCAGATTGACGGCCTGCGCGCCAACATCAGGCGTTACAAGGACGGCCGCACCAACTACGACGACCTGCTTTCCAAGGACGAGAAAGCACAGGAACAGCAGCAGGTCGCGTTCGATATCGACAGCGTGCATCTGGCTAATGCCTATCTGTCCTACGACGACCAGCAGACGGGCCGCAAGCTCGACATCGCCAAACTTGACCTCGATACCGGCAAGATCGCCAACGGCGTGCCGAGTACGCTGAAACTGTCGGGCGACGTCAAGGGCAAAGAGCCGGATATCAATGCGCGCGTGGCGCTCAAGAGCGGCTTCACGCTCGATCTCGAAAAGAAGCATTACGTGCTCAAAGGCGTCGATGCGGAAATCAAGGGCGGGCTGATCGGCTTTACCGATCTCGTGCTGACACTGGCGGGCGATGCCGACCTGAAGCCGGAAGCAAAGCGCTTTGCGCTCGATGGCATCCGCTTCAGCGCCAAAGGCAAGCGCGCAGGCCAGGCGCTGGAAACGCAATTCGACGTGCCGAAGCTGGCGATTACCGACGACAAGGTCACTGGCGGCAAGCTCGCCGGCAACGTAAAAATGATCGAAGGCGGGCGCAACATCGCCGCGACCTTCAGTGTGCCGGACTTCGAAGGTTCACCGCAGGCATTCCGCTTGCCGGCAATTGCGCTCGAGGCAACGATCCGCGACGCCAAGATCGATGCAAAAGCGAAGCTGTCCGGCGCGCTGAACGGCGATATCGACAAGCTGCTGTTCTCTTCACCGCAGCTTGCGCTGACACTGTCGGGCAAGCAGGGCGACACCGCGCTCAACGGCACGCTGACCACGCCGCTGTCCGCCAACCTGAAGACACAGGTGATCGAACTGTCAAAGCTGGCGGCAGACTTCACGCTCCCCAACCCCGGTGGCGGTACGCTCGCCTTCAAGGCGGGCGGCAATGCCAGCGCCAATCTCGGCAAGAAAAATGCGTCGGCCACGCTCAAGGGCAGCCTCGACCAGAGCGCATTCGATGCGAAACTCGGCCTGAGCGATTTTTCGCCGATGGCTTGTACCTTTGATATCGGCATCGACCAGATCGATCTTGACCGTTACAAGGCAAAGACCGCATCCGGTACAGGCAAGGCACCGGCGAAGGTCGAAGGAAAGGCGCAAGCCGAACAGCCGATGGACTTGTCCGCGCTGAAGGACCTGCGCGCAAACGGCAGCCTGCGCGTCGGTGCGCTGAAGGTTGCCAACATCAAGAGTTCCAACGTGCGCCTGAACTTGCGCGCCGCAGGCGGCAGGTTAGACATCAATCCGCTCGCCTTGAATCTGTACGGCGGCAGTGCGAGCGGCACGTTGTCGGCGACCGCAGACAAGCCGCCGCGCTTCGCCGTAAAGCAAAACCTTACCGGCATCAACATCGGCCCGCTGCTGCAGGATGCGCTCGGCAAGGCGCAGATCGAAGGGCGCGGCAATGTGCAGCTAGATGTGACGGCAAGCGGCGCCACTTTCGACCAGATCAAGAAGCAGCTGGACGGCACTGCGCGCATGGAGCTGCGCGACGGCGCGATCCGCGGCGTCAATATCGCGCAGGCTGTGCGCAATGCCAAGGCAAAGATCGGCGAAATCCGTGGCAAGGAGCCGGAGCAGACCGGCACCGCATCGGCGAATGAAAAGACCGACTTCAGCGAAATGAGCGCGAGTTTTCGCATTACCGATGGCGTCGCACGCAACGATGACCTGAGCATCAAGTCGCCGCTGGTGCGCATCGGCGGCTCCGGCGAGATCAACCTCGGCGCGGACCGGCTCGACTATCTCGCCAAGACCACGGTGGTGTCCACGCTCAAGGGGCAGGGCGGGCCGGAACTCGAAGCACTCAAGGGCGTGACCGTGCCGGTGCGCTTGTCCGGGCCTTTTGCCGCGATCGGCTGGCGCATCGATTTCGGCGGCATGGCGCGCGAGATGGCAAAGCAGAAAGTGGAAGAGAAAAAAGAAGAAGTGAAAGCGAAAGTGCAGGACAAGCTGAAAGAACAACTGAAAGGACTGCTTGGAAAATAAGACGTATCGAGAGCGGCCGTCACGGTCGCTCTCGCTTTCAATAATATAGATTTTAAATCTATCGATTTACATAAGCATTGCACTAGCATTGCACAAAAAAACGGCAGCGCACACAAGTGTCCTGCCGTTTTTTTATCGAGCGCTTCTGCGTTGTCTCTTTTATGGCACTGCTTTTGGTGCGTCACACCAATTCAACGTGCACTGCACAACAACATAAAAACGCGAGTTTTTCGTCTGATCGACCACAATTTTCAAACTAAAACACCTCGAAACTCACGTTTGAAAAGATTACACGCACAGACTTTTTATCAACGAATTTTCTGCGCACAAAACAAAAGCGAAAAATTTCCTAGCGAGCAGAAAAATCTCTGCCTAATATGAACTTGCGGAGTGGAAACTTATTTCTGTATCCGTGATCCAACTACCGGCAGATTTCTCTCAAAGGACCCTACATGAAAATCTTTGACAACTACACAGCACGGTATGAGCGGACCCGGGAAGAGGAATACTCCCTGCAAGAATACCTTGAGTTGTGCAAGCGCGATCGACTCGCCTACGCCAGTGCCGCCGAGCGCATGCTCGAAGCGATTGGTGAACCGGAAACGCTCGATACGCGCCATGATCAGCGCCTGTCGCGCATCTTTGCCAACAAGGTAATAAAAATATATCCGGCATTCCGCGAGTTCTACGGAATGGAAGAAGTCATCGAGCAGGTCGTATCCTATTTCCGTCATGCTGCCCAAGGCCTCGAAGAACGCAAGCAGGTGCTTTATCTGTTGGGGCCTGTCGGCGGCGGCAAATCGTCGATCGCGGAAAAACTGAAGTCGCTGATGGAGCGCGTGCCGTTCTATGCGATCAAGGGCTCGCCAGTGAACGAATCGCCGCTCGGCCTGTTCGACCCGGACGAGGACGGCGCGATCCTCGAAGAAGACTACGGCATCCCGCGGCGTTATCTGAAAACCATCCCCAGCCCGTGGGCCGTCAAGCGCCTGCACGAGTTCAACGGCGACATCAACCAGTTCCGCGTCGTCAAGCGTTATCCGTCGGTGCTGAAACAGGTGGCGATTTCCAAGACCGAGCCGGGCGATGAAAACAACCAGGACATCTCGTCCCTGGTCGGCAAGGTCGATATCCGCAAGCTGGAAGACTTTTCGCAGGACGATCCGGACGCCTACAGCTACTCCGGCGGCCTGTGCCTGTCGAATCAGGGCCTGATGGAATTTGTTGAAATGTTCAAGGCGCCGATCAAGGTGCTGCATCCGCTGTTGACTGCCACGCAGGAAGGCAACTACAAGGGCACTGAAGGCTTCGGCGCGATTCCGTTCGACGGCGTGGTGCTGGCGCACTCGAACGAGTCCGAATGGAAGTCGTTCAAGAACAACAAGAACAACGAGGCTTTCCTCGACCGTATCTATATCGTCAAGGTGCCGTACTGCCTGCGCGTGTCGGAAGAGATCAAGATCTACGACAAGCTGGTCCAGAGCTCTTCGCTGGCGCAAGCGCCGTGCGCGCCCGGGACGCTGAAGATGATGGCGCAGTTCGCGGTGCTGTCGCGTATGAAGGAACCGGAAAACTCCAGCATCTTCTCGAAGATGCAAGTGTATGACGGCGAAAACCTGAAGGACACCGATCCGAAGGCGAAGTCGCGCCAGGAATACATGGACTACGCCGGCGTCGATGAAGGCATGAACGGCCTGTCGACCCGCTTCGCGTACAAGATCCTGTCCAAGGTGTTCAACTTCGACAATACCGAAGTCGCGGCGAACCCGGTGCATCTGCTGTACGTGCTGGAACAGGCCATCGAGCGCGAGCAGTTCGCGCCCGAGACCGAGCAGCGTTATATGTCGTACATCAAGGAGTATCTGGCACAGCGTTACGTCGAGTTCATTGGCAAGGAAATCCAGACCGCGTACCTGGAAAGCTATTCCGAGTATGGCCAGAACATCTTCGACCGTTACGTGACCTTCGCCGACTACTGGATCCAGGATCAGGAATATCGCGATCCGGATACTGGCGAAAGCTTCGACCGCGAGTCGCTCAACAGCGAACTGGAGAAGATCGAAAAGCCTGCCGGCATTTCCAATCCGAAGGACTTCCGCAACGAGATCGTCAACTTCGTGCTGCGTGCGCGTGCGCAAAACCACGGCAAGAACCCGGCATGGACCAGCTACCAGAAGCTGCGCACGGTGATCGAGAAGAAGATGTTCTCGAATACCGAGGACCTGCTGCCGGTGATCTCCTTCAATGCGAAGGCGAGCGCCGACGATGCGAACAAGCATCAGGAGTTCGTGTCGCGCATGGTCGAGAAGGGCTACACCGCGAAGCAGGTGCGTCTGTTGTGCGAATGGTATCTGCGAGTACGCAAGTCGTCGTAAGACGTCATTAGCGGCATTCCGCTGCGCGTTGCATGGTCCGGTCCGCAAGCTGGACCTGCAACGCACAGCGGGGAAGCTAGAGCCGTTTTCGCCTGACTGTACACGAGACAAGGTCGGGTCGGGAAGCGCAACCGTACGTGAGGTACGGTGAGCATCGCAGGCCTGAGATGGGCCGTGTACGGTCAGGCGAAAACGGCTCTAACGGCCTAAATTAGTTTCAGGAGGCATTTTGGCTTACCTCATCGACCGGCGTCTGCAAGGCAAGAACAAGTCCGCTGGCAACCGCGAGCGCTTTCTGCGTCGCTACAAGGGCCAGATCAAGGACGCGGTAACACGGGCAATCAAGGGCCGCTCGATCACCGATATCGAGAAGGGCGAAAAGGTTTCCATCCCGGTCAAGGACATCGGCGAACCTACGTTCGGCCATACGCATGGCGGCGTCTGGGAAACCGTCCGTCCCGGCAACAAGGAATATCAGAAGGGCGACCAGATCCAGCGGCCGAAAGGCGGCAATGGCGCTGGCAAGGGCAAGGCGGGCAACAGCGAAGAGACGACC
>DATFAZ010000142.1:0-43454 GCA_035254105.1 Noviherbaspirillum sp. | reverse complement strand
CATACACTTCGGCGCCGTAGGATTTGAGTTCCTGCACCAGGTCGGCGACCTTGGAGTTGCGCAGGTCAGGGCAATTTTCCTTGAACGTCAGGCCGAGTACGTTGACCTTGCTACCCTTGACCGGGAAGCCGGCGCGAATCAGTTCCTTCACAGTCTTTTCGGCGACGAACTTCGCCATGCCGTCATTGATACGACGTCCGGCAAGAATGACTTGCGGGTGATAGCCGATCATTTCCGCCTTATGCGTCAGGTAATACGGGTCGACGCCAATGCAGTGTCCGCCGACAAGCCCAGGGCGGAAATTGAGGAAATTCCACTTTGTGCCGGCCGCCTGCAGCACCTCCAAGGTGTCGATGCCCAGCTTGTCGAAGATAATCGCCAGCTCGTTCATCAGCGCGATGTTGAGATCGCGCTGCGTATTCTCGATGACCTTCGCAGATTCGGCCACCTTGATGCTGGACGCGCGGTGCACGCCTGCCGTCACAACACGCTCGTACAGGCGGGCGACCTGCTGCAGCGTTTCTTCGTCGTCGCCGGACACGATCTTGACGATGGATGCCAGCGTGTGTTCCTTGTCGCCGGGGTTGATACGTTCGGGAGAAAAGCCGACATGGAAATCTTTTTTCCATTGCATGCCTGAAAACTTTTCCAAAATAGGAACACACACTTCTTCCGTCGCCCCCGGATACACCGTCGATTCATACACCACGATCGCGCCGCGTTTCATATGTTTGCCAACCGACTGGCTTGCACCAACCAGCGGCGTGAAGTCGGGCTGGTGAGCGACATCGACTGGCGTAGGCACGGCGACGATAATGAAATCGGCTTGCGCCAGACAGGCCGGATCGGTGCTACATGTCAGCTTGCGCGCAGCCCGCAATTCTTCCGTCGATACTTCGCCTGTCGGATCGACAAAGCGACGGTAATTCTCAACCTTTGCCTCCGACAAATCGAACCCGACAGTGTGAATATGCTTTCCAAAAGCAACAGCCAAGGGAAGCCCCACATATCCCAGCCCGACCACAGCAACAACCTTAGTGTCATCGTCGGCGGTATTGTCTAGTTTCGAAATACGCGCCAGTTGTGTGTCGATGACGGATTGAAAATCAGGCGAGAATGGTTCACGGGTAAGCAAGGGATTCTCCTTCGGCAATAACAGGCTTTAAACAAGATCTTTATCAGGGCCTAAGTATTGCCGCCTGTTATGTTGACGTTTTGATAAAACGCAATGGACGGAATTTTGTTCAAGGCAACATATCTAACTGCATTGGCTTCCCGCATTCATTCACTTTTCGCTGTCCGACGTTTGTGCCGTTGGCTTCGCGCCGGCCAATGCATGCAACGTCAACGCTGTCATTGCGGAGCTATCCATGCAATCAATCGAACAAGTCAAAGCCATTCTTGCCGACGCGCTGGGTCTGGGTGAACGAGCCGCCGTACTGGCCGCCAATACTCGATTGCTGGGCAACCTGCCCGAACTCGACTCGATGGCTGTCGTCAACGTGATTACGGCACTTGAAGATCACTTCGGAATCGTGTTTGAGGATGACGACATCAATGCAGGCGTCTTCGAAACCGTCGCAACCTTGTCCGCACTGATCGATCGCAAACGCGTGCAATGAATATTCTGCAGGAAACAGCGCGTCCCTTTTTTCTCGACGCTTCTCCCGGCAGGCGATTCGTGCTCCTGCATGCACCGGCGCAACAGCCCGCATGTCGAGGAGCGATTATTTACTTACCTCCGTTTGGCGATGAAATGAACATGTCGCGCCGCATGGCAGCACAGCAGGCAAGAGCGTTTGCCGCCGTCGGTTTCGCCGTGTTGCAAATCGATCTTTTCGGTTGCGGGGACAGCAGCGGTGACCTGCGCGATGCAAGATGGGAAATTTGGAAGCGCGACCTCATGCACGCGATCATTTGGGTACGCGATCACGCATCTTCACGCATCATTCTTTGGGGACTGCGGCTAGGCGCCACGCTGGCGATGGACTTTGCACGCAACAGTCCTTATCCGATCGAATGCTGCATTGCCTGGCAACCGATAATTTCGGGAGAACAGTACGTCACGCAGCTTCTGCGCATGCGCCAGGCAGGCGATATGACGGCGCAAGATGCGCTGCAAGGCGGTACGATACAAGCGCTCCGCGCAGCACTCAGGAATGGCAAGATGGTCGAGGTGGGTGGGTACGAATTGTCCTCGACGCTGGTCGCGGATTTCGATCACGTCGAGCTGGGTAGACTAGATGAGCTACCATGCCCGGTGCACTGGCTCGAAATGGTCCGTAGCGAAAACGCTTCGATTCCGTTGGCGCGCATGAATACCGTCAACGCATGGTTAGACAAGGGAATCGACGTGCGCCTGCAGGCGGTCGCCGGTCCCAGTTTCTGGGGAACACGGGAAGTTTCCGAATGCCAGACATTGATATCGACATCAACCGCGCTGCTTGAAGAAGCAATAGCATGACCGTCGAAGAACGCCCGCTCTGCTTTTCGTGCCTAGGTGCTGTGCTGTATGGCATCCTCAGCTTGCCGGAGCGGCCATGCCATCGTGCCGTGCTCATCGTTGTGGGCGGCCCGCAGTATCGCGCCGGCAGCCACCGACAATTTGTACTGCTTGCACGCGCACTCGCATCTCATGGATATCCGGTATTGCGGTTCGATTATCGCGGCATGGGCGACAGCGAGGGTGCACCGCGCAATTTCGAGCAGGTGGACGATGACCTGCGCACCGCTGTCGACCAGCTTCTGACAGCTGTCCCGACGATTCGGGAAGTCGTCATCTGGGGCTTGTGCGATGGTGCGTCTGCAGCACTTTTCTATGCGTATCGCGATCCACGTATCAGCGGGCTGGTGCTGGTGAATCCCTGGGCACATACGGAACAAGGTGAAGCAAAGGCGCGGCTCAAGCACTACTACCGTGCACGCCTGGTAGACCCTGCGTTCTGGCGGAAAATAATGCGCGGCGAATTCCAAGCCTACACCGCGCTGCATTCGCTGGGAACCATGGTCCGTCGCGCCTTTGGCATGTCGACTGCAGGTTCGCCAATCAAGGGGGCGCATTCGCTGCCGGATCGGCTTTTCTACGGTTTGGCACATTTTTCAGGGATGGTGTTGATTATCCTGAGCGAGAACGACCTGACCGCGCAAGAGTTCAGTGAACTGGCACAAGGCAGCTCGTCTTGGCGTAAGTTGATGCAGTCGCCGCGCGTGCAGCGCTTCGATCTACCAGAGGCAAATCACACGTTCGCGCGCCGGGACTGGTGGGAACAAGTAATTGGCACTACCGCGGAATGGTTACGCGCCATGCCGCCGAACTAAATTCTAGAAAACTCTGTCGGAAAGAATTCGCATCAAATATTTCCCGTAGCCATTCTTGCGCAAAGGCTGGGCAAGCACCTCGAGTTGACCCGCATCGATGTAGCCCTTACGGAAGGCGATCTCTTCAGGACAAGCAACCTTGAGTCCTTGGCGGTGCTCGATGGTGGCGATGAATTGGGCGGCGTCGAGCAAAGATTCATGCGTTCCGGTATCGAGCCAAGCCATACCTCTTCCCATCACTTGAACGTTCAGCCGATTCTGCTGAAGGTACGCGCGGTTCACGTCCGTGATTTCAAGCTCGCCACGTGCAGAGGGGCGAATTTCAGCGGCAATATCGCACACTTGCTTGTCGTAGAAATATAGTCCGGTCACCGCGTAGTTGCATTTCGGCTGTTGTGGCTTCTCTACAAGACTGACTGCCCGTCCTTTGGCATCAAACTCAACAACCCCGTAGCGCTCCGGGTCATTGACGTGGTAAGCAAACACGGTCGCTCCCTCCGCACGGTTCATTGCATGCCTGAGTTGCGCATCAAAGTCGTGCCCGTAATAGATATTGTCTCCGAGGATAAGTGCAGACGTACTGCCGTCCACGAATTTTCGTCCGATGATAAACGCTTGGGCAAGACCATCCGGCGTCGGCTGAATTGCATAGCTGATATTGATTCCCCACTGGTTGCCGTCACCAAGCAAATCACGAAAACGCGGCGTGTCCTGTGGTGTTGATATAAGCAACACATCTCTTATCCCGGCAAGCATCAGCGTCGTTAGCGGGTAATAAATCATTGGCTTGTCATACACCGGAAGCAGTTGCTTCGATATCGACGTAGTAATCGGGTATAAGCGCGTTCCCGCCCCCCTGCCAAGATAATTCCCTTGCGCCCAACCGTCGTCATTTTCTGCTCTCTCTTTTGGAAATGTCCGATTTGTTAATAACAATTCAGCCCTACGGCCGGATGCGGAAGACAATTTTCATGAACAGCGCCGCACAGAAAAACTTGATCCGTGACGCGTGGCTGGGAAGGGACCGGCTCTGAACGGCGGGTAGCCATTTTGCTGCAACGTTGAAATCGCGCTTGGAAAAGCTTTCGCGAAAATGGTACCAAGCGAGCAACTGCGTCGTTCTCAACCGATAATCATTGAGCAGATTCAGCATTTCCGTAGTAAAGATTGGTTCAACAACGAGCTTATCAATTGCTCGCAAGATGCACTTTGCCATGTGTATAGGCTGGGAGAATGTTATTGATCCATCATGGCGTCGGTACTCGTAAGTGGGCTCTGGCAAATAGGCAAACTGTGCGCCCATTGCAAGCAGCTTTGCAAAATGATGGAAATCCTCGCCACCGTTACGAAATTCGTCGTCCAGGTAGCAAAACCGGTCGAAGCAGTCGCGTCGTAATGTTGACCATCCGGCCAGCGGGCTGACGCCGGTCACAAAATTGTTGAACGTTATCGGTTTATTACGCGGGTAGCGAGCGGAATGTTTTATTGAGCAACGATCGACGTTCGTCGCAAGGATATAGGCATCAGGAACAACTACATCAAGTCTAGGATTAGCGAGAAAATATTGCAACGCAGAGCGACAATGATGCGGCAGCATACAGTCGTCTCCATCAAGCAATGCAACATACGGGCTGCGACAAGCGCGAATACCGGTATTGCGTGCAGCTGCAATGCCTCCATTCTCTTTTCTAATCACAATGCAACGCGCTAGTGTTGCATGCGACAACGTTTCAATAACCGGTCGTCGCGATCCATCATCAACTACGATGACTTCAACATTTGGCAAATCCTGGGACAGGGCCGACTGTACCGTTTCGTTAAGGAAGGGTTCGCTGTTGTACGCAATAACTACGACGCTAAACTGTGGCGAAGCTGGGACCAGTTCACCTCTCAATGTCATGCTGGCCATGAGCAGCTCCTATATATGTAAAGAAAAGTGGCAAAATCCAATGCTGAACGAATTGGTGAAAGCGGCGTCCTTCGTAAAACTAAAGCAGGATATTTATCAACTAGTAAGAGTAGGACGGACATTAAATTGCCTTTCCTGCAAGCCAAGCTAATAGCCGTGATGAAAACATCAGCGGGTTCCTGTCCCACGGCCGGCTCCTTGGCAAATAAAATCGATCATGGTTTGCAGTGGCGGGGCCGATAACGGTGGTAAAGGCGGCGCTATAGCCGGCATCCTTCACCATTTGAACGTGGCGATTGTCAAAATCGACCTCAGGCTTTCCATTTGGGTAAGCAAAAAATCGCACGTTCTTTCCAGTGATCGCTTCAAGCTGCTGTTTGCCTTCTCGTATTTCTTCTCTGGCTTGCTCGTTATCAACTTGTGTGAGAATCGGGTGAGAAATGGTGTGACCGCCGATCTCGATGTCGTTCTGTGCGAGCCTGAAGATCATTTCACGGGAGAGCATCACATTCGGAAGAGAGGCATTTGCCAAGTCTTCCAACTTCCCGATAATGCTAAAACGTCCCTTCAGGGATAAATATTTGGAATGCTTCGTGAGCGCACCGACGACGTGCTTGCGCTCATTGATAGTCGCAACCGAATATTCCCCCAGTCCAATATCACGTAGATCCAGCCGTTTGCCAGGGAAGCGGCGAATAGCTTCCGTAATCGTATCGTTCCACATGGTGCCGCCATCAAGTGTCCCAGTGGTGACAAACACGGTTGCCGGCAACCCGAATTCCCGCATGATGGGGAGCGCCAAATCGTGGACAGTGCGATAGCCGTCGTCGAACGTGATGCACACTGCACGAGGAGGCACGCTGCCGGAAGACAGCGCTTTCAAAGCAACGTCCAACGGAAGCACGTTAAAACAGTTGGCCAACAACTCCATATGCCAGCGAAAGGTTTTTACGTCCGGTTCGCTTTCAAAGAAAGGGTCCGGCGCGCTCAGTATGCGGTGGTAATTGATGATGCATACGCGACCGCCACTCTTGTCGCGAGATGCGACTAAATCGCCAAATGAACGAACTAAGTAGGGTGCTAAGCCCATAAATATTGTCAGGAGCCTATTTGTTTCTTGTTGAAATTAGATTTTTTAGGCCGACTAAATGGCCCTCCGGCTTTCCGGCTCGATCAAGGTGTGAATTACGAGAAGGAAAGTTCAAGTGCAAGATCGCTGTCAGGGCCTAAGTATTGCTGCCTGTTATGTTTTCATTTTGATAAACCGCAACGGGCAGAACTGCGGAAGCGGCACTATATGTGGACCCGTCACATTCCCTGCTTGTCCTATCGAGGGGCAGCGCGATTAGTACAAAAACAATCGTTTGTGAACGTCTTGACCTGCTTACCAATGCGCGTAGTAAGCAAATACAGGAACAGATATAGATTAGCTATAGCAGCCGCCAAATAATGGACATGGCGCTGTATTGTTTTAAATAAGAAACACATCAAATTGAATTGAGGAAATAATTTTTGTTGCGGCCAGGAACTTCCAGTTAGCAGATTCCTCCAAGGTCTTACCAATAGGAAACAGTGGGACCATTTTAGGAAGTCTGCGATGTTAAAACACTATCTTCGTCGTGCGTCCATGCCGACAATATCAACTATATGTGCTTCAGTTTTGGTCGCAGCCTGCGGTGGCGGATCCGGAGACGCCTTAACGGATGGCGGATCAGCAGATTCGCAGTCTCAGGTAGCAGCCCGTAAGGTCGTCAGCAACACGACGTCGTGGACTCGCTGCGCAAGTGAATACGGTATTTGTACCTTTAGCGGCACCCGCCAGGTGCGCTACGGTGGGGACGGCGCTTGGCTGTACCGCACTGCTACCAGCAGCATTGGCTGCAACAATGATGTATTTGGCGGAGATCCCCTTCCCAATAAGGTCAAGGTGTGCGACTACTCCAACTCAACCACCACCACGCCTCCTCCTACAACCACTACCACTGATCCGGTACCTGCTCCTGCTCCTGCTCCTGCTCCTGCTCCTGCTCCTGCTCCGGTCGGCGGCGCGATCACGGACATCAAACTCCAAAACAGCAGCTCTGTCGAACAAACCAACGTGCCGTTCACCTTCGGTCAGGTGTTTGCACAAGGCGCAGTAGACGCGACGGATTCCCTGGTAGGCACCTTAAGCGATGGCTCGACGATTGCGCTGCAAGTCGACGTCAAGGCAAAGCATACTGATGGTTCAGTGCGCCACGCCATCATTTCCGGCGTCGCCCCAAAACTGACGGCAGGACAAATTCAGTCGATCCAACTGGTCAAAGGCGCTACCGCCTCGTCCGCTACCACCACTCCGACGACGCTACTGAATGCCGGCTTCACGGCAAGCGTCAACCTGACTGTCGGCGGCCAGGTGTATACCGCATCGGCAGATTCACTCTTGAAGTCGACCTATTCGACTTGGCTCTCCGGCCCTATCGCTGGGGAATGGCTCGTTTCGGCACCGCTCAAGAATGCGCAAGGCGTCGCGCATCCCCATCTGACCGCGCGTTTTGCGATCCGCTCGTATGCCGGTATCAACAAGGCCCGAGTCGATGTGACGATCGAAAACGACTGGGCATATGAACCGAGCCCGCAGAACTTCACTTACGACGCACAAGTGTTGGTCGGCGGGCAAACAGTCTATTCGAAGTCGGCGCTGACGCATTTCCATCACGCTCGTTGGCACAAGCAGTTCTGGTGGGGCGCCGCGCCGCAAGTGCAGCTCAGCCATAACGGCGCGTACTTGATGGCTTCCAAGGCAGTTCCCAACTATGACCCGACCGTTCGCATCTCCGAAACGGGCCTTTCCGACTTGAACAACAAGTGGGCCACATCAAGCACCGGGCCGATGGCGCCAGGCATCGTCACTCCGGCAATGCCGATGGCAGGCGGTCGTCCTGATATCGGACCGCTTCCACAATGGACCGCGATGTACTTGATGAGCATGGATAGCCGCGCCAAAACCGTTACCATAGGTACAGGCGATCTCGCGGGCAGCTGGCCGATTCATTATCGGGATAAGCAGACTGATCGTCCGGTGTCACTGGTCGACTATCCATACATGACGCTGCTCGGCAATCCCGGCGATGCAGTTAATCCTTCTACCGGAAAGAGCGAGTTGTTCCCAGCATGTGGCGGCGATTGCAGCACATCTCCGTACAACTATAATCCGGATGGTGCTCACCAGCCGTCAATGGCATATGTCCCCTATCTGACCACAGGCGACTACTACTACCTTGAAGAACTGCAGTTCTGGGCGAACTGGAACATGATCCGGTACAACCCGTACTACCGCAATTTCTCCCAAGGCACGTTCCAGGCGGACGAGGTTCGTGCCCAGGCATGGTCATTACGTACTCTTGGCCAGGTGGCATACATCACGCCGGACAACGACCCGATGAAGCAGTACTTCGTGCAGCGAGTCAACAACAACTTGAATTGGTATAACACGACCTACACCAACGCCAACCCGAACAAGCTGGGCGTGATTGACGGTAGCGGCCAGTATGCGTTCACCTCGCTGGCTTATACCACACCGTCGGGTGCGCAAACCGGTGTGTCGCCGTGGATGGATGACTTCTTCACCTGGACGACCGGTTACCTGGCGGACCTGGGTTTCACGAACGCGACGCCGCTGTTGAAATGGAAGTCCACATTCCCGGTTGGCCGTATGACTGCATCCGGCTTCTGCTGGATTGATGGAGCTGCATATTCGATGTCACTGCGTCCAAGTGCCACTTCCCCGCTGTTCACGACATTTGCTGATGTATATCAGGCAACGATGCGTAACCCGGATGGAACGGCAATGACCAACAGCACAGGCGCAACCTATCTGAGCCAGCCGTGTGCTAGCCAGGCGCAAGCCGATTGGCGCACGCAGAAAGATAAGGATACGGGCACCGTGCGTAATCCGTGGGTGGCTGGCGAGATGGATGGCTGGGCAACAATGGCGTCGGGTTATCCGTCCAACATGCAGCCGGCATTGGCAGTAGCAGCGACTTCAGGTGTGCCAAACGCGCAAACTGCGTGGAACACGTTCATCAACCGTACCGTCAAGCCAGATTATTCGGCCGAACCGCAATGGGCGATCGTACCTAGGTTCTAAACACGCGGCAATCGCCGCATAGCGAGGTTTTGCTGCCAAGGCAGCTTAGCCTCATGCAGCACGAAACCCGGTGAGAAGATTCTCACCGGGTTTTTTTATTTGCATCCATTTACGAATACACCGGCTCCCTTATTTCCGCCAACGTTTGAAAATTATCAATATTGAAAAACAGCAGCAAATTACGATTCGGCATGGCAAGAAGAGGGCTGATCGGAAGTTTTGACATGTTGATTGGTGTGGCAGTGAAATCCCTTCGTCTGGATATGAGCCCCTTCTTCAGTATGTACACGCACGCTTTGAATCTACGGCCGACGTGTACTTAATGACTAAAAGGGTAAAAAGTGGAAAGCATTCTTTGGACGCTCGACCTGCTAGCAGTCGTCTATCTCTGCTTCTGGGCGAGAAGACGCGACGTTCAAGAACATAAATCCGACAAGACAGGTAAATAGGGCATGCGCGACCTGGTACTTCTCAGCCTGCTTCCCTTTACTCTGATCGCGATGGCGAATCGCCCGTTTATCGCATTGGGAATGTGGATATGGACGGCAATGTTTTTCCCAAATGCCTGGGTCTACGGCATTGCGTCCACCATCCGTTACAACCTCCTTTTTACCGGCTTCGCAGTCGTCGGATACCTGCTGTCACGCGACAAGCAACCGGTACATTGGGGAACGATCGGCGTGCTGGTGTTTGGCTTCTTCATTTGGACAACGCTGACCACGATGGCGAGTGCCGGTCTTCCGGAGATTTCCTGGGACTACTGGTCACGCTTTTCCAAAGTCGTCCTACTCTTCGCATTCGTTGTCCTCATCGTTCACAAGAAGCTGCATATCGATTTCTTTCTCTGGTGCCTCGTCCTGTCGATAGGTTTCTATGCGGGCGTAGAGGGGCTTAAATTTGCCGCCAGCGGCGGCGGCCATCAAATTGCCGGGCTTCCCGGGCATATCCTTGGCGACCGCAACGACCTTGCCCTCGCATTTGTGATGATGCTTCCAATCTGCGTCTACCTGCTCAACGAATACGGAAAAACATCCTGGATTCCAAAGGCTCTTCTCTCGATGACACTGGTTGCGATGGTCCTTTCTATCGTGGGAACCCAGTCGCGCGGCGGATTGATCGCATTGCTGGCACTCGGCCTTTACCTTTTCGCCAAGAGCAATCGCAAGCTTCCGCTCATGTTCGTCATCGTCATCGCACTGCTGCTCAGTTCCATGTTGATCACCGATCAGTGGCGAGAACGCATGGACACTATTTCCAATGCCAATGAAGACGCATCATTCATGGGGCGTGTCGTTGCTTGGAAGCTGAGCCTGATTCTCGCGCTCCAGCATCCGATGTTCGGTGGTGGTTTCAAGACGCTTGAATTCTTCCCGGTGTGGCAGAGCCTTTCCCAACAATTCCAGTCCCTGCCCTTCTTTTATACCGGCGACGCAGTTCCTGATACCGCTGCGTCGCATGCCGCGCACAGTATCTACTTTCAAGTTCTCGGCGATCACGGGTTCATTGGTCTGGCCATTTATCTCGGCATCCTTGCCGTGGCATTCCGAACCGCAGGAAAGGTAGTTGAACGCGCACATCAGCAAAACGCTGAACCGTGGGTCATCTCGCTTGCGACCATGCTGCGGTTATCGATATTTGCCTTTTGCCTGGGCGGCGCAGCGCTCAGCTTTGCCTATTTCGACGTAATCTTTGCAATCTTTGGATTGATCGTTGTCCTCGACAAAAAGATCGTTCCGGCGCAAGTTACACGGCCGGTTCTACTGGCCAGAACAGCATGAACAGCGATCTTGTCAAGGGAATATTGATTGCATTGGTCATCATTGACCACAATGACTTTTCGCACGAGTTATTTCCTCAGTTCCTGAATGGGTTCTCGTTTCACGTCCTCGCATTCCTGGCACTTCCCTTCGTCCGTAGCACACCGCCACTTTCTCTGCTCACACTGCAAAAGCATTTCTATCGTCTTTACTATCCATTCCTAGTTGTTGCTGTGACGACCGGCATCGTCTTCTGTGTACACAGCGGCCACAGCTTTGCCGATGAAGCGCTGGCGCTCTCCCAAGCGCTCTATAGCGGTAACGCAGACAGCCTGAAACGCGCAACGAACATGGGGCTGCTGTGGTTCCTGCCATCGCTGTTTTCTCTCATGGTGATCAAAGGTGTCCTCGAAGCGGCCCCCATGGTGCTACGGCAGACACTCCTGGCAGGCATTTTCATCGTCCACTTCGTCATCGGCATCATTGCTTTGCGCGCGCAGGACTATTTACCCTTAGGACTCCTTCCGGCCTTGTACGTCGTTCCCCTCGTCTATACCGTTGCCATCGTCCATCTTCGGGTACTTTGTCCACTACGGCGTGAGCTTGCGCTACTCGCAGTCATCATCCTCTTCATTCTGGTGAAGTATGCACAGATCAAGATGGATCTGTTTCAGGAAATCGGATTTAGCCAGGTCGCGGATTACAGGTCGCCGACAGCTCTCTTCGTCAACGACCTTGAAGGCATATTTGGCACACTTCTCGTTTTCCAGCTTGGACGGTTTTCACTCTTCCGCTGGATCGAAACCGTTGGCAAGCACAGTTTGCCGATATATCTATTTCACGCATTCATAGGAAGAATCCTATACGTGGCAGTCGCGAGCCAGGCCCTCATAACAAGTCCGTTACTATGCTTCATCGTTACCGCGATGCTCACACTGATCTTAAGCACGAAGCTAGCGCAGCTGCTCATGCGCATCCAGTTCTTAAGACAACTCCTGTTCCCGGATAACCGCGCAGAATTGCCGGGAAGGAGAAATCCCTATCCAGCCCCTGAATAACGCAATCGGCTTTACCGGAATGCGATGATTCGCTGTAGGAAAGCGGTCTTGGGCATATCGGTTGTGATACAGGTCACGAGTTACTGGTATCCAAACCGACGGCCGGACCCTTCAGATGTCGTGCTGTGCATATGCCTTAAGACTGCCCAATATGCTGTTTAACTCATTTTCCTTTCTTTTTCTCTTCTTGCCGGTAACCACTGTCATTTTCTTTCTGCTCGCTCGCAAAAATCGCGAGTGGGCTGCGACATGGCTGGCATTGGCCTCATTGTTTTTCTACGGGTGGTGGAGCTTCGCCTACTTGCCTTTGCTGCTTGGGTCCATTGTCTTCAACTATTACGCCGGCTGGAAGATTTCGCATTCGACCGATTCCGTTCAGAGGCGCTGGCTCATTGTTGCCATTGCAGTGGATCTTGGTCTTCTCGCTTACTTCAAATACGCGGACTTTCTTGTATCGACAATCAGCATCGCGGCACAAAAAGATTTGCCAGCTTTGAACATCGCTCTTCCAATCGGGATTTCTTTTTTCACGTTTACACAGATAGCTTTTTTAGTAGATACCTATCGAGGCTACGTGAAGGAATACCGCTTCATCCATTACCTGCTGTTTATTACCTATTTCCCCCACTTGATCGCTGGCCCCATACTGCATCACAAAGAAATGATGCCGCAGTTCGCACGAGCTGATACTTACCGCTTTTCTTCCGCAAACATGGCAATCGGAATATCCATTTTTGCCATTGGGCTCGCAAAGAAGGTCCTCATCGCCGACAACCTGTCGCCCCATGCGGCATTCGTCTTCGATCAAGCCGATTCGCTATCGCTTCTTGTGGCATGGGGTGGTGTACTAGCCTATGCGTTCCAGCTGTACTTCGATTTCTCCGGATATTCCGATATGGCGATTGGGATCTCGCGCATCTTCGGAATCAAGCTTCCCCTCAATTTCGCTTCCCCCTATAAGGCCGTCAACATCATCGATTTCTGGCGTCGATGGCACATGACGCTTTCCAGGTTTCTTCGTGATTATCTCTACATTGCATTGGGGGGAAACCGATATGGCGTGGTGCGGCGTTATGCAAACCTGATGGCGACGATGACGCTTGGGGGGCTGTGGCATGGCGCAGCGTGGAATTTTGTGGTGTGGGGAGCGTTGCATGGCACATACCTGATGGTGAACCACGCATGGATCGCGGTGGCAAATCGCATCTCTCTTCCGAGAGGGCATGCCACATTCACGCTCCTTTCCACCGCACTCACCTTTGTTGCCGTCTGCTCCGCCTGGGTGTTTTTCCGTGCAACTGAGATCTCACGCGCCATCCAGATCATCGAAGCCATGTACGGCATGTACGGCATCGCCTTACCCGACTCTTTCAGCATTCACCTTGGCGCCTTGAAACCGTTGCTCGAAAACCTTGGCATAACGTTCTACCTTGGAGGTGGAACGCGCTTCGTGCAAACCTACGGATCTGTGCTGTTTGCATCCTTTATCGCATTCTTCATGCCAAACACGCAGCAAATCATGAGCCGCTTCGAGCCGGCGCTGGATTATCTGCATAACGATGACAAACGACGCATATCGCTATTCCGGCATTTCGAGTGGACGCCCTCCTTCCGGTGGGCTTGCGTTCTCGGATTTTTCTTTTTGTTCAGCCTTTTGTCGCTCACGCGCCCGGCTGAATTCCTCTATTTCCAGTTTTAGGGCGACAGCATCGTGGAAAATAGCCGGCTGCATTCCAGATTTCTCGTGCAAGCATTCGCCATTGTGCTCGTCGGTGCGATGCTCCTGATGCTCTTTGTCGTGGTCGTCGACCCGTACCGGATTTATCAGTTTGTCGATAACCCAGGCTTCAACACGGTAAAGCCGCCGCCAGAACGCTTCAGAGAAGAACTCAAATTGACGGCAGCGCGCGCCAATCATGCCAACGCATTCATTGCCGGGAATTCGCGCGCTGAGATCGGATTCGACCCAGAATATGCGAGAAAGGTGGCGCCGCGTCTATCCTTTTACAACCTCGCGCTATCAGGCACAGCAATTTCCACGACAAGACGAGAGCTCGCGTATTTACGAGCCCATGGGCAGCAGCCCTCCGTGATAGTGCTCGGCGTGGACTTCCTCGATTTTCTCATTGCTCCGTCTGCACGGCCGGAGCTGGAAGTGCCGTCCTCCGTGCATCCGGCTGACCGATTGCAGTGGCGGTTCGAAACACTCTTTTCGCTTGCATCCGTGATGGACGGGATACGAACCTTGCGCATTCAGCATATGCAAGATCCGGAGTCCATCACGGCACTTGGCTTTAATCCACTGATGGAATACAAAAGATTCGCGCGTGAACAAGGGTACTACACACTGTTTCAACAACGCGCAATGGAAAACGCAAAGGCGTATGTCAACAAACCGCGCTCATTAACCGCTCGCGGGCGTGCACCCGGATTTGAGGATTTTCGCGCGATAATGAACTCTGCGGCCGCGGGCAAAAGTGATCTGCATGTCGTGATCTATCCCTATCACGCCCAGATTCTCGCCATGTTCGAGCAGGTCGGCTTGTGGCCTCTGTTCGAAGAATGGAAAAGAATGCTGAGCAATGAAATAAGCACCGCAAACCGCCACGCGAATGGAAGCAAGCTGCAGCTTTGGGATTTCAGCGGATACTCGCACTTTCACTGTGAGCACATTCCGGAACGGAATGAAAAAACTGAAACCGAGTGGTACTGGGAAGCAGGTCACTTCAAACCTCAGCTCGGTAATGTGGTGCTCAGACAAGTTCTTAGTTCGGGACAGTACGGCGCCGATGACGAGAGCTTCGGTTACCTCGTTACGCCGAACACGCTGGAGGAAAACAGAAACCGCATTGCCCGCGAAAGAAAGGTATGTGCAGCATCGTATCCCGAGCTGTTTCTGCAAGCGCAACAACTCATCGCCAGTGCCGCCGGTATAGAAGGCACCGAAAGAGAAAACGCTCGCCCTGGCACTCCGGGAAGTTTATTTGCGAATACTGCCGGATTGAGTCGCAAGGCGAATTGAACGGAGTAGTGGCGCCACATGTTCTGCAAACGGATGGCGCGCCATAAAAATGCCGGTAAGCCATCCCGCCGCCGCACCAGTCGCACCGACCACCAACGGCAGCCATGTATGGGACTCCAAGTTTGGCCAGAACGCCTTGACCATGAGCGGTGCAACGACAGTAAATAAAGCAACTGCTCCGCTTTTTGCGCATGCACGCAGCAGCACCAGCAGGCTTACCCCGATGGCCTTCCAGACGTACCACGACAGCACAACCAACGTGATACATTCCGCGACGATGAGTGCACTCGCGACCTGCAGCAACCCGTATCGTGTTGCGAAGAGGACCGCGATAACCCTGAATGGCTGCACGATCAACTGGGCAATCGTGGCGTTCCGTACCTGTCCATTCGCCACCATCACCTGCCCTGAAAACATGGATACTGACGCAATCGCACCGACGAGGCACAGCAACTCGACCAGCGGAACCGAAGCGTCCCATTGCGGACCATAGAGCGTGCGCACCACCGGAAATGCGAGCAGCATCATGGTTGCAAAGAATGGCCACGCAAACGCGGTGAGGTAGGACACCGACATGCAGTAGTGCTCTGCAAGGTCATTTCCATGGCGGCGCACATGGGAGAAATAGGGAAGTATCAACGGCAGCAGCGCGTCGGTCAAAAAACGGGCGAACAACTGGACGAGGCCATTTGCCCGGCTCAAATAGCCGACGGATGCCATATCCATCATTTTACCGACCAGCAAATCCGGCAGGTTTCCGCCAGCCGTATTGGCGGCGTTGCCCAAGCTGGCGACACTTCCATACGACAGGATTTTACGGATGTTCCTGAAGGTCGGAAGCCAGGGCAATCCCTTGGGCCGAACGAGATTAGCCGCCATTCCGATTGATACGATGCCAAAAAAATTGGCCCACGCAAGGCTCAATGCGCCGAAGCCCTTCATTGCGAAGGTAATCGCTACGCTGACATGGCATACGGTGCTGACCATCCTGATGAAAAAGACCTTTTTCAGCTCCATCTCGCGGCGAAAAATGCCATGCAGGAGAGAGCCGAACGGTGAGATCGCAAAACTTCCCGCCATGACCCACAGGATTTTCCGGATCTCGGGATTGCCATAAAAATCTGCGATCGCCCAGCTACTCAGGAACAGAACGAGTGCAACAGCAAGCGCAAGGATGATCATGACCCCCATTGCTGCGCGAATTTTTTCGGTTGTAAGCTCGCGCTCCTGAATCAGATACTGTGGAACGCCGAAATCGCGGAAGGCGTGCAAGACTGCCATGAGAAAGGCTGCGACGGAGTAGACCCCGATTTCTTCCGGCGAGAGTATGCGCGCAAGCACCAGGACCGAGAGAAAGTGAATCACGAGTTCGAGGTATTGCCCTGCGAACGAAATTCCGATGGACTTCTTTGCGCTGATCATGTTTGCAAAATCTTTATTCAGGACCTCCAGCCAACAATGACAATGCATTCGTGGCGGGTGTAACAAGTCTCCGCTCGATGTCGAGCGAAGTAATATTCTTAACGGCTCACAGTTTTTCGCTGCTGCTGTAGGCTTTACCAGCCGGTCATTTATCGAGTTGGCACGTGGCTGACGACATAGCGATACTTTCCAGACTTTTCCGGTGCGATTTCTCCGACCTCTTCGATCTGGATCACGACACTTTGCCCCAGCCGCGCCTGGAACTCGCGCGTGATTTTTTCCTTGATCTTCACCCCGAGTCCGCAGTGTGCGACCACCATCACACGCGTGAAGTCCGTGCTTTCCTGCACAATCTTAAAGGCGCGTACCTGGGGGATGTCGCGCAAAATATAGATCAGCGCCAGCCCATGCATCACCGTGCCATCCTGCGCCATGACGAAGTCGGTGCTCCGCCCCTGGATTTCCTTGAGGACGGGAAGACCGCGCCCACATGAACATTTTCGGTCGTCGAGCACACCGACATCTCCGGTCCGATATCGAATGAATGGAAAATCGCACGTGGCCAGATGCGTAACCACGATCTCCCCTGCCGTTCCATGAGGAACAGGATTGCCTTCCTGATCGATGATCTCGACAACAATGTCTTCTGCCGTGATATGCATGCTGCCATGTGGGCATTGATGCGCGATGAATCCAGCATCACGCCCGCCATATCCATTGGCGACATCGCAACCAAACGTCTTTGAGATCTGCCGCCGCTGATCGTCGTAAAGCCGCTCCGATGTGACGAACGCAACCCGCACACCGAGGTCGTTCATGCGCACCCCCTTGTTCTCCGCGTGACGTGCAAAGTGCGACAGTGCGGACGGATAACCGAATAGCATTTTCGGGCGTGTTCTGCGGATGTCATCCAAAAACATATCGACCTTTTGCGCCGACATTTCGAAAGCGGGAAGCAGGCGTGTCCTGAATACCCGGTCGCGCAGCGCGCGCATCCTGTCTTGGGCGCCGAGTTCGATGGGGGAGCCCCATACGACGATTTCCGGATCCCCAATGTCGACGCCCCACCACCGGGTCGCGCGCCACTTGGCGGCAACGTCGTGGCTGACGCGCTCCTTGCCGATATAGAAAATCAGCGGCTCGCCGCTCGAACCGCCTGTGTTAAAGCGCGCCAATCCCTGTGCGCAGTCCGACTTGAGCGCGTCGGTATTCGCCCGGATCGTCGCTTTGTCCAGTAGCGGGATTTTGGCAAGATCAGCGAGGCTGCGAATATCCTCCGGTCGCATGCCAAGCGTGGCAAATAGTTGCCGGTAATACGGCACGTGCACGTCGGCATGTGCCAACAACGCCTTGAGCCGCTTTAACTGGAAATCCATTAGCCGCGCTGAAGGCCACCACTGGCTCTGCTCCATCTGCCGCCGCACGGCGGTGGTCCGATGACGCTTCAGTTTTTCATGCAGCGGGAAAATCGCATTGGAGACAACGGATGTATAGAGGTTCATATCTGCAGAGAAGGCCTTGTTCACTTCGTTTTGGCTATCAGCTGCCCTCGTTGGGCGAGCACATCCTGATACACCTCAAGCAGGCGCAGGCGGACTTTTGGCCACGTATACTGGAGTACCGATGCTGAACCCGCCTTCTTCAGGCGACTTGCCTTCACAGGGTCGCACAGCACAGACAGAATGGCATCAGCCATTTTTTCGGCATTTTGCGGGGGCACCAGGATAGCGGTCTTTTCATGTTCGACCAGCTTTGGAATTCCCCCTACGTTCGTAGATACCACTGGAACGCCACAGGCCAGCGCCTCCAGAATGGAAATCGGCATGTTGTCGGCAAGGCTGGGATTTAGCGCCACGTCAGCATTGCAGTACAGCTTTGCCATGTCTTCGTTCTCGACGCGCCCGGCGAAAGTAACGGCGCGCTCCACACCGAGCTCCGCAGCCAGCTTCTCCAGCAGTTGCCGCTGCGGCCCCGACCCGGCAATCACCATTCGTGCCGAGGGAAACGATCGCTTGACAATCTCGAACGCGCGTAACGCTGTCGGATTGTCGTAGAGGGGTTCCAGGTTGCGGGCAACCAGAATGCTCGGTGCCGCAGGCGTAACAGAAAAAGCGCGCGAATCAGCAGAGAATCTCCCCATATCGATAATGTTGGGGACGATGCGTGTCTGCCATCCACGTTTTCTAAAGATCGAACCCAGGAAGTCCGACGGAACGATAATCGCGTCCGCCTGGTCCATGGTGGGCTTGACCCATGTGAATGCCTTGTCAAAAAATGCTTCCGCCTCTCCTCCCCGGTAGTTGACGATGACCGGTTTTCCCGTCATCCGCGCTATCCATACCGCAGGAGCAGCGAAAAGATGCCATGACCAGCCAGAATTGGCCATGATGTGGTACAGATCGACCCGGCTGGTCGACCGCCATAGGCGCACCAGATAGGGAATCAGCCGAAACCCGGCGCGGATGCCTTTCAGTCTCTCAACCCACCTCGGGCTGTATGGCGCATTGACTTGAATGACCTCGACCGTCGCCCCGTCCTCGCGCAATAGCCTGGCAAGTTGCAAGGTCTGATTCGCCATCCCGCCGGAAGGCGGCGGCAAGGGACCGACAAGACCGATGCGCAATCCTCTTGCTTTCACGTTGCCGCTCGCTTTCTGGTCACGCCGAAATAAATATCTTGGTAGCGTGACACGCTGCTCCGCCAGTTGCGTTCGGTTTCCACGTATCGCCGCGCGGCGCTTCGCAACGACGGCCAGCGCGTCGGTTGGGAAAGCAGCGCCAGCACCTGCTGTGCCAATGCGTCCGGATTGCCCGCCTCGAAAAGCACGCCTGTCCTGCCATCTTCGATCAGTTCGCGATGCCCGCCCACGTCCGATGCGACGAGCAGCCGTCCCTGCGCCATCGCTTCCAATGGCTTGAGCGGCGTGACCAGATCGGTCAGCCGCATCTTCAGGCGCGGGTAGACCAGTACGTCGATCAGGTTGTAGTAACGCTGGACCTCTTGATGCGGCACGCGCCCTGTGAAAATCACCTTATCGGTTATCCCCAGCTTCGTGGCTAATTCCTTCAATGCCTTTTCCTGGAGGCCACCTCCTACCAGCAAGACCCGCGCATCGGGCTGTTTCGACAGCACCGCCGGCAGTGCCTGCAGCAGGATATCGAGCCCCTCGTAGGCATAGAAGGAACCGATGAAACCCAACACTTTCTTTCCCTGCAGGCCCAACTTTGCGGCTAAAGCTGTGTCCGCTGCATCGTGCATGTCGAAACTTTCGATATTCACGGCATTGGGGATGACCGTTACTTTTTCGGCCGGAATTCCTCGCTCGACGATATCGCGCCTTAGCCCTTCGCAGATGGTCGTCACTGCGTCCACCTTTTTCACGGCATAGCTTTCGAGAGCACGCGTGAGCCGGTAGCGCGTGCCCCACTCGCGGCTGGTCCCATGGTCTACTGCCGCATCTTCCCAAAATGCGCGGATCTCGTACACGACCGGGATGCCAAGACGGCGACCAACCCGTAACGCCGCAATCGCGTTTAGCGCCGGCGAGTGCGCATGCAGGACATCGGGCTTGACGTCCATCGCAACCTGCTCCAGACGCCGCGCAAGGCTATTAATCACGACTACCTGATTGAATACCGGCAGTTTTGCCAAAGGGCTCGCGGAATGCGGCGTGCGAAAGAAATGCCAGTTGTCGACCTGCTCTTCCGGCGCATCGCAGTCACCCTGTTTCGGGCTGGTGATGTGCACAGTCTCCCAGTGCATGGCCCGCTGCTCTTTCAGGATGGACAGCGTGCGGAAGGTGTAGCCGCTATGCAGCGGAATCGAATGGTCAAGTATGTGCAGAATACGCATTCTCAGCCCTTTAACGTTGTAGGTCCTACGCCACTTGCAGGAACCCGGGGGCAACATCGGACACAGTTCCCTGATGCACGTTACGCAGGAATGCCTCGAACATCAGCAGGGACCACAGTGGCGCACTGTAGTCACGCCTGCCGGACTCGTGCTGGTCGACCATCTCTTTCAGATAGGACTGATTAAAGATGCCGGTCGCAGCAAGTGTCGGACCGAGAATAGCGTTTCGCACGCGCTGGCGCAGTGGACCGCGAAACCAGCGCGCCAATGGCGTTGCAAAGCCCATCTTGTTGCGGTACAAAATCTCGCGCGGAAGATGCGGTTGCAATGCTTTCTTGAATATGTATTTTCCTTCGCCCCCCTGCAGCTTGAGCGACGACGGAAGGCCGGAAATCCATTCGACAAGCTTGTGGTCAAGCAGTGGCACGCGCACTTCCAGCGCATGCGCCATGCTCGCCCGGTCGACCTTCGTCAGGATGTCGCCCGGAAGGTAGGTCTTCATGTCGAGATACTGAATCATCGACAGCGGGTCGTCCGTCCGCGACTTTGCTGCGTGCCCACGCATGACCTCGACGGCGCTATAGCCTTGTAACCGGCGCCGGAAGCCGTGGTTGAACAACCGTTCACGCATGCCATCCGACATCAAGGACACATTATGGAAATACCCGTCAACCAGGTTGCGTGACAGTGACTCAAACGTTGTTTTGGCACGGAATATGCGCGGCGCCCAGTCTGCTTTCGGATAGTAGCGCCCGAGCGTGCCGAATACGCTCCTGCGCAGGCCGGCGGGTAGCTTATCGCGCAAGTGCTGCTCGGCGAGAGTGAATCGGTAGCGCCTGTAGCCGGCGAGATTCTCGTCCCCGCCATCTCCGGACAATGCCACGGTAACGCGCTTTTTCGCGAGCTGGCAGACGCGGTACGTCGGGATAGCGGAACTGTCAGCGTACGGTTCGTCGTACAGTCTGGCCAGCGTATCGATTAGATCATAGTCGTCGTTTTCCACGGTCTCGACGTGATGCCGTGTGCCATATAGCGAAGCAACCTTCGCGGCATACCCCGACTCGTCGAATGCCGGATCGGTGAAGGCAATCGAACACGTGTTGACCGGTTCGTCCAGTTCCTGCGCCATGGCAGCGACAACAGCGCTGGAATCCACACCTCCCGAAAGGAATGCACCCAGCGGCACCTCCGCTACCAAGCGAATTCGCACCGCCTCACGCAAGCGGTCCATGAGTTCGTGTTCGGCATCTGCCTCCGAGACAGGTTTGGAAAGCTTGAAGGGAACATCCCAATACTGGTGTGGCCGTATAACGCTGCTGCCCGGCTTAAGGGTCAGCGCATACCCAGGCGACAGCTTGCAGACATCCTGGTAGATCGTACGCGGTTCCGGCACGTACCCGTAGGCGAAGTATTCCTCGACCGCGAGCGGGTCGAGTTCTCGTCGTACGCCGGGATGGCACATCACGCCTTTCATTTCGGAGGCAAACACAAACATGCCGTCCTGGGTCTGCGCATAATAGAGCGGCTTGATGCCGAGTCGATCGCGTGCGAGGAAAAATGTCTTGGTACGACGATCCCACAGCCCGAACGCGAACATGCCGCGGAAACGCTCCACGCATGCCTCACCCCATTGCTCCCATGCGTGCACGATGACTTCGGTGTCGCATCGGGTACGAAATTGGTGACCGCATTGCACAAGCTCTTCCATCAGTTCCCGGAAGTTGTAGATCTCACCGTTGTAGACAATGACAACGCTACCGTCCTCATTGAACAAGGGTTGCTGGCCTGACGAAAGATCGATGATTGACAGCCTGCGGTGCCCGAGACCCACACCCGGTTCAGTATGCAGGCCGCCTTCATCGGGGCCGCGGTGGTGCTGAGTCTCATTCATCCGCGCAAGCAGCTGCCGATTGATTTCGCGCTCGCCACGCATATCGAAAATACCGACTATCCCGCACATGGTTTATACGCCCCCTGAAGTTTGTTCTTGCATAATTCGTCGTACATGTCTGTGTATGCCGTCACCATGGAATCCATGGCAAATTTCTTTTCCACCCGTGCCCGTGCTGCGGTGCCGTGTTGCACGGCGAGCTCAGGCTCAAGGCAATAACGCGCCAGGGCGGCAGCCATTGCATCGGAGTCTTGTGAGGAGACCAAGAGACCTGTCACACCATCGCAAACCACATCCGGCACGCCGCCAACACGTGTTGCGACGACCGGCAGCCCCGTTGCCATAGCTTCGAGAATGCAACCGGGCGTGCCTTCTGCGATGGAAGGAAGGGCAAAGACTGAGAATGCGTTGAGGACTTCGGGTATATCCATTCGCGCGCCCGGCATCCACACAACATCCGATAGACCCATGCTTTTCACCTTCTCCATGAGGAATGCATGCATTGGCCCTGTTCCCACAACTGCCAGACGCAAGCTCTCCCTATGGGAAGGAAGCAGTTCACGCAGCTTGGCAAAGGAATCAATCAAGAGTGCCTGGTTCTTCACTTCCTGTATCCGCCCTACCGTTCCAATGACAAAACAATCTGCGGGAAAATGTTCCATTCCCACTGGCCTCGTCAAATGGCGTGCTGGACGAAACCGCTCCGTATCAATGCCGTTGCTAAGCAGCCGGTTCTTCACGTCAGGCACGCCGATCACCGACTTATTCCAACGCAACAAGTCCGACGAATTGGAATAGCAGATGTCGTAAAACGGGATCATCCACTTGCGCAACCGGTTATGCAGGAAGTTCCGCCCCTCCGGATCGCTGGCCTCCCTGCCATGCGATCCATTAACCCGCACAGGTACGCCGGCAAGAAGCCCTGTGATACCGTATTCGATCGCAGCGAGGTTATAGGTATGCAGAATGGTCGGCCGCAGGCGCCGCAACAGCTTCCAGAGTGCGATATGCGTGCCGGGTGCTTGCCCCGGCGGTTTATGAAGCGCATATAACGCAACGCCGGGCTTTTTGATCTTTTTCGCAAATTCGGTGTAATGCGTCAGACAGATCACTGCGTGACGGTATTTATTGGACGGCATTCTATTGATGCGCTCCACCAGCAGCGATTCCAGACCGCCGAAGTCAAGTGCATACGTCAGGTGGGCAATGAGGGGGATAGCTGCCATGTTCCTAACTATCCTTCCCGTTAGCGCCAGGCAATGCCGCTTCCAGCAACCCTCGGTTGTCGTCCAGGAAGCGACGCAGGACCGCGCGGCTATCTTCAGCGTTTTCTCCATACGGAGAAAACAGGAAGATCGCAACTCCTTCGTTTCCTCGCATGAGGAGTTTTTGCCTGGCCTGCAGCAGTTTTCCGGTATAGTCGCTTGCGGTAAACCTGCCATCGATCCAATATCCGTGCCACACCAGAAGCTTTTCGCCGCCCGTCTGGATCACGGTCTCACGTACCGGAATGTCTCTGCCGCCGGCGAACTCGCTGCGCACAGAAGATGCGACCTGCCTCCAGCTGCGTTCGCCCTCCGGAAACATGTGGTTGTCAGAACTGATCAATTGCATCCCACTCCCGCCATCGCGATACAAAAGGATAGCCACACCTACCGGCTTCGCGCCTTTTTCATAGAAACGGTAGATTTCAGAGGCGGGAGTAAAAAAGGCTGGCTTCCATCCCGTGAACGGCGCAGCGCGCTGCCAACGAGGATCAAATCGATTAATAGCGGTTCCCTGCTCACGCTCCACATGCCGTTCTGCAAGCGTTGCATAAAGCGGCCAGATTGCCATGCATGCGACAGCAGCCAATGCCGCAGCGGCAGTGCGTCCCGTCGCCCGCGGTTCCACGTTAACTTCGACGCGGTGCTGCGGTCGTGCCGGTGCCTCGGCGCGAATTTCTTCTTCCCTCCACATGCCGCCTATCCAGAACATGGCAAGCATGACCAATCCGAAAAACACCCAACCATAAATCAGATGATCGACGCCGGCTGCAAGCTTGTTTCCGCTAAAGTGGCCAAGCAGCACGATCAAGTAGGCGCGAATGCCATTGGCGATAATTGGAACGATGATCGACAGCGCGATGAAGGCGAGCCGGCGCAAAAGAGTCCGATAGGTCAGATAGGCGAACAGGCATCCCAGGGTGAACGACGAAATTAGATAACGCACACCGCTGCATGCTTCTACCACTGACCAGCTGCCTGACGGAATCTCAAAGCTGTTGCCGTTTCTTAGAACCGGTATGCCGGTTGCCTGCAACGCGGCTACTGTAAAGTCTGCGGTAAATTTAACCAGCGGTTCGATAAACACTTCGCCAAACGGCACGGCAAGCATCAGGAAGCACAATGGAAATGCCATCGCGCGGGTCATCTGTACACCGAGGATCACGAGCACGACCAGCGGCAGCATCGCAACAAATGCATATTGACGCACTACCTGGACGCCGGATAGATCGGCAAGCAACCATGCTGTACCACAGGCGGCGAGAGGCAGCAGCGCGGGCCAGTATGGCTGTGCCTGCAATTTCGCAAGCTCGCCCCTGCGGCGCCAGATGAGCCACAGGCTTACCGGAAGAATGATGTAACCGTGCACATAGGTCTGCGAGCGGTTCCATATCGCTACGATGGAATGCAGCGTACCTATATAGAGCGCCACGGCTGCAGCAAGTCCGGCGGCAAGGGCAACATAGCGCTCCGGCTGCGACTCCCAAAATGTGCGAATGGCAGCGCTGTTCATACACGCGCTCCTGCATCTTGCAGCAGCGACGGTGCATTCCCTCGCCTCGTCCCGCCATGGTGAAGCGGTTTCACATCGAGCAAGTCATCAATGCGCGCAAGATTGCTGCTCCAGCCATACTGTTCGACCACCTTGCGGCGCGCAGCGTCGCCGATTTCCGCGCGAGGGATGGAAAGAAGCGCGCAAGTGATATCGATAAACTGCTGATCATTCTCAGCAAGCAGCACCTCGCTTCCCGGATGCGCATCGATTCCCTCGAGCGCTGGACCAGAGACGATGACGGGCTTTGCCATCGCCATCGCCTCGAGCACCTTATTCTGGATACCGCGGGCAATACGCAGTGGCGCTATCGATGCATGCGCGTGGGCCAAATAAGGCCGCACGTCCGGCACCGTTCCTGTTACGCTAACCCCCGGCAGCCTTGTCAGAGCAGTCACCTGCTCGGTCGGTCGGGAACCTACAATGTAGAAGGTAGCGCTCGGATGACGTTTACGCACGGCCGGCAACACTTTCTCTGCAAACCACTGCACGGCGTCGACATTCGGCCAATAATCCATCGCGCCGGTGAAGACAATCGGCAATTCGCTGGACGAAAAAGGATTGTCATACACACGCCCAGGCGAAAAATATTCGGTGTCCACCCCGTTGCTGTAATAGCCTATCCGGTCGTTACTCTCTGGCGCATGTTGGCGAAACAATTCAGCTTCCGAAGCGGACACGAACAGCGATGCATCAAACGCGTGTGCAGTACGGCGTTCGTAACGGAGCAACTCGCGCCCTTCGCGGCGATAGAGCCATGAGAATGGCCAGCGTTTATCACGCGCATACTGCATCCATTTATCCGAGTCGACATCGACGAAATCGATAATCCGCCGCGCATCGACGATACCTTCCGCGTATTGGGCCATGGCTGAAGAAAAGACGACCACCCTACGAATGGACTTCTGTTGCAGCAAGCTGCGCACCCATTCACGCATTCCACGATCGTCGTAGTAATTGAGCGACATTGGACGCCGAGCGGCGATGGCAGGAATGCTGCGCATCCTGGCGATGATAGGGTGCAGCTTGCCAAAATACGTTTCGCCGCAAAAACGCTTTACTTCATCGACGTATTGCCAGTCGTTTGGATCATCCACGAAGGTGCCGAGATGCACGCGATAGCGCTTCGCCAAATGTTTCAACAAGTGGTATGAACGGATCTTGTCCCCCTTGTTGGGAGGGAAAGGAATGCGGTGCACGAGCAAGAGCAAATGTTCCACCGTATCACCCGAGGTTCTTGACAATATACGGCCCGATCATATTCGCGGCCTTTAGTGGCATGCGCTGCCAAAGCTTGATGAACAACTGATATTTTGGATTGAGCGGATTGTTGTCCGGCAGTGCCTTCGCGCGATGCAGTTGGTACGCATAAGGAAGCGGCTGCGCTTGAAAGCCCCAGTTCTTCTTGAAATCGAAAGCGCCCGTGCCTACCTTGCTCCGTCCGAAGTCGAAAATCCTGCACCCGCGTGCGGCGGCACGTCGCATCAGCTCCCAATACATGAAGTCGTTGCCGGCGACTTCGCGCGCCTCTGCCGCTCCGCCGCCGTAATAGGGCAGCACCTCATCACGGAAATAGAAGCTAAGCACGCTGCTGACGGTGCGTCCATCCCGCGAGATGGTCAAAATCTCGCAGTCATCGCCGAACGTTTCTTGCAGAATTTGGAAGTACCGTTTCGCAAATACTGGCGTCCCCAGGCGATGCACACTTGCGGCGTAGGCTGAGAAGAAGCGCTCGACATCCTGGTCGATTGTGCTCTGGAGGTTAGCCTTGATTCCCTTGCGCACCATCGCACGTTGCTTCTTCGGAATCGCGAGCATATTCGCTTCGTCGTCGGGCAAGATCTCTTTGCGGAACGTGACGTACAGCTCTTTGGTCGCCCAATCATCCTGGCGCGCATGGATATTACGGTATTCCAGGTGGCCGACGCCCAGCTGTGCCGCAAGGCGCTGCGCTTCCTGGTGCAAGACCTGGCGCGCTTCATCCGTGTTTGCGGCTATTCCGCCGTACACGCAAAACGGGAGAGATACCAGCGAATGGCCAAACATCAGGCTCTTCACCTGAGCCAATGGAAGAATGCCTTCAATCCGCCCATCCGATTCCGCATACAAGAAATATGTGCGGTGACCGAAGGCGCGTTCAATAACGGTTTTCCATCCAGCCCGATGAAAGAAGGTCGCCTGCGAGCACTTATTGACGAAAGCATCCCATCTCGTTTCATCACCATCGCGCATTAGACGCACGACAGGCGCCGTCCTGGCGGCGAGCGCGGGCATTGGTACAGACAAGTTGGATTCAGGAAGTACGTTCAATTTTTCACCAAGAAAATTTCGTCCATCCGTCCCCATCGAAAATCGCGGATCAGCGCCCGAAGACGGGCTTCGGTCCGATGGAGATTAACGTAGTGCCGGAAGCGTGTTTTCAGCCCCACGTTCGACTGACGTGGTTGCGCAGGGTCGATTTCCCATGGATGGAAATAAAAAATCCCGGGCTGCCTGTCGTCGTTGTTAACGCACTTTAGTAGCCAGCGAGATACGGAATAGGGATATAAGCGGAAATAGCCCCCACCGCCGGATGGCAGATTTCGTTTCATCAGGCGCACCGTTGTAATCGGCAGTTCCAACAAGCCTTGCTTCCCCCGCGGGTAGAAGGCAAAACGCGGCGCATGCGGCATCCCGTAATGATCGTGGCTGATCGGATAGATGCTGGAGCTGTAGCAATAGCCGGACGCGTGCAGGATGTCCAGCGCCCATAAGTTACGGGTACCGATCGAGAAGCTGGGAGCACGATAGCCAAGCACACGCTGTCCTCCCACATCCTCCAGCAGCGCCTTGCTGCGGACGACGTCTTGGCGGAATTCTTCGGCACTTTGATCGGATGCCCGGCAATGCGCGTATCCATGACTGGCAAGCTCGTGCCCATTTTCGACAATGCGGCGAATCATTGCCGGGTAGCGTTCCGCGATCCAGCCGAGCGTAAAGAACGTCGCCTTGACTCCCCCTGCGTCGAGGAGAGCAAGAGTGCGCTCCATATTGGCCTCTACGCGGCATGGCAGAGCAGACCACTGTTTGCGCGGAATATGCGTTTCAAATGCGGAAACCTGAAAGTAGTCCTCCACATCGATCGTCATTGCATTTCGAATCGTCACAGCCGCTCCCTCAGACAGACTTGGATACCGGTTCTGGAGCCGATGTGCTCCCGATCCAGTTGTGAATGACCTGCGCGATTCGGTATGCCGCCTTACCGTCCCAGAATTCGGGAATACGGCCGCTCTTTCCTCCCGTGCGCATGACGTCGTCGAAGATCTGCAGGATATTGTCTGGATCAACACCTGCAATTGTGTTGCTTCCTTCAGTGACGGTGATCGGGCGCTCGGTATTTTCCCGTATGGTGATACACGGCACGCCAAGGGCCGTCGTTTCTTCCTGAATGCCACCGGAATCGGTCAACACTACGCGCGCATCCCGAGTCAGCCCCAGCATCTCGAGATAACCCATCGGCGGCAGTAGCAAAATCCGGGGTGAATCGAGCAACCCGAGCAAGCCGTAGCGCTCTGCCGTGGAGCGTGTGCGCGGATGCATCGGAAAAATCACTGGCAACGTCTTGCTGACCGTTGCGACTGTCTTCATCAGTCCGTCAAGTATCTGAGGATTGTCGACATTGGAGGCGCGGTGCAGGGTGAATACCGCATAGCCGTCGGCCACCTCCGGGAAATCCACGGCGCCGGACTGCCGAATAATCGTCGTGGCGGGGACTGCGCGGTCCAGATTGCGCCGCAGCGTGTCAATCATCACATTGCCGACGAAGTGGATACGTTCTTCGGCGATGCCTTCGCGCAGCAAGTTATTGCGTCCCTCGCGTTCCGTCGTAAAGAGCAAATCGGCGATCTGATCGGTCAATACCCGATTGATCTCTTCCGCCATGCGGCGGTCAAAGCTGCGCAGGCCCGCCTCCACATGAATCACAGGCACGCCCTTTTTTGCGGCCACCAGTGCGCATGCCAAGGTAGAGTTCACGTCACCGACGACCAGCACCGCATCAGGTTTTTGCTCATCGAGAGCGGGCTCAAAGCGGCGCATGACTTCCGCTGTTTGGACTGCGTGGCTGCCTGACCCTACTTCAAGGTTGATATCCGGTGCAGGAATGCCTAGTGCCTCGAAATACTGATGGTTCATCGTGGCATCGTAATGCTGCCCGGTATGCAGCAGCCGCACGTCCATATTGGGCGAGACTTCCGCCAATGCTGCGATGATGGGCGCAATCTTCATGAAATTGGGACGTGCGCCGACTAAACAAAGAAGGCGATACGATTGATTGACCAACGTGTTGGGTCGCATAAGAGACTTCAGGCCTGTCAACTAATAGATTGGGATAGAAATGTGCCTAACAGGGACAGGGCTTCAGCTAGAGGCACCCATATGCACGGCAGTCGCGATGCCCCAGCATTGCAAGATCATCGCCTGAGTGTCCTTTGCCAGAAGCGTAAAAAGGTGGGCCTCGATGACACGACGCTGTGAAGAAGAACGCATTGCACACTCCCTGTTTTTTGCTTCCCCGAAGGGCGGAGTACGCGGTCTTTTGATATTTTTTTTCGCGTACTTGCTAGATTTTTTTGCAACACCGGGGGCTATTGTGCTTGCAGGATGCAATGATGGTTTTGATAATCAGCAAATAGTGAGAATGCGCAAGATTGCCGGGGCGATATTAAAAGAGGGCACTGATGCACCTGCCAACCACGCATCTGGAGCACGGTTGTGCGGACTGGTTGGCGTCCAGAGGAACATCAAAACATCGAGCGTCACACTTCTTCCGTCTCTGCTCCGCCCAAGAAATCACGTTTATCCAGCCAACACGCCAAACTCGCGCTGCACTTCGCTAATCACTGTCTGCAGTTCCGCTTCATCGAACACGTGCAGTTCTTCCAGCGCTCCCATCAGGAACAGGCGATCGCACAACGTGTTGATCTTGCGCGGAATCCCACCGGTGTAGTCGTGGATCGCGGAATATGCTGCGTCCGTTATTTGTGGGTCGTTTTTCCATCCCGCAGTACGGAGCCGGTGCTGTATATAGGCACAGGTTTCTAGATAGTCGAGCGGCCCCAGATGATAAGCTGCAATCACGCGCTGCCGCAGTTGTTCCATATCGGGGCTGAGCATCGTCTGCCGGAACTCGGGTTGACCAAGCAGGAATATCTGCATCAGGCATTTGTCATCAGTCTGGAAATTGGACAGCATGCGCAGTTCTTCGACTGCTCTTGGCATGAGGTTCTGAGCCTCGTCGACGACGAGCAATGCCCGCCGCCCGAGCTGATCCCCTTGGCGTAGAAACAGTTCTAATCTTGAAAGCAAGGTTGTCTTGCTCGCGTTTTCATGGGGGAGCCCAAATGCTGCAGCAACGCTACGCAACACATCATCCGGGTCCAGGTAAGTGTTGACGATCTGGGCTGCCCTTATCTTGTTTGAATCAAGCTTCTGGAACAGGTTGCGCATCAGGGTAGTCTTGCCGGCACCGACCTCACCGGTGATGACGATGAAGCCTTCGCCGCGCGAAACGCCATATTCCAAGTAAGCCATGGCCCGCTTGTGTCCCTTGCTGCCAAAGAAGAAGTGTGGGTCCGGCTTGAGCTGAAACGGGTTGGCCGACAGGCCGTAGAATACTTCGTACATTACGTGGTGGACCTCATTAAAAGTTCATCAGGAGGAAAGCCGACAGGGCATTTTCACGGAACTCCTCGCCCGCCTGGCTCGAATGTTTTTCGAGCCGCCGCAACTCGATTCCGCCGTTGAGCTTGGGTTGCAACTGATGCGCCACGCCTATCCTGAATGTCACGTTGTCGTCATGTCTGTCGCTGGTTGTCGCGCTCGCTCGGCTAAATGCGGCGTTTGCTCCCACATGGGTGCGAGGCGAAAGGGCCCAGTTCCAAAGTGCGCTGATTCCGTTCTGACGGCTAGCATCGTCCAGCAGGGGAGCGCCGATTGCCGACATCGCTACTGATTGTGGGTCGCGTTCGGTATGGAAGAGGCTGACGATCAATGTGTTTTTTGCACCCTTTGACGCGACAGACACGTTGGCGCTTTTCTGGAGGAAGACGCGATTGCTAAACGTATTGACCGGGGTAATCAGGCTCGGCGGCAGATTGGCTTCATGGATAAAGTGGCTCACCTGGTTTTCGCGCTCTGCCTTGTCCGGGACACTATTTATCAGCAGGCCGTTGAGATATGCAGCAGTGTCGGCTGTGGATGGCACCAGAAACTGCGAACGTGCAGTGGTGATTTCCTCCTGATAGGCGGCACTCAGGACAGCGATACGCGCGCGATATTGCGCGGCAAGTGCCAGTGTATTGCCGAAGTAGCGCCGCCCGACGCTAAGCGAGACGGACGTCCTTTGCACCGGTGTCCAATCGGCGCCGACCGACCAGAATGCACCTTCCGGTTTCTCGCCGATCGCCACATAATTATTCCGTTCATAGCCGGTACTGCCTGTCACTGCGAAATGAGGTGTCAATAGATAACGCAGCGACCCGGACAAGATTTTCAATTCGACGTCATCGGATGACCTGTAATCGATTCGCTGCCCGTCGTATAGAACGCCCCACTGCAAGGATGTGAAGTCCCGTCCGCTATTTAGGCTGAGACGGAAGCGGTTTGATTTGCTATCGAGCAGATTATCGGCACTTGAATTGACGGCATCGCGGCTAACACGTAACTCAACGGTTGCACTATGGCCGAAATGATGGCGCAAGTATGGGCTGAGGGAATAAGTTCTCACCTCCGCCTGATTTCCATTCACGTTTCCGCTGTCGGCAACTTGAGGCCCAAAGGGCGAAATTACCTGTTGTCCAAGCGATGCATCACTATCGAAAAATAGCAAGTCATCGACCAAGGTTGCATCGGCTGCGGCATGCAAATGGTGCTGCGTATTCGACGCTCCACTTGTGCGCGCATAGAAGAAATTCCGCATGACGTAATCCGCATTCAAATGCATGCGTGATCCGGCTCCCTTCACTGCAATATTCGGCGAAATTTCGGTGACGAAGTCGCTACGCTCGGCGCCGCGTGCGGCGAGTGTCAGGTTATCGGTATACGTTTCCCGTAGGTCAAGCCCCGGCGTAATACTCCATTCAGCCGCACCGACAGGCAGTGACCACGCAAGGGCGACACAGGCCGCGATCGGCGCCAGCGGAAAGAACGGGACATAAGTGCAGCGGACAGGCATGACGCTATTTGCTGTAGTAGCCGTAGGAAGTGTGCTCTGCGAAATCCCGCCCCTTGTTGTATAAGAGACTCACGTTATCGCACACACCGATACGACGCAGCGCGTCCTTCACCGCGTTTTGCGTCGTTTTCTCCGCCTCCACCACCATGACGATCTGCCCCATCTGCTCCGCCAATACCCGCGCCTCACTGGTCAGCAAAACGGGCGGCGAATCGAAGATTACAATGCGATCTGCATAACGTTCCGCGATCTGGTCAAGCAACAACTTCATCGACTGGCTGGCCAGCAGTTCCGTAGCATTCTTTTGGCTAGTCCCACTCGGCAGGACGCTCAACGCATCCACATTGGTCTTGATCAGCACATCGCTCACATCCAATGCATCGTCACGTAACAAGTCCAACAGGCCTTTCCGGGCATCGAGACCGAGCGTCGATAGCACGGATGGGCGCGCGACATCGGCATCCACAAGCAACACGGTGTGGTCCATCTCCATGGCGATACTCATGGCCAGGTTAATCGAACAAAACGTTTTTCCCTCGCCCGGAAGTGCGCTCGTCACCATGATCAAATTGGCGTGGCGCCCTGCCTGGTTATCCTTGCGCAGTGCAGTGCTGATGAGCGAGCGCTTGATGAACCGGAATTCTTCGGCAATCGGAGTACGTTCGCCGTTCGGCGTCACCATACCTGCTGCATGCAGGCGTTCAAGATCGATGTGATGCCGCGCTATATTGGCGTTCGCCCGTGCTCGGCCTTCCGATTCCTGCGCTTTCCTGGTTGCCTCAGCATGGCCGCCCAATGAGGCAAGCGTCGAGGCAGGTGACACGGGGGTAACGCGTGGCCGGGGTTCCGTGGATTTCTGGGCAAGGCGGCCGGCGGCCTTTTCAATAATGCTCACATTCTCTCCCAAGGATATTTGGTTGCGTTTACTACAGTCGCTTCGGACGTCCCCACATTATTTTTGTGAGAAAGGCAGGGACGAGTCCGGCAAGGTCGGCAAATTTAATAAATGATCAGCATGCGTACCGCAATGCCGCTACACAGTATGAGCAGCAGTGCAAAGGATCCCGCGAAGGCGAACATGCTCTTGCGGTGACGCATCCTTTCCTGATCCGTCCAATGCATGCCGACTGTTCCCAGAATCGGCAGCCCGGTCGCTTCGCGCAGGCTGTACTGCGTCAGAAATGTCGGGCGGACTTTGCTCATGAAAAACGCTGTCCCGATACCGGCGGCGATGGCGCCTAACACAACGCCGATGAACAATTTCAGCCTGGGAGGACCTGCCGGTGTCGGCGGAACCATCGGAGGATCGACGACACGGAACGTCAGCATGTCCGTTGTATTGGTAAGCTCGCCCGCCAGTTTTGCGGCTTCCCGCCGGCCGAGCAGCTTCTCGTAGTTTTCCTTGTTGATCTGGTAATCGCGGTTCAGTTGGGCGAACTGCGCTTCGACTTCCGGTACCGCTTTATTCATTGCCGTAAGGCGATTGACGCGGCTTGCGTATTCGTCGACCCTGGTGCGCAACGAGGCCACGCGCGCCTCCGCCTCAGCAAGAGAGATTGTCAGTTTCTGAAGCAATGGGCTGTAGTTGGCGCCTCGGTCTGGATTCGGCCTTCTGATCTTGGCTTCTTCACGTTTGCGCTCCTCTAGTTGTGCGATCAGGCGCTGCGTCGCGATAATGTCGGGATGCGCCGGCGTGAATTGCATTTGCAGGTTATCGAGGTTCTTGCGTAGCGCCTGTAACCTCTCGTCGATTTCAGGATTGCTTGCGGCGGCGGCCCGCATCGCTGTTGCGGCATCGGTTTCGTCGCCGGCGATCTGGCGCTTCAACGCATCACGCGCCCGCTCTGCCTCGTGCAGTTCGAGCCGTGCCTGGTTCAGTGTATCGGTTGCATCCATCAACTTGCTGTTGTAATCGCCACCCTGCCGAGATAACAGCCCCGAATTCTTCAGCATGAACTCCTTGCGTGCATTTTCTGCTGCAGTCAGCTTCTCTTCGTAGGCCTTAATCTGGTCGTCAATGAACGTCACCGCATTCTCGGATTCCTTCCTTTTATCACCGATGCCTGCTTCGACAAAGATGGCGAGCAGAGATCGAACCACGTCCTTTGCAAGCTTCGGGTTCTGGTTGTTATAGGTAATGGTGTAGATGTTGTCGTGCGGGCTGCCGGCAAGCTTGATGTCGCGTGCCAGCTTTTCTAGCAGCTCTTCCTTTTCTTTTGGCGAATTGGCCTTGATATCGAGGTCCACCATCCGCACCAGCCGCTCGAGATTGGGGCGGCTGAGTAAGGTCCTGCTCATGATTCCAACTTGTTGTTCAACATTTGGAACAGTTGTCATGCCGGAAAGCAATGGTTTGAGTATGCTTTGTGTGTCGACAAAAACGCGCGCCGACGCTTCGTATTTGTCAGGTATGACGTGCACAACGATACCGCCTGCAATCGCAACCAACCAGGCGGTTGCCAACGCGAGCCAGCGGTATTTCCAGATCCCCTTAACGTGGGCGATCAGTTGCGCCAGTTGTTCTTCCATCTTTTCGTGCTCCCTGATTTGTCGCGATAGGCTCCCGCGACCGGCGCGACTTGTATTGAAGGCAGCGCGGTTTTCGCGCCATCAAAGGTTACTTTTATCCACAGAGTAAGAGTTGACGTTTGTCAAGGTGACAAGTGGTATTGCCGAAAAGTCAGGAATCCAACCGCGCTAAATGATCACGAGAAGATCGCCGAAGGGAGAAAATCATGGAACAACAAAAAGTTTCATAAAGGAAATATGCGTATTTAGGGAAAATAACTAGTAGTCCAGAATTGAACGCATGGAAAAGCAATGGGGCTGCCTTTGGCAGCCCGCCCCAACAGCCGGAGCGATCAGTTCACTGTGCATTGCGTCGACGACGACCGATAGCGCCGAGACCAGTCAAGCCGATTCCCATCAGGGCGAGAGAAATTGGCTCCGGTACCTGCGATCCCGTTGCACGTTGTGCAATCGTGTAGTGCGAAACATCATGCGACGTGCTTGCGCCTGGCAAATCAAACGGCGGATCGGTAAACGGCGTGGCCCAAACACCGGACGAGTACAGCTCATTGAAAAGGAATGCAGTCAAGTTCGTGTCGGCACCATCCTTGAACACAATGATGTAATCGTTGTTTGCAAAATCTGGGTTGCTGATTGTCCACGACCCTGCCGCTCCGCCTGGACCAACCTGGAGATTGCCATTGTTCGCAGTCCAATCTGAGAAACCAAAGAAGCCTGCGGAATTGATGTTGGCGATGCTCGCGACATTGCTGCTGTCTGCCGGCGTGAGGTACTGACAGGCACTGGCGGCTGTGTTGGTACCCGTTGTGTCTTCCACCTTCGCGGTCGGGTTGGTAGTAAAGCTGGCGGGGCAGTTCACTAATGCTGCCTGCGCTGCTGCGCTAAAGCCGAGAGCCGACGTCGCGAACACTGCGGCTGCAATCAAATTTTTTTTTCGCATTGAATATTCCTTTCGTTTTAAATATTCGATCTTTACAAGAGCCGACGTTTTAGCCGGTGAATGTCTCTATGCACAATTCAGGCCATCGACATAACTTACTGATTTATATAAGCCATTCACCAAACCTAGCGAAACTCGCGGCATGAATGTCAATTTTCTCGACAGCATTCATAAATGCTTTCAAGCCTATTTCGTTAGGAAGAAAAAACGAGACAGCTAATTCGATTGAGGCCACTAGAGAGAATGACTATCGACGTTTATTGGCGCTGCCTATCATCGACAGCAGACCTGCTCACTGACGAGAGCACAGCAACGAAAACGACGCCGATGTCACAGCGCGAATCCAGCCATGCTGATATCCGCCGTGCGAATCCGAAAGCCAATGCTCATATTGAAAGCGGCACTGCAGATAGAAAAACGGCGGCCGGACGGCCGCCGTTCATGCCGGTTCTTTCGATTAAACCTGCTTGCTGTCGCGACGACGGCGTGCCAGGCCGCCAAAACCAAGCAGGCCCGCGCCTAGCAGCAGCGCGGTACCAGGTTCCGGCACTGCGCCAACCACGCTTTCGACACGGATCACTAGATCCTGGAAGTCGCAGTCGCCACCGGCGGTATCTTCGAATCCGATTACCCAGTTGGTGCCGTTCACGCCCGTGCCATGGTACGCCACCGCATAGGCATTACCGCCATTGAGCTGGTCGGCGGTATAGAAGTTGTTGCCGCCGGTGCCAGGTCCAGACAGGAAAAAGCCGAACTGCGCCCACGGAATGCCAGAGAAGGTGCCAGTCACCACATCACCCGCATTGCCGCCAATCTGTCCAATGACACCCGAGTCAACGCCAGTCCATGCGATCGTGGCACGCGTACCGATACTCGCCGAGCCGTTGAAAATGAGGCGCTCCGTCAGTGCGGTTGTATCAGTGCCGCCCCACAACCCCAGGCTATTGGCGCCAGCGTTGCCGGCAAATTCGAACGACAGGACCGGCGTCACCGTCGGGAAAACTGGGCTGGAAGAACTCCACATTGCAGCGCTATCCTGGTCGGTAGCGGCATTCACACCCTGGCCCGGGAATACCGCATCGAGGATCTGCTGCATCGATGTTTCAGCACTAACGCCGATCGGAACCGGGCGCGTATTGGTCAGATCGATCGGAGCAGCGAGTGCACTTCCTCCCATCATCACGCCAACTGCGAGACCTACTGCACTGGCTAGCTTTTTCAATGTCATGATCTTGAACTCCGAATTGAATATATGTTTTAAAAGTTGATTGCTGCGTACTGAATGAATACCGATTTCTTCGTGTATTGCGGATCAGTCATCGCAATATGCATGCCATGCAACACAAGTGTTTTTAAAACAAGGACTTACTAAAACTGACTCGCTTGTCTGTCGTGTCATTGTAAAAATCCTCGACAGATTGGCGAGTGATCCCGCATCAGAGTTGAGTGAGCAACGCGCGCGCTTCCTTCGCCTTCGAGAATTCCTTGCCTGGTTCGAGCAGACGCTGCAACTCGCTGCGCGCCTTTTCCTTGTCGCCCGACTTCACTAAGCCGAGCGCGAGGCGATAGCGAATCTCCGTCGCGTCGGGTGCAAGCGTCACCGCTCTTTGCAGCAGGCTGACGCCACGCGCATGCTCTCCGCGCTCGACCAGTATCCAGCCTAAGGTATCGAGCACAGACGGATTATTGGAATCGGCAGCGTATGCCTTTTCACCGTACTGTAAAGCACGCTTGTCATTTTCCTGTTGATAGAGCCATGCCAGATTGTTCAGCGCAAGAATATCCGTCGGTGCCTGCTGCAAGACAGCCTCGTAGTACTTGATCGCCTGTTTGTTCTGCCCGGCTGCTAGAAAGCTCTGTGCCAGGCTTGCATGTACCTTCGTATCGCCAGGATGATCCTTCAGCCATTGCTCGACATACTTGTCTGCCTCCTTCTCCCGCCCTGCTTGTCGCAAGACGGTGTGCAGCTTCATTGCAAGCGTCGCCGTTTTTCCGAGTGCATACGCGCGTTCGTATGCGGTTATCGCAGGCTCCAGCTTCTGCTGTGCCAGCAACAGCTCGGCTTCCAGTACATAGCCAACAGGTGATTTTTCGTGCTGTTTCTGGATACCACGCGCCAGCGACAGCGCCTGCTCCCGACGCCCCCTCGCCTGTTCGACACTGGCCAGCGCTACCTGCGCTTCGAGATAATCGGGCTGCAGCGAGAGCGCTTTCTTCAGCGCGTCGCCGGCTTCCGCAGGCTTTTGCATGGCCATGTGAATCGCAGCGATCTTCACGTATGCCCCAGCGGACGAAGGATTGAGCGCCGCCAGCTTCTCGTAGCTGTCGAGCGCGGCACTCTTGTCGTTGCTTGCGAATTGGACCTTGGCCAACAGCTCCAGCGCATCGGCATTGGACGGATTGGACGCCTGAAGTTTTTGCGCAAGCGAGAGCGCTTTCTGGTTCTGGCCGATGCGCAGATAATGTGCCGCGAGTTGCGATGCAGGCGCCATCGCATCCGGATTTTCACCATGGGCGCGCTCAAACCAGCGCGTCGCTTCGTCATTCTGCTGTTGTGCAAGCGCGATGCTTCCCAGCGCAATCATGGCCTGCACGTTCTTCTTGTCCGCTGCCAGCAGAACTTCAAAGCGTTTTTTAGCAGCATCCGGCTTCTTGTCGATCATGTCCAGCCGTGCAAGGCTTGCCACTGCATTGAAATAGGTGGGGTCGTATGACAAGGCACGCTCGTAGCTCTGGCGCGCGCTTTGCACATCCTTTTTGGCGAGGTAGATGCCGCCCTTCAGGTGCTGCAGCTCCGGATTTTTAGGCTGCTCCTTTTCGATGGCATTGACCATCGCAAGCGCCTTGTCGTATTGCTTCTGCTGCAGGTAGGCTAGGATAAGGGCTTTGTCCGCCTGTCCCGGTTGCTTTTCCAACGCGACTGCCTTTTGCAGTTCGTCGATCGCTCCGCTGCTATCCCCCTGGCCCAACTTGACCTTGCCGAGCGCGGTGCGAATCATTGCATCCTGTGGCGCGATGGCACTGGCCTTCTGGAAGTATTCGGCCGCACCGGAAAAATCCTTTGCCTGTGCCGACGACTCGCCCGCCAGCGTAAGCAGCTGCGTGTCCTGCGGCGCTTCCTTTGCTGCCGCGGACACAATGGTAAGGGCGCGCTTCGCTTCGCCGTTCCTGAGCAACGTCGCCGCGAGTAATTTTCGCGCGTGCAGGTCATCGGGCCTTTTCTCAAGATACGCCTTCAGATGCATTTCCGCTTGCTGCGTCGCGCCAAGTTCATACTGTACAGTGCCGGCCAATAGCTGAGCCTGCAGGTAGCCAGGTGCGGTGCGCAATACGTGTTGCAGCGATTCCAGCGCCGCCGGCAGTTTGCCCTGCTTGTAGTCGAGCAAAGCCTGTGCGTACAAAACGCCCACCGTGCTGGCACCGTTCTTGCGCGCGGTCTCCAAACTCGCACGGGCAGCGTCGTATCTGCCGGCGCCAATTTCGATCGTCGCCTTTGCCACCAATGCTGCCGCATAATCCGGCTTGAGTTTGAGCGCTTCCTCATAAGCAGCAAGAGCCGGTTCGGCTTTCGCCTGCGCGCGCTGCAAGTCTCCCTTGAAGTTCCATGCCTCGGCGCTCGCAGGATTCTTGCTGACCGCTTGTTCGCTATAGCGATTGGCCGTATCGACATCCTTCAGCAAGTACGCCTGCTTGGCCAGGCCAATGAGGGCATCCGGGTTGTCTGCATTGTCCTTGCGCGCGAGTTCGAAGGATTCCTTCGCTTCTTGCGTCTTGCCTAGGCTAAGGTAAGCGTTTCCGCGTACGGCGGCAATCTCCGCGCCGATTGCAGTACCGGCTTTCGGTGCTGTTTCTTCCAGCACCTTCTCGAACTTGCCCTGCATGAGAAGCGCTTTTGCAAGCACAACCAAAGTCTGATCGGTATGAACACCGAGTTCGATCGCCTTGCGTACTTCCTTTTCGGCCGATTGCGGATCATTGGTGTCGATGTAGATTGTACCGAGCAAGAGCCGCGCGTCCCGGTCGTCCGGATTTTTTTGCAGCGCATTCTTCAATTGAATGATCGCAGCCTTGTTGTCGCCTTTTCGATGGTATTCGCCTGCTTCCGCAACCAGCGCCTGCACACTTTGCGTCTTGCCACATGCAGTGAGGCCACTCGTCAGCAGGGTACCTGAAATCATCGCGATGCAAAGATGACGTGTGTGATAGAGAGTGGCCATTGCTGATTCCTTAGTAGTTTTCTTGTCGTTGAAATGACGATTGCGTGAAAGCGTGCATTCTGGCTGTCAGCCTTTCCTGATTCACGCGTGCATATTTGTATCGGCAAAAGAGTTTATGCGAGGCATGAACAGCAAGGTCTTGCGGGAGTGCATGACGTTGAGATGTATCAAAACGTCAACATGCCATCACGCAATACTGGCGCTCTCATACAGACATATCGGTGATTGCCAGGGAGAAAATATGAAGAAAGCATTTCCTGACCTTATGGCGTGGACTCAATGGTTTGGTCTCGTGCTTACCTTGTTCATTGCAGGTTGCGCAAGCAAACCAACTGCTGCGGTTGCCGAAGGCGAAGTCGGTGCGGCGTCCTATAAACATGAATACCGGATCGGCCCCGGCGACAATGTCATTATTTCTGTCTGGCGGCATCCGGAAGTATCCCTGACAGTACCGGTACGGCCGGACGGGAAAATCACTACTCCGTTGGTCGAGGATTTGCCAGCCAGCGGCAAGACCGGGACCGAACTCGCGCGCGACATCGAAAAGGCATTGGCAAAGTACATCCAGGATCCGGTCGTCACAGTCACGATTACCGGCTTCGTCGGCCCTTACGGGGAACAGATCAGAGTAATCGGGCAGGCTGCCAAGCCACAGGCACTTGCTTATCGTGAAGGCATGTCAGTGATGGACGTCGTCATCGCTGTCGGTGGATTGACCGAATTTGCTGCTGGAAACAAAGCGAGCATCGTGCGCAATATCAGCGGCAAGCAACAGAAATTCCCAGTCCGATTGAATGACCTGATTCGCGATGGCGATCTCTCGGCCAATATGCCGGTACGCCCCGGGGATATATTGGTCATTCCGGAAAGTTTCTTCTGATATCTGCAATCAGCGAGCACCGCCCGTTGGCGGTGCAAATATATCTGTTGTTCGCTTAGGGCAACGCGCTGCCAATGTCTTTGCAGCAGCAATAATTGATTAAGACCGGACAGTGCGAGAGGCTTCCCCATTACGCTTGCAAGAGCCTTCAGCGTCTTGCTAGACCAGTACCTCGTCCGGCACCGGATGCCCAAGGAAAGCGGTTGGGCTCGCGGTAAGCCCATATGCCCCCGACTGAAGCACAACAACCAAGTCGCCAATATCGGCGGGCGGCAAATCAATCTTGTCCGCGATCAGGTCAAGCGGCGTACATAGCGATCCAACCACGGAGACCTTTTCGGCATGCGGAGCTTCGACACGATTACCGATCAGGATAGGGTAGTTCTTCCGAATCACCTGCCCCAGATTGCCGGAAGCGGCAAGGTGATGATGCATGCCGCCGTCGGCAACGAGGAAAATTTGGCTGCGCGACACCTTGCGGTCGACGATGCGCGTCACATAGATGCCAGCTTCGCTCACGATAAAGCGTCCGAGTTCGAGCGCCAGCCGCGCCTGCGGGATTTCCGCTTCCAGGCGGGATAAGACTTGCGCGAGATGCTCGCCAATCGGATGAATATCGAGTTCGCTCTCGCCCGCAAAATACGGAACGCCGAAGCCGCCGCCCATGTTCAGCAGCCGTATCGCACGCGGCGCATGCTCCGAAAGGCGCACAGCAAGTTCCAGTGTGCGCGCTTGCGCTTCAATGATTGCATCAGCCTTCAGGCACTGCGAGCCACTGAAGACATGCAGGCCGAAAAAATCCAGGCCAAGTGCGCCGATCTGCTGCAGCACCTGAGGTGCCTGCTCCACATCGACGCCAAATTGCTTTGCTCCGCCGCTCATCCTCATGCCGGAAGACTTCAGCTCGAAATCGGGATTGATACGCAATGCCACTCGGGGCAGGATGCCGAGACGGTCTCCAATACGTGCCACGCGCTGCAGTTCGCGCTCGGATTCGACGTTGATGAGTATGCCTGCCGCGATCGCGCGCGCCAGCTCGTCCTCGCGCTTGCCCGGCCCGGAAAAACTGACGTGTTCCGGCGCCATCACGGTGTCGAGCACGGTCTTCAATTCACCTGCAGATGACACGTCACAACCATCGACCATGCCGGCCATGTGCTGCACCAGCGCGGGCATTGGATTGGCCTTGACGGAGTAATGCAGCCTGACTTGCTGCGGCAACGCGGCACGCAACGTCTTGACGCTAGAAGTAAGCAAGGCACGATCATAGGCATAGAACGGCGTCTGGCCGACGCGTTGCGCCAGGCGCGTTAATGGCAAGCCTCCGATTTGCAGGCAATTGTCAACAACGGGAAATGGCAATTTCCGGGGCTTGGAATCAGTCATGAAAGGGCAAGGCTAGTAGAAAACAGGGCATTGAACTTGTTCTGCAAGGCGGGACGATCGATCTTCCCGTTCGCGTTACGAGGAAGCGCGTGGTGACTGAACTCGACGTGCGACGGGACCATATAAGCAGGCAGGCATGCGCGGCACTCCTGAGTAAGCATTGCCGAGGTCACGTCCTTCCCAGGTACAGGCACCACAACGGCGACGATCGCTTGTCCCAGGATTGGATGCGGAACACCAAAGACGGCTACCTCTATCACGCGGCCAGTAGCATGCAGCACTTCTTCGATCTCGGTTGGACTCACGCGGTAGCCCGATACCTTGATCATTTCATCGCGGCGGCCAATGAAATACAGGAACCCCTCCGCATCCATGCGTACCGTGTCGCCGGACCAGACCGCGATCTCGCGCAAGGGCAGGCCGGCATGCGCGCCAAGAAGCGGACGAAAGCGCTCAGCAGTCTTGTCGGGGCTATTCCAGTATCCGAGCGATACGTGCACGCCCCGATGCACCAGTTCGCCCGGCTCATCCACCAAGCACGGGCTGCCATCCGGCCGCACCACCAGAATTTCTGCCCCCGGAATCGCACGCCCGATAGAATCCGGGCGCCGCTCCAGTTCGGATGGCGGGAGAAAGGTCGAGCGAAAGGCCTCGGTCAGCCCATACATCAGGAACACGCGTGCATCGGGCAGGATATGCCGCAACGATTCCAGCACCTTGCGCGGCATCGCCCCGCCTGAATTCGTCACATAACGCAGCGCGGTGTGACGCGGCCACCGTTGTTGCGCAAGCTGTATCCACAATGGCGGGACGGCCGCCAAACCGGTGATGCTCTCTTCCTCGATCGTCTTGATCACATCGCGCGGTAAAAGGTAATTCATCAATACTGCGGTCGCACCGCAGCAGAATGCGGTTGTCAACTGACTCAAGCCATAATCAAAACTAAGGGGCAGCACTGCCAGAATGCGGTCGCTTGCGGTATTTTCCAGGTACTGGACAACACTCTTGGCTCCAGCGACAAGATTACGATGCGACAGCACCACGCCCTTGGGCCGACCTGTGCTGCCTGAGGTGTACAGGATCGCTGCCATGTCGCTGTCGATGCAGCGGTGTG
>DATFAZ010000141.1:0-4658 GCA_035254105.1 Noviherbaspirillum sp. | reverse complement strand
TGCGCCGCGCAGCCAGGTATTGCAGAGGAGATGCGACAAAATAAACTGCAACCTTGTGTGCGTGGTGCATAACTTGAAATAGGAGGGCTCCATTGCCGGGCCCAAGTATCCCGGCTCGCTTACGAGGCTGTCAAGCGGATCGTTGCGCAAAATAAAGAAGACGAAATACCAAACTTAAAAATTGATGCAATTTATGCAATCAATCTATTGCCAGTATGATTATTTTACGAGGGCACAACGTCATTCCGCCTCTTTCTCAAACTGAAGGTGATACAGGTTTGAATAGACCCCATTCTTTTCCAGCAACTCAGCATGTGTACCGGTCTCAACGATGCGGCCGCCCACCAGAACGACGATGCGATCGGCGCGTTCGATGGTGGACAGGCGATGTGCAATAACAAGAGTCGTACGACCCTGCATCAATTCGTCCAGCGCTGCCTGCACTGCGCGCTCCGATTCGGTATCCAGCGCGGAAGTTGCCTCATCCAGAATCAGGATGGGAGCATCTTTGTAGATCGCGCGTGCAATCGCGAGGCGCTGGCGCTGTCCGCCCGATAGCCGGTTTCCGTTATCACCGACCACCGTGTCCAATCCTTGTGGCAGGGCTGCAATCACATCACTCAGATGTGCTGCCTTTGCGGCTGCCTCGACGCGCGCGCGGTCAGGGTGTGCATCACCGTATGCAATATTCGCAGCGACCGTATCATCAAACAGCACGACATTCTGGCTTACCATCGCAATCTGCTTGCGCAGGCTGTCGAGCGCAATTTGGCGGATGGATTGCCCGTCGAGACGGATTTCTCCGCTGGTCGGCGCGTAAAACTCCGGCACCAGACTGACTAATGTAGACTTGCCTCCGCCCGACATGCCGACAAATGCAACGGTTTCGCCCGGCATGACAGTCAAGTTAATGTGCGACAGTGCCTGTTGACTCTGTCCTGGATAGGAGAAACCAACATCGACGAAATCCAGTCGGCCCGATGCACGTCCGGACAACGTAATTCCAGTCGTACGCTCCGGCGCAGAATCGATGATTTCGAAAACCGAATCCGCGGCGGCCATGCCTCGCTGCAAAGGACCGTTGACTTCAGCCAGATGCTTCAATGGCGTCAGTAACATCAGCATTGCTGTGATAAAGGACACAAAGCCGCCAACCGACGTTTGATTTTGCCCTGCCTGAATCAGTGCAATCACGATCACGACCGATAGTGCGCACGCCGAAAGCACTTGGGTCAATGGTGCGGTAGCTGCAAAGGTGCTGACGATGCGCATTGAATAGCCGCGCAATCTTGCCGCGCGTTCCGCAAAGCGCTGCTTCTCGTAACTATATCCGCCGAATATCTTGATTACCTGTTGCGCACGTGTCGTTTCCTCGATGACCTGGGTCATTTCAGCGTTGATATCGAGATAGCTGCGGGTCAGTTTGCGAAGGCGCTTTCCGGTAGCGCGGACAATCAGGGCAATCAGTGGCAGCAAAATCAAGGCAATCAATGTCAGCCGCCAATTCAGGTAGAGCAGATAACCAAGCAGGCCAATCACAGTGAGCGAGTCGCGGATCAGCGCTGTCATGACATTCCGGATCATGTCGATGATCTGCTGCGCCTCCGAGGTCATCGCATTAATGACCTTGCCGACCGACGTATGCGAGTAGAAGTTGAGAGGCACATCCAGCAATCGGTCAAATGTCTGCTGGCGGATATCGTTCATCATCCTGGTAGAGACCCACGTCATCATATAAGCGGTCAAGAACGTGGAGACCCCACGCAATACGAAAATGCCAATCATTGCAGCGGGCACTAGCCACAACGAAAAAGAGCGCGCAGCTGAAAATCCCTGATCCAGCAAGGCTTTCATCATTGCTGCCAGCAAGGGTTCGGTTGCAGCAGTCAGGATCATGCCGAGAAAAGCCAGTGCCAGACGGCCCTTATAGGGCGTGAGCATCAGGAAAAGCCGTTTTGAATGTCGCTGCAGTTTCATTGTGCGTTACGTGTTGTTATATGGTGTAGCCGGTTGCGCCAATTCATGGGGCGATTTCTCAATACTCGACCACCGCGCCGTGTACACCCAGCTTCTCCGCAAGCGACTGCTTCAGGCCATCCGCCGGCGCCACGCGCCAGTCATCGGCCAGACGTATCTCGCAACTGCCGACGCCATCGAGCATGTAACGCATCATCAGAGGCAAGCCGGTGGCGGAACGGTATGGCGACAAGATGGTCTTGATCTGCGCCGCATCGATGCGCGCGTTCAGCGAGAAGGAAAACTGCTTGCCGAACTGTACGCGCGCCATCGCGATATCCATCACTTTGTCAGCAGAAATGCGCAGGCCGCCAGAGAAACGATCCTCGGACACCTTGCCCTGCACTGCGAGGAATTCATCTTCCTTGAAGAGCTGCTTGTTCGGGTCGTACAGTTCGTTGTACACCGTCACATCGACAGTGGCAGTACCGTCGTCGAGCGTAACGATTACCATCTTGCCGCGCTGCGTCATTTGCGTGCGTACCGCGCTGATGATGCCGGCCAAAAGACGCGGATCGCGGGAAGGTTCGAGATTGACCAGCTTGGTCTTGATGAACTTGCGCACCTCGCCTGCATACGCATTGAACAGATGGCCTGAGAGGTAAAAGCCGAGCGCCGCCTTTTCTTCAGTCAGGCGCTGCTTTTCACTCCACGGCGGCACATTGACGTAATCCGGCGGTGTTTCCAGATCGCTGTCTTCGCCGCCGAACAGGCTGACCTGATTGGCGGACGCTTCCGCCTGCTCCGCGCATTCCATTGCGAAGTTGACCGATGCGATCAGGATGCCGCGATCCACGCCAAAGCAATCCATCGCTCCGGCGCGGATCAGCGATTCGATCGTACGCCGGTTGATCTGCTTCTTGTCGACACGCTTGACGAAATCAAACATATCCTTAAACGGCCCGTCCTGCCGCGCCACGATGATCGCCTCGATCGCATTCTGGCCAGACCCCTTGACTGCGCCGAGACCATAGCGAATTTGCATCGCTTTTTTACCTGGCTCACCCACCGGAGTGAAGCGATACACCGACAGGTTGATGTCCGGCGGCAGCAACTGCAGCTTGCAGATATCGATTGCGTCTTCGACAAGGATTTTGATCTTGTCGGTATCGTCCATCGCGAGCGACATGTTGGCCGCCATGAATGCGGCCGGATGGTGCGCCTTCAGGTAAGCCGTGTGGTACGACAGCAGCGCGTAAGCGGCGGCATGCGACTTGTTGAAACCGTAGCCGGCAAACTTCTCCATCAAGTCGAAGATCTCGTCGGCCTTCTCCTGTGTCAGCCCGTTCTTCGCCGCGCCCTCACGGAAAATCTGGCGGTGCTCCGCCATTTCCTCCGCCTTCTTCTTACCCATCGCGCGGCGCAGCAAGTCGGCGCCGCCGAGCGAGTAGCCGCCGATCACCTGCGCCATCTGCATCACCTGCTCCTGATACACCATGATGCCGTAGGTTTCGGAGAGAATGGATTCGGTACGCGGATCAGGATATTCGAATCTCTCGCCGTGCTTGCGCTTGCAGAAATCCGGGATAAGGTCCATCGGGCCCGGACGATAAAGCGCCACGAGCGCAATGATGTCCTCGAAGCGGTCGGGGCGCGCATCCTTGAGCATGCCCTGCATGCCACGGCTTTCAAGCTGGAACACGGCGACCGTCTTGGCCTTGGTCAGCAGCTCGTACGATGCGCGGTCGTTGAGCGGCAATTTTTCAAGGGAGAAGTCAGCCATCGCGGGGTCGAGGTGCTTGATGTAGCGCACCGCCCGGTCGAGAATGGTCAGGGTGGTCAGACCCAGAAAGTCGAACTTCACAAGGCCGACCGCTTCCACGTCGTCCTTGTCGTATTGCGAGACTACGCCAGCGTCGCCACCCTGCGTGTACAGCGGGCAGAAATCGGTCAGTTTTCCCGGCGCGATCAGCACGCCGCCGGCATGCATGCCGATGTTACGGGCGATACCTTCAACCTGCTGCGCGAGGTCGAGCAGCTGCTTGACCTCTTCCTCCTTCTCCATGCGCTCCTTGAGCAGCGGCTCTTCCTCGATCGCATCGGCAAGCGTCACCAGCTTGCCGGGCTTGAACGGGATCAGCTTGGAAATGCCATCACAGAAGTTGTAGCCCATGTCGAGCACGCGGCCAACGTCACGTACCGCGCCTTTCGCGGCCATGGTGCCGAAGGTGGCGATCTGCGACACCGCATCGCGGCCGTAACGATCCTTCACATACTGGATCACGCGATCGCGGTTTTCCTGGCAAAAGTCGATATCGAAGTCGGGCATCGATACGCGCTCAGGATTCAGGAATCGTTCAAAGAGCAGGTTGTATTCGAGTGGATCGAGGTCGGTAATCTTCAGCGCGTACGCTACCAGCGAGCCGGCACCGGAACCGCGCCCAGGGCCGACCGGCACGCCATTGTTCTTGCCCCACTGGATAAAGTCCGCCACGATCAGGAAGTAACCAGGGAAACCCATCTTGATGATGGTGTCGGTCTCAAACTTCAGGCGGTCCTCATAGCGCTGCCGGTTCTTTTCCCGCTTCTCTTCGTCGGGGAACAATTGCAGCAAGCGCTCTTCCAGGCCACTCCGGGCCTGCTGCACCAGAAAGTCGTCGAGAGACATGCCGTCCGGTGTCGGGAACTGCGGCAGCTTCGGT
>DATFAZ010000140.1:0-8724 GCA_035254105.1 Noviherbaspirillum sp. | reverse complement strand
AAGGGCCAATCAATCGGATTGGCCCTTTGTCGTTATAAGAAGCGATTTATTGAGTTCTAGCTGTTTGTTGCCATTCAGCAAGATATTTTGAATGACTGCTCGTTTACCGAAAGCTACCTGTCACCGAGGAATATTAGCCGGCGGCAGACGGCCGATTCTGTTGAAAAAGTCGGTATGCAATATCAATAACGTCTGATTTCTGATATGCCGATTCGTCCAACGAATTAGTCGGACTAAAAAGCAGGAGGCTAGCCTGCTCCGGCAACTTAATGTGCCCCCTTCATAGCCAAAAAGTATTTCTCTAAGATTTTTCAACACAATCGGCGATACCTGCTATTCCACAAGTTCACCGATATCTTTCATTTAGTCGTCTATTTGTTACTTTTATTGCAATGCTCGCCTATGGAGCCGTCCCCGGCATCGTAGACATTAGCGAGCCGCTCGAAAGAGTGATTCCTTGGGAATGCGACGACCATATCGCTTTACCGGCTTCGTCCCCTCATTTGTTCCCTGAACTCGCGGCACAAGTATTCATAAATGAGTTCTAGTCTTGATAACCGTAAATAACAAAAATGCAATTTCACACTATTCTGAATTGCTTCTTTTCCATCTAATCTATGCCCTAGCTGGCTCACTAACATGTATATGATTCGTTCATTACACCTCACGCGTTATGCGCTGACTCTGATTCTGTCCTTAGGCGTTCTGGCGGGGTGCGGAGGAGGTGGTGGAGGTGGAGGCGGTGGCGGTGAAACTGCTCCGGTTGAAAATGGCAGCGCGGTTCAAGTGGAAGTAATTCCTACAGTCGCTACCGAGACGCCGCCCAAGGGACCGTTGGTGGATACCGCGAGCATGAATCTGATGCCGATTTATCCAGCCGGAGCGACTTGGAACTACACTATCACGGACGATCAAGGCAATTCACTTGGCACCGGAAATCGAACGATCAACGCATTTTCAGGATCGACTGCCCGTCTTATCGAGACCAATGGGGAAAACAACGATGTGACCATGCTGGTCCAGCAGGCAGATGGCGTCTACGTCGATTATTCGCAGGAGATGGGATTTCCCGACTTCGTTCAGAGTAAGCTCGGCTTGGTACGGGCGTATGCATTCCCCACTTATGCCATCGGCGAAGCGAGAATAGTCGTACGCAAAGGAGAGTGGGCCGAGGATCTGGACGGAGACAGTAGGAACGAGCAATTTGCATTCGAGTACGAGCAGACATTCCGCGGTTTTGAGACTGTGGAGGTTTACGGCGTCAGCTACAGTGTGGCGCGATTTTCCAACAGCTATCGTTTCACGCTGACCGGTTCCCGTTACGGAGTCAAGAACGGCTATAACGCTTCGGAAGAGATTTATCTTGCTCCCGGCATGGGACCGTTGAAGTTCGTTCGATACGTTGAAGATCTGAATGGCATTGTTACGATGCCACGTCAAACTTGGCTTATTACATCGTTGCAGGTCGGAGCGAAAAAGCTGGAAAATCCGATCCATACTCACACCATCGCGCTACCGCACCGCGCGGTCGTCTATGATGCCAGCCGCAACCTGTATTACGCATCCATTCCGTCTTCGGTCACAGGCAACGGCAACAGCATTGCACGCATCAATCCAGAGAATGGCTCGGTCACGTATTCGGCCGCGATTGGTTCTAATCCCGGAACATTGGCATTGTCTGCGGATTATCAATATTTGTATGTTGGCCTAGAAGATGCCGGGCAAGTCGTGAAGCTGAAGGTTCCAGCCATGTCAGAAGTCACTCGCGTCGGTCTGGGTGGGGACGCATTTTATGGCACCCGGTTTGCTGAAACAATAGCCGTGTCACCGATCAACCCGGATAATTTTGCCGTGGCTATGCGTTTTAAAGGCGTTTCCCCGCGTCATGCGGGCGTGGCGATGTTTTATGACACGGTCATGGCGCCAAATACGACCCAGGGGCATACGGGAAGCAATCAGATTGCATTCCGTACTGATGGGCAGCTCTTGTTTGGCTCGGACACTGAATCTAGTATGCACGGGCTGAGCATCATTGCTGTTGCCTCCACGGGGCTGACAGAGCAAACGGTAAACACTATCGTCGCGTCTGGGAGGCAGTTGGAATATCTGTCTGATCGCCTGTATGTTGGGAGCTCAGTATTCTCCGCGACCGACCTGACGCTGCTTGGTAGGTTCACCGACTCTTGGGCGAGTTGCCGGCCGATGCCGCTGCAAGATAAGGCGGTATGTACCCCGTATACTGGCACCGCACTAACGGTACACAGCCTGACGAGCTTTGTGAAACTGGCAGATGTTCCCTTGAACATCCCATACTATTCCTGGTCCAATGTGTACAACGTCACAGCAGGCCCCGCCGGGCAGGTAGCCGTCAGCTACGGTGATGTGTATGGATTGTCACCGATGATCTATCTGGTGACGCATCCTCTGCTGCGTTGATCGGAAGGCGCATTCGGATTACACAGATTTCCATTGGCGGCTTGCAAACTCGCAAGCCGTTTTGATGGCGCAGGTTGTGGTTGTATTCGGTTGATGAAACTTAGCCGGGCAACTGGTGAAAATATAATCAGACTTTATCGGCGCACCTGTTTATACTCAGGTACAGGTGGCTGGGACGGGCGTTCGAAGCCCCGCAGAGTTCCGCAGGCTCCAAGCACGGCCGCGCAGTAGTTGTTCAATAGCTGGCTAGGCAGCTTGCTCTCCATACAACCGGCCTTTGCGAACCAGCAGCTTCTCCATTTCCACCACGACCATCACTACCGCAGAGAGCAGCAGGCAGAAACCAAGTTCTTCCAGCGTCAGTGGTGAGGTACTGAAGATCGGGTTCAGGAAGGGTACGTAGATCGTTGCCATCTGCAGCAGGAACGTGATCGCGACGGCGCCGAGCAGTGGCTTGTTCGAGAACAGGCCCTGCTGCAGCAGCGATTCCCGTTCCGAACGGATCACCAGCACATGTCCCAATTGCGACAGTGTCAGCACAGTGAATACCATGGTCTGCCAGTGCGCCGAACCGATATGGATGGCCCATGCCTGCGCGAACACGGATACGGCTGCGATAGTTAGACCGACCCAGACAATGTGCTGCCACATGCCATGCGAGAAGATGCTTTCGCCGGGCGGGCGCGGTGGGCGCTGCATGATGCCTTTTTCCGGCGGTTCCGCCGCCAGTGCCAAGCCCGGAAGGCCGTCGGTGAGGAGGTTGATCCACAGGATGTGAATCGGCAGCAGGGGAATCGGCAGGCCAAGAAAAGGCGCCAGAAAAATCACCCAGATTTCCGCCGAATTTCCGGTCATCGCAAAGCGGATGAACTTGCGGATATTGTCGAAAATACGTCGCCCTTCGCGCACTGCACCGACGATGGTCGCGAAATTATCGTCCAGTAAAACCAGGCTGGAGGCTTCGCGCGCCACATCCGTGCCACCTTTGCCCATCGCCACGCCGATGTCGGCCCGTTTCAGCGCCGGTGCATCGTTCACACCGTCGCCGGTCATGGCGACGAATTCACCTTGCGCTTGCAGGGCTTCGACAATGCGGATCTTCTGCGCCGGGTCGACGCGCGCATATACCCGGAAATGCGCGACGCGCCGTTTGAATTCTTCGTCGCTCATCGCTGCCAATTGCGACCCTGTCACGGCATGATCGGTGTCGGTCGCAATGCCAAGTTGCCGGGCGATTGCGAGCGCGGTGGCAGCATGGTCGCCGGTAATCATCACCGGCGTGATGCCGGCGGATTTGCACATGCGTACTGCTTCCTGGGCTTCCGGGCGCGGCGGATCGATCAATCCGACGAGACCGACCAACACCAGCCCGCTTTCGATTTCCGCATGGTCCGGCTCTTCTGGCAGGTCTGGCAAATGACGCCGTGCAATGGCGAGTACGCGCAAGCCTTGCGTCGCCATGCGTTCGGCAGTTGCCAGAGCCGTTTCGCGTTGCAAGGGTTCCTCGCCATGCGAGCCCAGCGCCCGGGTGCAAAGCGGAATCACGGATTCGGGCGCGCCTTTGGTGAAGGCCATAAAGGTGTCGGTGTGGCGATGCACCGTGGTCATGCGCTTGCGTTCGGAATCGAAGGGCAATTCGAAGACGCGCACGATGTCCACTTCGAGTTCCTGCTTGTCGTGCCCGGCTTCCAGCGCGGCCAGGTACAAGGCAATCTCGGTCGGGTCACCCGTGGTCCTGTCCTCATGATCGCGACTGGCGTCGTTGGAGAGAGCTAGCGCTGCGAACAGGCTGTTCCATGGCTCCTGTGCCGGTGCTTCATCGCCATGCCGCAGCGTGCTCACGACAGTACACAACTCCGCCACGTGCATCCGGTTCTGGGTCAGCGTGCCGGTCTTGTCGGAGCAGATATAAGTGACCGAGCCGAGTGTTTCTACTGCCGGCAGGCGTCGGATCAAAGCATTTTTTTGCACCATCTTGCGCGCACCGAGCGCCAGCGAGATGGTGACGACAGCCGGCAGGGCTTCCGGAATGGCGGCTACCGCCAGGCTTACTGCAGTCAGGAACATCAGCGCAACCGCTTCGCCGCGCAGCAGGCCGGCGGCAAAGATAATTGCGCAGATCACCAGTACTGCGAGTCCGAGTTTACGGCCGAAGGATGCAAGGCGTTTCTGCAACGGCGTCCTGGGTTCTTCCCCGGCGTCGAGCAAGCTCGCTATTTTGCCGAGTTCGGTTCCCATGGCGGTTGCGGCCACGATGCCAAGGCCGCGGCCATAGGTAGCGGTAGTGCCCTTGAATGCCATGTTCTGGCGGTCGCCCAGAGGCATGTCGCCTGCCGCCAGCACGTCGGCGTTTTTTTCAACGGTAGTGGCTTCGCCGGTCAGCAGTGCTTCGTCTACCTTGAGCTGGAAGACTTCGATCAGGCGCAGATCGGCGGGCACAATATTGCCCGCTTCCAGATGCACGATGTCTCCCGGGACCAGTTCCTGCGCTGGTATGGCTCGCCGTGAGCCATCGCGCAGCACGGTCGCGCTGGTTGCCGCCATCTGTTTGAGTGCCGCCATCGCGCGTTCGGCGCGCACTTCCTGCACGAAGCCGATCACTGCGTTGAGCGCCACGATTGCCACGATCGCCAGCGTATCCTTCACATCGCCGATAACGCCGGAAACGATCGCTGCGGCGATTAGCACCAGAATCATGAAATCGGCAAACTGATCGAGGAACATACGCCACATCGGACGCGGTGGTTTTTCGCGGATTGTGTTGGCGCCGTGCTGGGCTAGGCGGTTTGCGGCTTCCTCTTGCGTCAGGCCTGTTTCCGTATCGGTGCCGAGCGTAGACGCAGCGGAATCTGCATCAAGCGTGTGCCATGCGGGAGCCTCTTTAGCAGTACCGGCAGCGGTCGGATCATTCGCCATAACAATAGAGAGCGTAAAAGCTTAAAGCATACACCGAGGGCAGGGCGGTGCTGACATGGGCTGCGGTACTTATGTGTCCGGACTGGCATTATTCCCGCGCTGGATTTTTTGTCGTCAGTTCGGCCATTCCAGTCAACAGTTCCAGCGGAAGCGGGAAAACGATGGTGGAGCTCTTGTCACCTGCAATCGTGCTCAAGGTCTGCATGTAGCGCAGCTGCATTGCGCCCGGTTGTTGCGCAAGCACATGGGCCGCCTGCATCAGCTTTTCAGATGCCTGCAGTTCGCCTTCGGCATGAATGACTTTCGCGCGTCGCTCGCGTTCAGCCTCGGCCTGCCGGGCAATCGCACGTATCATCGATTCGTCCAGATCGACATGCTTGATTTCGACGTTGGCGACCTTGATGCCCCAGGCATCGGTTGCCGCATCGAGTACTTTCTGGATATCGATATTGAGGCGCTCGCGCTCGGCCAGCATGTCGTCAAGCTCGTGCTTGCCCAGCACCGAGCGCAGCGTTGTTTGTGCGAGCTGGCTGGTGGCCTCGAAAAAGTCGGCGACCTGGATAATGGCTTTTGCCGGATCGACCACGCGAAAGTAAATCACAGCATTCACCTTTACCGACACGTTGTCGCGCGAGATCACGTCTTGCGTGGGCACGTCGAGCACGACGGTACGCAGATCGACGCGCACCATTTGCTGTATCCCGGGAATGACGATGATGAGGCCAGGCCCTTTTACGGCTAAAAATCGTCCCAGCTGAAACACGACGCCACGCTCGTATTCGCGCAGGATGCGGATCGCGGAAGCCAGGAGCGCGATGACCAGAATAATGATGGTGCCAAAACCGAATTCAAAAATCATTTTCATTCTCCTTTGCTGTCACCTTCCAGCGGCGTAACCTGCAGTACCAGGCCATCACGTGCGACGATGCGAACTTTCTGTGTGCGATGCAACGGCGCGCTGCTGTTTGCGCGCCAGGTTTCGCCCTGGATCTGCACCCAGCCGTCGTCGACGACTTCCGCCACGCTGCCAACCAGTGAATCCGGGCCGCCGTATACAGCGCGTCGCCGGGATTTCAGCGCAAGGCCAACGAGGGCGGCGATCAGTAACGCGCTGCTTACCGCCACCGTCACGATCAATCCGAGCGGAATGCCGAATCCGGGCAACTCGGTATCGATCAGAATCAGCGCACCGGCAACAAAGGCGGCGATGCCACCCACACCCAGAACGCCGAAACTGCCGACGAAAGCTTCGGCAATCATGAAACCGATGCCAAGCAGGATCAGAGCCAGGCCAGCGTAATTGACGGGCAGCAGTTGCAAGGCATATAAACCGAGCAGCAGGCAAATGCCGCCTAGAACACCTGCGACACCGACGCCGGGACTGGTGAATTCGAAAATCAGTCCATAGACGCCAATCGTCATCAGCAGCAGTGCGATGCTCGGATCGGTGATGACGGCAAGCAGCTTCACGCGCCAGTCCGGCGCATATTCAATGACGGGAGCGCCCGCAGTCTGCAGCACCCGTTCCTGTCCCATGACCCGGATTTTTTTCTGGTTCAGCTGGCGCAGCAATGCATCGACGTCGGCGGCGATATGCTCGATCACATGCATCTTTAACGCGTCTTCTGCAGAGAGGCTGGCCGCGTCGCGCACCGCAATTTCGGCCCACTCCATATTGCGGCCGCGCATTTGGGCAAGACCCCGCAAATAGGCAGCGGCGTCATTGACCGCCTTGCGTTCCATCGGCGTTGATGTTCCCTTGTTTTTTGTCTCCCCTTGATCTTTGCCGGCTTGTGGCGATGGTTTTTCAGGATCGCTCGGCATGCCACCGATCTGCACCGGCGTGGCTGCGCCGACATTGGTGCCGGGTGCCATTGCCGCGATGTGACTTGCATATAGGATGTAGGTGCCCGCGCTGGCCGCCCGCGCGCCGCCCGGCGCGACGTACGTTGCTACCGGTACTGGCGAAATCAGGATCGCCTTGATGATGGTGCGCATCGAGGTATCCAGGCCGCCTGGCGTATCCATTTTGATGATCACCAGTTGCGCGCCGTCCCGGGTTGCGCGTTCGATGCCGCGACGGGCGTAATCGGCAGACGCAGGGCCGATCGCCCCGTCTATTGTCAAGACCAGCACGGGTGCGGAAGCGGACGTCGCCGGCCATGCGATTGCAGGCAGCATTGCCAGCAGGATCGCCACGCTGATGCAAAGCATGCGGTATCTGCTCATGTTCCTCCGGAACGTCGCGAACCGATCAATCCATTGTCCCGGCACAGACATACTGAGCCTTGCGTCAAATCAGAGCGGCGGCTAAGGCTAGGTACTGTTGCTTCGGAGGCCAAGACCCTTATTGCCGCAGGAGGATACTTCCGGCTAATATTGCTCCCAATCAATTATTTTCTGGGCTGCCGGATGCTGCGAACCTTCGCCGATTCGCTCCGACGCTCGCCGGCGCGCTTGCATGCGGCGCTTGCCGCGTTGTTCATTGCCATGCTTGCCGCCGAACTGTTCGGCTTGCGGGCCTTCGCCACTGCCGAATCTCGCCTTGGCGATGTTTTCATGCGCCGCCATGCGGCTGAACAGCCTGCCGATGCCGGCATTGTGATTGTCGATGTGGACGACGCCAGCCTCATCGCAATGCAGGAGATCGCCGGCCTGTGGAGTTGGCCGCGCGAGATCCATGCCGACCTTCTCGAAGCCCTCGCCGAATTCGAACCGCGCGCCATGGTGTTCGATATTGCCTTTTCCGAGCACGACCTGAAACGACCGAAGAGCGACGCGCGACTCTCCGAAGCGATTTTGGCCAACCGTCATGCCTATCTGCCGGCAGTGCAATTGCCACCATCGTCACCATCGTCACAATCGCAGGGTACGCTGCTGCGTGATCTCGCTCCGGCATTCGGCACGATAACCAAAGGTCGGGAAGATGCAAGGGCAGCAATCCAGTTGCCGCATGCGGTCGACCGTGCCGCGTGGCGCATGGGCCTGATCAATAGTCTGGCGGACGCCGATGGCGTATTGCGCCGCTACCGCTTGCATGCCGATGTCGAGGGCTGGCGCCTGCCATCGCTGCCGGCACGGGTGGCGGCGGATTTGGGTGCGACGCTGCCGGAAGGCAGTGAATTCCTGATGCGCTGGCCCGCTGGCGGTCACAAGCGTTATGCCTACAGCGAGTTGTATCGCCTGCTGACCGAACAGCGGCCAGCATTGGGTGCGGATGACCTGCGCACACTCGATAGTCTTTTTCGCGGCAAGGTGATCGTCATCGGTTCGTCTGCCGCCGGTGCCTTTGACCACCACCTGACGCCATTGGGCGCCGGATATCCCGGCGTCGATGTACTGGCGCTGGCTATCGACAACCTGAAAAACGAG
>DATFAZ010000139.1:0-29304 GCA_035254105.1 Noviherbaspirillum sp. | reverse complement strand
GTCGTCGAGCAGTTCACTGCCTCGGCCACGCGCCGCACGGTCAGCGCCGCCGGCCCTTCGTCGGTCAGCAGTCGCGTGGCTGCGTCCAGCATGCCCTGGCGCAGCTTGCCGCGCAGGTCTTCCTGCGCCTGGCGAAAATCGATCGGGCTGTTTTGGGCAACGGAGGTTTTTCTGGATTTCATGTTCAAATTGGGTTTGACAAAAACATTGTTTTTTCTGATAACATCATAAACGGGTTCGAGAAAAACGCAACCAACAACTACGGCGGCCACCACGCAATACAGCGCGCCGTGGCCGCCTGATCAACCTGTGAGGGAGTTCTTATGAGCACCAGTCGTCTGCCTGCCGTCCTGCAAAACCTGTCCCTGCCCGTGATCGGCTCGCCGCTGTTCATCGCCAGCGGTCCCGCGCTGGTAAAGGCGCAATGCAAAGCCGGCATCGTCGGTTCTTTTCCGGCGCTGAATGCGCGTCCCGCAGAACTGCTGGATACCTGGCTGACGGAGATGCAAACGGAGCTGGCCGCGTTCCGCAATGCCAATCCGGGCGCTCGGGTCGGCCCGATTGCGGTCAATCAGATCGTGCATCAGTCCAACGACCGGCTCGCGCATGATGTCGAAGTCTGCGTAAAGCATCAGGTGCCCATCATCATTTCCAGCCTGCGCGCACCGCCGAAGGAAATGCTGGATGCGATCCATAGCTATGGCGGCATCGTGATGCACGACGTGATCTCGATCAGGCATGCGCAAAAGGCGCTGGAAGCCGGTGTCGACGGCCTGATTCTCGTTGCCGCCGGTGCCGGCGGTCATGCAGGCACGCTGTCGCCGTTTGCGCTGGTGGGCGAGGTGCGCAAGTTCTTCAATGGCCCGATCGCGCTGTCCGGCTCGATCGCCAGCGGCGACGCAATCCTCGCCGCGCAGGCGATGGGCGCCGATTTTGCCTATATCGGCTCGCGCTGGCTGGCGACCAAGGAGTCCAATGTGGATGATGAATATCGCCGCGCGATTCTGGAGTCGAGCGCTGCCGACATCATTTATACCAACCTGTTTACCGGTGTGCACGGCAACTACCTGCGCAAGTCGATCGTCGCCGCGGGTCTCGATCCGGACAATTTGCCGGTTGCCGACAAGTCGGCGATGAACTTCGGTTCCGGCAGCGGCAGCAAGGCCAAAGCCTGGCGCGACATCTGGGGTGCGGGGCAGGGCGTGGGCCTGATGGACCAGGTGCTCAGCGTTGCGGAAGTGGTGGAAAAACTGAAGGCGGAATACATGGCAGCGAGAAAGCGCCTCGCGCTGTAATCGCTACATCGCTCAAATGAAAAACGGGACGGGGATGGCAGTTACGCCACTCCCGTCCCGTTTTGTTTTTTGGACGTTTTAATCTTCGCGCTTGATGGCCCAGATCCCCGGCAGATTGCGCCAGTAACCATACGCATCCATGCCGAAACCGACGACGAACTTGTTCGGCAGCGTCAGGCCGGTATAGTCGGCGGCGATCGGCTTTCTCTTGCCGATATCCTTGTCCGCGAATACTGCGATGATGACCTCGGCCGCGCCCATATCCAATAACCGCTGCTTGACGTGGGCGAGCGTTTCGCCTTCATCGAGTATGTCGTCCAGCACGATGACCGTGCGGCCTTCAACGCTGGAGCGCGGAATCACTTTCCATTCGATCTTGCCGCCCTGATCGCCGATGCCGTAGCGGGTCACATGCATATAGTCGAATTCCAGCGGGAAGCGCAGTCGCGTCAGCAACTGCCCGCAAAAGACCACAGCGCCGCCCATGACTCCCAGCACCAGCGGGAAAGGTTCGGCTTCGTTATTGTCGAAGCGATCGTTAAGTTGCTGCGCCATCTTGTCCAGCGCTGCCTGGACGGCAGTTGCGTCGAACAGGAGTTCGGCATCCTTCAGGAGGGAACGGGCTTTGTCACGATGAAATTCGGAATCGATATAAGGCATGGTGCAGGACCTCAAAAACAAGAAAGTGAATCGAAAAACTTTACCAGCCGTAATGATGGCATGGCAAATGGCTGGCGTGCGTGCAGCGTAGGTTCATCGTACCGCAGGAAATAAGCTTGCTGCGCAGGGGATGCGGGCAGAAACAGGCGGCGTGCTTGAAAACAACAGATGGAAAAAAGCGCGGTGTCCTAAAAATAAATGCCTCGTAGGGAATTTTCATGCCGTGGCCGGTTCAAAGAATATTGCATATTCATTACGGGAACGCGATGAAAACGACATTGAAGGTACATCAGGTCAAGACCAAGCGGCCGGTAAAGGATGGCGCAACGCCGCGCATGCCGCATGAACGCGACGAGTCCGACGATAGCCAGGAAAGCGTCGTCCGCGACGATATCAAGCAGGCTTTTCACGATCTGCAGAACGGCCAGGTTGACACCGACCTGCGAAATACCGGCGGCGTCGATGAAGTGGTCAACGACCGGCCCGGGACGCCACCGGACAAAGTGGTGAAGAAATCATTCTGAAAGCGTGGGGCAATGCATGGCGTGACGCCTGCATTGCCTGAAGCCCACCTCATTTTGAGCGCATCAAGGGAGACACGGGCAGCAGCCCGCGACCTGTGGCTTATTCGTACTTGCGTGCGTCCTCGATGACCTTGCCGTCGTTCGGCAGGCTGCCGCGTGCAACCAGTTTTACATCGCCGCGCAGCTTGGTGATGTCACGGATGGTATCGACGATGGCTTTGATGTCGAGCGTGGAAGGATTATCCACTTCGCAATGCAGCGTCATCACATCATTGGCCATTTCGCCGCTCACAACCAGTCGCGCCTTCACGATTTGCGGATAGCGCTTGGCGATTTCTGCGACCTGTGAGGGATGCACGAACATTGCGCGCACCTTGGTGGTCTGGTCTGCACGTCCCATCCATCCCTTGATGCGGACATTAGTGCGGCCGCAGGGCGAAATGCCGGGCAAGACTGCCGACATGTCGCCGGTGCCGAACCGGATCAGCGGATAGTCGGGATTGAAGGACGTGATGACCACTTCGCCGACTTCACCTTCCGCCACCGGATCACCGGTGCCTGGCCGGACGATTTCCAGGATCAGGTCTTCATCCATCACCATTCCCGGATTGACCTGGCCATCAGTTTGCGTTTCGTAAGCGATGTTGCCGATATCGGCCGAGCCGTACATCTGCAGCACGGTACGTACGCCATTGTCCTGCAGCCATTTGCGTAAGGAAGGCGGCAGGGCTTCCGCACCGACCAGCGCGCGCTGCACGCTGCTGATGTCGGCCCCCATTTCCTGTGCTTTTTCGATGATGATCTTCAGGAAGGACGGTGTGCCGATATACGCATCGGGCTTCAGTTCCGTCATTGCCTGAACCTGCATTTCGGTCTGGCCGATACCGGCCGGGATGACAGCGCAGCCGAGCCGTGCGGCTCCGCCTTCGGTCATGAACGCAGCCGGCGTGAAGTGATAGGTAAAGCAGTTTTGCACCACATGGCCGGCACGCAGGCCGAGCGCCGACATCGGGCGCCCGAAGCGCCACCAGTCCTGGCTCTGACCTTCCGGATCAAAGATCGGGCCTGGCGACATGAACAGATGGCGTAACTGGCGCGTCGGCGTCGTGGTCAAGCCGCCGAATGGGGTGTCTTGCTGCTGCAAATCTTTCAGGTCCGATTTGCGCGTGACCGGCAATTGCGCCAGCGCAGCGCGCGACGTGATGTCGGCCGCATTCACGCCTTTCAGGATGCGCCCCCAGCCGGGCGCGCCCTGCGCTCGTGCGACCAGTTGCGACAAGCTTGCCATCAGATCGCGTTCGCGCTGTTGCGGATCGCGGGTTTCGAGGGAGTCGAGAAAGTCGGTCATAAGATGCCTGCGTGAATGTTTGCGAGTACGGCGCGCCCTGCGCACCGTATGTCGCCTCGTAATTTTCAGGTGCGCGGATGCGCACCAAAGCCGTTGGGATTACGCCAGCCAGCGCTTGCGGCGGCGATAGAACTTCATGTCGCGGAAGCTCTTGCGTCCCGCGCCGGACACGCCGAGATAGAATTCCTTCACGTCTTCGTTGGTCGCCAGGTCTTGTGCTTGGCCTTCCATTACGACGCGGCCGTTTTCCAGGATGTAGCCGAAATCGGCGTAGCGCAGCGCCACCATGGTGTTCTGTTCCGCCACCAGGAAGGAAACGTTTTCCTTGTGGTTCAGGTCCTTCACGATTTCGAAGATTTCCTCAACGATTTGCGGGGCCAGACCCATCGACGGCTCATCGAGCAGAATCATTGACGGTTTTGCCATCAGCGAACGGCCGATTGCGCACATCTGCTGTTCGCCGCCGGAGGTGTAGCCGGCCTGCGACATGCGACGCTGTTTCAGGCGCGGAAAGTAGTGGTACACCTTTTCCAGTGCGTCCTTCAGTTCGGCGCGCGACAGGCTGCGGGTATAGGCGCCGGTCAGCAGGTTTTCCTCTATGGTGAGGTGGCCGAAGCAATGCCGGCCTTCCATCACCTGCGACAATCCGCGCTTGACCAGTTCGTTCGGCGTCAGCTGATCGACACGTTCATTCTTGAATTCGACGCTGCCCTTGGTGACGTCGCCGCGCTCGCCGCGCAACAGCGTCGAGATGGCTTTCATCGTGGTCGACTTGCCGGCGCCGTTTGCGCCCAGCAGTGCGACGATTTTTCCCTGCGGGACTTGCAGGGAAACGCCTTTCAACACCAGGATCACGTGGTCGTAGATCACCTCGATGTTGTTGACGGAGAGATAGGGAGCAGCATTGGCGGCTGCAGCCGGTATTGCGGACGTTGCGGATGTGCTCATATCAGTTGTCGGGAGCGTAGATTTGCCACGTTCCTTTCCCCGCAGTGCGGCCGGGGAAAGGAACGTTCGGCAGGGTTACATCAGGATAATCAGCCTGCGCAAGCTGGCGTGATCTTCTTCTCCGCCGCGTACTTGGCGGACGATTCCTCTACCAGCTTGCGGACCAGTGCCTTGTCGCCAGTCACCCAGTTCGGAGTGACCGGGACCCACTTGGTGCCGTTCCACTGCTGCACCTTCACGGCACCGGAACCTTCATGGTCGTCGCAGGAGGTCTTCACCGGCGGGAACATGCCGAGTGCGCCCAAGGCCTTCTGGCGCGCTTCGTCCACGTTCAGGTTTTCAAAGCCCCAACGTACTTGTTCGCCCGTCATGACCTTGCCCTTGCCGAACTTCTCCTGCGCCTTGCGGATCGCTTCGGTCCACAGGATCGAGGCAGTCACGCCGCGCATGTGGTACACGGAGCCAACGCGGGTCTTGTCGTCGAGGTTGCCCTTGCCGGCTTCATAGACCTTCTTGCGGATTTCATCCAGCACCGGATAGTTGCCCGGCGTATTGAAGGTCATCGTGGTGTAGCCCTTCGCAGCATCGCCTGCCGGGATGGTGTCCTCTTCCGAACCTGCCCACCAGACGCCCAGGATCTTCTCGCGCGGGAAGCCGTTGCGCTGCGCGGTCTTGATCGCCACTGCGTTCATTACGCCCCAGCCCCACAGGATCACGTAATCCGGCTTGGCCTGGCGGATTTGCAGCCATTGCGACTGTTGTTCGTTGCCCGGATGAGCGACCGGGATCTTGATCAGTTCAAAACCGTACTGCTGGGCTTGTGCGTCCAGAACCGGGAACGGCTCTTTGCCGAATGCGGAGTCGTGGTACAGGTGCACGATCTTCTTGCCCTTGAGCTTGTCGAGGCCGCCGGCCTTGCTGCCAAGGTAAGAAATCATTGCCGCCGCCTGGCTCCAGTAGCTGGAGATCAGCGGGAAGACGTATGGGAACACCTTGCCGTTGGCGGCGTCGGAACGGCCATAGCCGAGCGTGGTCATCGGGATCTTGTCTTGCGCTACACGGTCCAGGATGCCGTAAGCGATGCCGGTCGACAGCGGTTCGACCAGTGCAGCGCCGCCGTTCTTGGACTTCAGGCGCTCATAGCATTCGACGCCGCGCGACGCGTTGTATTCGGTTTCGCATTCTTCCCACTTGATCTTGACGCCGTTGATACCGCCGTTGGCGTTGACCAGGTTGAAGTAGTCGATTGCGCCGCCGTAGAATCCGGAGCCACCGGCTGCATACGGGCCGACGCGGTAGGACGGGATCGGAATGTATTGTTCCTGTGCTGCTGCAACGCTCATCGCGCCAGCCAGGGCAGTACCGAGCAGGACTGTTTTGATCAATTTCATGGTGCTCCTCCTTGTTATAAGACAGCAAAAGACAGCAAAAACAACTACTTCAGGTCAGTGCGGGAAAGGCCACAACCGCAGTTTTTCCTTCGCAATCTGCCACAGGCGCGCAAGGCCGTGCGGCTCGACGATCAGGAAGAAAATGATTAATGCGCCGAACACCATCAGTTCCAGGTTCGATGCAATCGACGTCGGCAGCGACAGCGCATGCGCAACGATGTTCAGCAGGATCGGCAGCAGGATGATGAAGGCCGCGCCGAAGAAGGCACCGATAATCGAGCCGACGCCACCGATGATAATCATGAACAGGATACGGAAGGACAGGTCCAGGCTATAGGCTTCCGGCTCCACCGTGCCGAGGTAAGCATAGGCGTACAACGCACCGGCCACGCCGCAGTAGAAAGAGCTGACTGCAAACGCCAGTAGCTTGGTACGCATCGGACGGAATCCGATCACCTCGGCCGCCACGTCCATGTCGCGCACTGCCATCCAGGAACGCCCGACGTTGCTACGCACCATGTTCTTCACCATCAGTGCCATCACGCATACGATGGCCAGTGTCAGCAGGTACTTGCTTGCGGGTGTATCGAATGCATAACCGAGGATCGTGATCTGCTGCGCGGTAATCACGCCGGACGAGCTGTAGTTGGTGAACCAGCCGATCTTGGTCAGGCACCACACCACGAAGAACTGGGTTGCCAGCGTGGCAGCGGCAAGATAAAAGCCGCGGATACGGAGCGACGGCAGGCCGAATGCGACACCGACCATTGCGGCGCACACACCGCCGAGTGCAAACGCAACCAGTACTGGGATGCCCGGGATGCGCAGGATGAAGTTATACGACGCAAATGCGCCGACTGCCATAAATGCAGCGGTGCCGAGCGAGAGCTGGCCGGCATAGCCGGTCAGGATGTTCAGGCCGAGCGCTGCCAGCGCAAAGATCAGGAAGGGAATCAGGATCGCCGAGAAAATGTAAGGCGATGCAATGAAAGGCACGACCAGGAAGGCAAATGCCAGCACAGCATAGATGCCGATGCGGTCCTGCCGGATCGGGAAGATCTGGTTGTCGGCCTGGTAGGTTGGTTTAAACTGACCTGCTTCGCGGTAGAACATGTTTTGTTTCCTTCATCTCCGCCTGTCTTCCCTTGCGGGAACGACAGGCGCTGTTTATCTGTCTCTAGTTGTTGTGCGTCAGAGGTGTCAGATGTGTCAAATGCGCCGGATGTGTCAAATGCGCCGGATGATCTTTTCGCCGAACAGGCCTTCCGGTCGTACCAGCAGGAACAGCAGTGCCAGCACATACGGGAACCAGCCTTCGATGCCGCCGCCCACCATCGGGCCGATATACACTTCGGCCAGCTTTTCGGAAGCGCCGATGATCAGGCCGCCGAGAATCGCGCCCGGCACCGAGGTGAAGCCGCCAAGGATCAGCACCGGCAATGCCTTCAGTGCAACGAAGGTCAGCGCAAACTGCACGCCGTTACGTGCGCCCCAGAGCAGGCCCGCCACCAGCGCCACGAAGCCGGCAACCGCCCAGACGATGCCCCAGATCTGCTGCAGCGGAATGCCCACTGCCAGTGCGGCCTGGTGATCGTCGGCCACCGCACGCAATGCGCGGCCGATCTTGGTCTTGGAAAAGAACAGCGCCAGCGTCGTCACCAGTGCCGCGCAGATGCCGGCAGCGGTTACGTCGAACTGCGAGATCGAGATGTTGTAGTTCTCAAGAAGATACATGATCGGCACGTCTTCGATGCCGATCTCCAGGCGGCGCACTTGCGAGCCCCAGATCAGCTGTGCTAGGCCTTCGACAAAGAAGGTCAGGCCGATGGTTGCCATGAACAGCGTGATTTCGTGTTGCGCCACCAGCGGCCGCAGCACAATGCGCTCGGTCAGCAGGCCGAGTATCACCATTGCCACCATCGTCAGCGGAATGGCCAGCCACAGCGATACGCCAAACTTGTCGATGATGCCGGCGCAAGTTAGTGCCGCGAAGAACACCATCGCACCCTGTGCAAAGTTGAACACGCCGGAGGCTTTGTAAATCAGCACGAAGCCGAGCGCGACCAGCGCATACATGACGCCGGCGAGCAGGCCACCGATTAACACTTCAAAAAAGAAACTCAGTTCCATGTCTTATTCATCCCGTTTCAGGTTCCCTCCGACTGGCAGCGGAGGGGTAGGGTGGGTGCGTGGCCAATCGACCGCAATCGAATCCAGACCGCAACGCCCACCATGACTACGTCGGCTTTTCCCCTTGTTCCTGCAGGAGCAAGGGCACCTTTTCTTTAGTGCGCCACGCCAAGGTAGGCGTTAATCACATCCTGATTGCTGCGTACTTCTTCAGGAGAGCCATCGCCGATCTTCTTGCCGTAATCCAGCACGACGACGCGGTCGGAGATATCCATCACCACGCCCATGTCATGCTCGATCAGGACGATCGTGGTGCCGAACTGGTCATTCACATCAAGGATAAAGCGGCACATGTCCTGCTTTTCTTCCACGTTCATGCCGGCCATCGGCTCGTCAAGCAACAGGATTTCCGGTTCGGCTGCGAGAGCGCGGCCGAGTTCGACCCGCTTTTGCAAACCGTAAGGCAGGCGGCTGACGGGAGTCTTACGGATATGCTGGATTTCCAGGAAATCGATGATTTCTTCGACCTTCTTGCGATGCGCGATTTCTTCCTTCTGCGCCGGTCCCCAGTACAGGGCCTGCAACAGGAAATTGGTCTGCATCTTCAGATTGCGGCCGGTCATGATGTTGTCCAGTACCGACATGCCCTTGAACAAAGCGATGTTCTGGAAAGTACGCGCAATGCCGCTCTTTGCGGCTGCATAGGTGTTCATGTCCTTGCGATGCTTGCCGCGATAGGTGATCTCGCCCTGCTGCGGACGGTACACACCATTGATCACGTTCAGCATCGAGCTCTTGCCGGCGCCGTTGGGGCCGATGATCGAGCGGATTTCATGCTCGCGCACGTCGAAGGAAATGTCGGTCAGCGCCTTCACGCCGCCAAATGAAAGCGAAATGTTCTGCAGATCCAGAATCACGTCGCCGATTTTGCGATTTTCATTCATAACTATGCCGCTTTCTTCAATGCACCATACGTCTTCACATCGACAATCCGCAGGTCAGCTGCAACCATGCCCTTGCGGCCATCTTCGAACTTGACCTGGGTTTCGATGTATTGCGACATTTTTCCGGCATACAGTGCGTCGATCAGCACCTTGTACTTTTCGCCGACGAAGCGACGACGGACCTTGCGGGTGCGGGTCAGCTCGTCGTCATCCGGATCCAGTTCCTTGTGCAGGACCAGGAAGCGGTGAATCTGCGTGCCGGACATCATTGCTTCGGTGGCCAGGTCGGCATTGACCTTTTCCACGCACTCCGCGATCAGGTCGTAGGTCTCGCGCTTGCCGGCCAGATCGGTATAGCCCGCATAGGCAATGCCACGGCGCTCGGCCCAGTTGCCGACTGCTTCCATGTCGATGTTGATGAAGGCGCACACCATGTCGCGCTCGTTGCCGAAAGCGACTGCTTCCTTGATGAAGGGGAAGAACTTCAGCTTGTTCTCGATGTAGTTCGGCGCGAACATATCGCCGCTGTTCATCTTGCCGACGTCGGCGGCACGGTCGATGATCTTCAGGTGGCCTTCTTCATCGAAGATGCCGGCGTCGCCGGTATGGAAATAACCGTCGCTGTCGATCACTTCAGCCGTGGCGTCCGGGCGCTTGTAGTATTCCTTCAGCATCGCGGCGGACTTCACCAGCACTTCGCCGTTGTCGGCCAGCTTCACTTCGACGCCCGGTGCCGGCAAGCCAACACTGTCGAACTTGATGTTGCCGTCCGGTTGCAGGCATACATACGCGCAGGTTTCGGTTGCGCCGTACAACTGCTTGAGGTTCACGCCGATGGAGCGATAGAAGCGGAACAGGTCCGGACCGATTGCCGCGCCTGCAGTGTAGGCGACGCGCACGCGCGACAGGCCGAGCACGTTTTTCAGCGGCCCGTACACAAAGAAGTTGCCAAGCGCATAACTGATGCGGTCCATCATGCCGACCGGCTTGCGGTCGAGGATGTCCGAACCGACGCGTCGCGCGACTTCCATATAGTGATGGAACATCTTGCGCTTGAGTGCGCTGGCGTCTTCCATGCGGATCATCACAGTGGTCAGCATGTTTTCGAACACGCGCGGTGGCGCAAAGTAATAAGTCGGCCCGATCTCACGCAGGTCGGTCATCACCGTGTCGCCCGATTCCGGGCAGTTGACGGTGAAGCCGGCCAGCAGTGCTTGTGCAAATGAAAACAGATGGTCGCCGACCCATGCCATCGGCAGGTAGGACAGGATGTCGTCGTCGCCGGTCAGCTTGTCGAAGCTGACACCGCCGATCGCTGCTGCCATGAAGGAACCGTGCGTCTGGCATACGCCCTTCGGCTTGCCGGTCGTGCCGGAGGTGTACAGCATCACCGCCGTGTCGTCCGCCTTGCCAGCATTGACTTCGTTCATGAAAAAGTCCGGATGCTTGCGGTCGAATTCGCGGCCGAGCTCCTGCACTTTTTCGAAGGAGGCGAGTTCCTTCTGCTTGTAGTGGCGCATGCCGCGCTCATCGTCATAAATGATGTGCGAGATGCGGTTGAGGTTCTGCTTGATTTCGTACAGCTTGTCGACCTGTTCCTGGTCTTCGACGACGGCGAAGTCGATCTCCGCGTCATCCAGCACGTAGGCCATGTCGGCTGCCGGCGCATCCTGGTACAGCGGGACTGCGACGCCGCCGAGGCACTGCACCGCAGCCATCGACCAGTACAGACGCGGCCGGTTGTCGCCGATGATGGCCAGGTTCATGCCGCGCTTGAAGCCCATTGCCGCCAGCCCGCAGGCCAGTGCACGCACTTCATCGGCGACTTGCGCCCAGTTCCAGGTTTGCCAGATGCCGAGATCCTTTTCACGAAAGGCCGGCTTGTTTGCGCGCGTTTGCGCATGCTGCAGCAGCAGGCGGGGGAAAGTCTGCCCCCCGGCGCTCTTGGTTGTCTCTACCATCGTCCCACTCTCTTTAACAGGGTCTAACCGTCGTGAAGGATCGTCTACCGGAGCGCCTGCGTGGGCGATGCGAGCTAAGTACGGTTGTCGCCAGTAGGCGCAACAGTGATCTAGGCTTACAATGTCTCCGTTGTTATGTGGTCAGGATACTAGACAGCAGAACTTTTGTGCGCTGTCATTTGACCGACAATCCCCGTTTAATTTGAAACTATCGTTGATGCGCTGCACAAATCCATCAGGGCCGCTACCGCTTGCAAACTTGCTGCATCGGGCCATCTGGGCGAAGGGACTGACGCCGGAGCAGATGGCACGTGTGGAAGCGGACACCATCGAGCAGTTCGTGCCCAAGGGTGGATATATCTGCCGCAAGGGGGAAGTCACCGATGCATGGATTGGCATCATCGATGGCCTGGCAAAGATCAATAATCTTTCGCCGGAAGGAAAGTCGGTGACCTTCACCGGCATTGCCAGCGGCAGCTGGTTCGGCGAAGGCTCGCTGCTCAAGCAGGAAATCCGCAAGTACGACGTGGTGGCCTTACGCGACAGCCGCATCGCCCGTATGCCGAACAAGACCTTCATGTGGCTGCTCGACACCAGCCTGCCGTTTACCCGTTTTCTTTTAATGCAATTGAATGAGCGCCTCGGCCAGTTCATCGGCATGGTCGAATTCGATCGTTTGCTCGATGTGGATGCGCGCGTTGCACGTTGTCTTGCTTCCCTGTTCAACGCGCACCTGTATCCGGGCACGGAGCCGCTGCTGCAGATTTCTCAGGAAGAAATCGGCTATCTGTCCGGCGCGTCGCGCCAGCGTGCGAATCAGGCGCTGCAGGTGCTTGAAAAGGAAGGCTTGCTGAAAGTGGATTACGGCGGCATTCATATTCTCGACCTGGAAGGCCTGCGCCAATTCGGTTCCTGATGCTGGCGAGCTTGCATCACTCTCTAACCCATAACGACAAAGCAATTCATGGAACGACTCTCTGCCGATCTGCCCTCGCTGGAATCCCTGGCGGCATTCTGGTCCGGTCCGGTGGTGGCCACCAACGTCATTGTTGTGTTCAGCCTGGTCGGCGCCTTGCTGCTCGGCCTGCTGGTCGGATACGAACGTTCGTACAGGGGCAGGGCTGCCGGCATGCGTACCTACGGCCTGGTGTGCATGGCGTCGGCCGCGCTGACCGTGATCGCCGGCTATCCGGAACACTGGTACGGTGGACAGATGATGATCGGAACGGGTACGGACCCGACCCGCATCATCCAGGGCATCGTCACCGGCATCGGTTTTCTTGGCGCAGGCGTGATCATGAAGGAAGGTTTCAACATCAGTGGCTTGACCACGGCAGCATCGATCTGGTCGGCATCGGTGATCGGCGTGCTGGTTGGCGTCGGCTTTTTTCTTGCTGCAATGCTGCTCGCGCTGATGTCTGCGGTGTGCATGATCTGGGTACCGAAGATCACCAACTGGCTGCCGGCCCGTCACGCGATTGCCATCGTGATGAGTTTCAAGCAGGAACAGGCGCCCAGTGAGGAAATTTTGCGTGCAGCGGCAACGCGGCGCGGCTATGAAATTGCTCCGGGATCCATTTCGATTTCCGTGAAGAACGGCAAGACCGAATGGCATTTCGTCGCAGTCGCATTCAACAAGTCGAGCGGCGCGCCGATCTCCGAACTGGCGCGCGAAATGAGCCTGTTTGACGGGCTCGAAGCCTTCCATCTGTCGCACGCCCGCAATTGACCCCGGCTTGATATCGCTCAGGCGGTTCGGCCTGAGTCCTTCCTATCATCGATCACGGCCTGCCATACAAGCAGTCCCTCAGCATGAGGCGCATCTGTTGCTTCATGCCGGAATCTTCCACATTGCCGAATGGAGATCGCCATGACGAATGTAATGAAAGTAATCGAGGTACTCGCCGAATCACCGAAGAGCTGGGAAGATGCGGCAGCCGCCGCGGTGGTGAAGGCGAGCGAATCCGTACACGGCATTCGCTCTATTTACATCAAGAATTTCGAGGCACAGGTCGACAACGACAAGATCGTCAACTACCGCATCAATGCGAAGGTGACCTTCGAAGTCGACTGAAAGACCCGTGGCACACGAAGAGCGCGGTGCCACGGCGTTCTTTGCTCAGCCCTTAGCCGGACAAGCCGATGCCGGTCTGCTCGTCGCGCGTGCCGCGTGCGCTTGCTGAAAAACGTTCGAACAGTTTGTCAGTCAGCTTTTCATTAAACGCTGGAATATCGGCGGGCTTGCGGCTGGTGATCAGGTTGCCGTCCACTACCACTTCCTGATCGACCCAAGTGCCGCCGGCATTGCGGATGTCGTCGCGTAATGTTGGCCAGCTGGTCATGGTCCTGCCTTCCACTAACCCGCTCGATACCAGCAGCCAGCCGCCGTGGCAGATCGCTGCAATCGGCTTGCCGTCATCGTCGATGTCACGCACGAAGCGTTGGGCCTCGGGAATGATGCGGATCTGGTCGCCGTTCATGACGCCGCCCGGCAGCACTGCCGCATCGAAATCTTTTGCATCCGCTTCATCGAACGTAAGGTCGACATCGAACTGGTCGGCCTTGACGTCGTGGTTGAAGCCTTGCACCTTGCCGCGTTTTGCAGAGACCACTTTGGTGGTGGCGCCTTGCTGTTCCAGCGCAGCGCGCGGACCGGTGAATTCGGATTGCTCGAAACCATCGGTAACAAGGATGGCGATATTCATGCCGTTGAGTGTGGTGTCCATGGTGGATTTCCTTTCGTGAAACAGGGAATGTTTCAGTCATTTGCGCAGCCACCCGAGGGACTGCGCAATCAGTCCTGGCTTTTGCAGTGAACTGCAAGTCGGCCTAGGGAATGCCTGCGCATGTTGCTGCATGCACTGACAAGGTAGGTGGTCAGCTTGGACTGGAGAAAAACACCTTAAGTTCTGTTGGCTTCCAGGAGCGGTTTCTTGAGCATCGGAAAGCGCTGCGTCAAATCTCCGCAAAACCGGCGGAACGGTAATCGCACGCAATGTGTCCAATCGAGCAAAACCAGAGACAGGCGTTGGCGGCGAGGACGCCCGGAGATAAGGACAGCCCGCATCATGAAAACCGAACAGAACCAGGCTCCGGGATTTGACCTGGATAGCGAGGACAACGCCGGGCTGGAAGCGCTGAAGGCGTCTGCCAGTACACTCCCGGCATTGCCGCCGGATGCAATGATCCTGATTCCGCTGCGCTATCTGGTGCTCTTTCCGGGCATGATCGCGCCCATCAGCCTTGGCCGTTTCAGCTCGATCGCCGCAGCACAGGAAGCGGTGCGGCGCGACTATCCGGTGGGCCTGATCCTGCAACGCGACCCGGAAGTGGAGAGCCCGGCGCCGGAACACCTGTACCGGATCGGTACCGTGGCGACGGTGCTGCGCTACCTCACTGCACAAGATGGCGGGAACTATCTGGTGTGCCAAGGCGAACGGCGTTTCCGGATCATAGAATTTCTGGATAGCTACCCGTTCCAGGCGGCACGTGTCCAACACTTGCCGGACTCGGAAGAACAAACATCCGATATTCAGGCGCGGCTGATCCAGCTGAAGGAGCGGGTCGCGGAAGTCATTCAGCTGTTGCCAGCGGCGCCTGCCGAACTCACCGGCGCTACCGAAAACATGACCTCAGCGTCGGCACTTGCCGACTTTGCTGCCGGACTGGTGGAGCTGCCGCTGCAGCAGAAGCAGGACCTCCTCGAGACGCTCGACCTGCGCCAGCGCATCGACAAGGTGCTCGATCATCTGGCGCGCCGCATTGAGGTGCTGCGGCTGTCGGAAGAGATCAGCGAGCAGACCAAGGAGCGCATCGACGACCGCCAGCGCGAGTATCTGTTGCGCGAACAAATGAAGACCATCCAGAAGGAACTGGGTGAGGGTGGCAGCGGCGAAGGCGATTTGCTGGAGATCGGCGAGGCGATTGCCAAGGCAGGCATGCCGGAAGAGATCGATACTTACGCTCGAAAGGAATTGCTCCGGCTTGGCCGCATGCCCGAGGCGTCGACGGAATATTCGATGCTGTATGCCTATCTGGAATGGATGAGCGAGCTGCCTTGGTCCGCGATGACCGAGGACCGCATTGATATTGCAGAAGCCCGCCGTATCCTCGACGAAGACCACTTCGGCTTGCAAAAAATCAAGCGCCGCATCATCGAATATCTCGCGGTACGCAAGCTCAATCCGAAAGGCAAGAGTCCCATCTTGTGCTTCGTCGGCCCGCCCGGCGTCGGCAAGACCTCGCTGGGACAGAGCATTGCCCGCGCCACCGGCCGCAAGTTTGCGCGCGTGAGCCTGGGTGGTGTGCATGACGAAGCCGAGATTCGGGGGCATCGACGCACGTATATCGGCGCCTTGCCCGGCAATATCATCCAGGCCATCCGCAAGGCCGGTGTGCGCAACTGTGTGCTGATGCTCGATGAAGTGGACAAGCTCGCCAGCGGCATTCATGGCAATCCGGCGTCAGCCCTGCTGGAAGTGCTCGACCCGGAACAGAACACCACCTTCCGGGACAACTACCTGGGCCAGCCGTTCGACCTGTCGAAAGTGATGTTCATCGGCACCGCGAACATGCTCGATACGATCCCTGGGCCCCTGCTTGATCGTATGGAAGTGATCCACTTGCCCGGTTATACCGAGGAAGAAAAAGTGGAAATCGCGCGCCGCTATCTGATCAGCCGGCAACTTGAAGCGAATGGCCTGACGCCGCAGCAATGCGGTCTCAGCCAAAGCGTGGTGCAGGCGCTGATTCGCGACTACACCCGCGAAGCCGGCGTGCGCAATCTGGAGCGTGAAATCGGCAATCTGTTCCGGCATGCGGCAACACGCATTGCCGAAGATTCCGCGCAGCAGATCTGGATCGGCAAGGACGATCTGGCGGAGATCCTCGGGCCGAAAAAGTTCGAGAGCGAAATCGCAATGCGCACCAGCCTGCCGGGTGTGGCAACCGGCCTCGCATGGACGCCAGTTGGCGGCGACATCCTGTTCATCGAAACCAGCCAGACGCCGGGCAGCGGCAAACTGATCCTCACCGGACAACTCGGTGACGTGATGAAAGAAAGCGCGCAGGCGGCGCTGACGCTGGTCAAGGCGCATTGCAATGAACTCCAGATCGAAGCGGATGTCTTCGACAAGAATGACATCCATGTGCATGTGCCGGCAGGCGCCCTGCCGAAAGATGGGCCGAGCGCTGGCATTGCGATTTATGTTGCGCTGGCATCGCTCATGCGCGGCAAGCCGGTTGCCAGCGATTGCGCGATGACGGGTGAAATCAGCCTGCGCGGACTGGTGCTGCCGGTGGGCGGCATCAAGGAAAAGGTGCTGGCCGCATTGCAGGCAGGCATCAAGGTGGTCATGCTGCCGGCGCGTAACCGCAAAGACCTGGATGAGATACCGGAAGAGGCACGACAGAAATTGCAATTCGTCTGGCTGGAAACCGTGGACGATGCAATGCGCCAGGCCATCGGCAATCTGATTATCGGAGGTGATGCATGAGCAGGGAACTCGACAAGGTGCGCAACCGGGAACGCAATGCGCTGGCGACGACGGATGAGCAAGACAGGCCGCCCACTCCGGTGCCATGGACGCCGACCGGGAGCTGGGGCAGTTTTTTCACCTTCAGGTATTCATCGACCGAGATCTATTCGGAAGGTGACGATATCCATGTGAAAACCCGGGAAACCCGTTATCAGGACGGACGTCTGACATCGGAAGAATGCGAAGGCACGCTGGACCGGCGCGCCTATGAGCGCGTAGTCAGCGAAGCGCAGGGATACTTCCTGAATCAGGTCGGTAACTTCGTAAAGCTGCTGTATTCGCCGTTTTCCTCACGCTCGCGTCGTGATGACGAGTAAGGCACGCTAGTTAATTTGCGTCCAGGAGGCGGCCGTTTCCTGCGCATTCTTGCAGGCAGCCGCCTTTAATTGCACATCACCCGCCGCCGCAGACCGGCTTCCGGAAAGCGGCAGGTTGCTCGCTCCCCGGTATGCAAAGACCACCGAGTTCTTGACCGCATTGCTGTCGTTCCTGCCGGCTGCATGAAACAGCCCACTGTGAAAGAACACCACGTCGCCCTGTTCCAGTTCCAGCACCTTGCCTTTTGCAAAGAGTGCCTGGTTCTCCGGATGCTCAGGCCGCAGGAAGTCCAGTTCATCAAGCTGTTCACGCCGGATATTGAGCCGGTGCGAGCCCGGAATGACGTGCAGCGCGCCGTTCGTCGCAGTTTCGCTGCCGAGCGCCAGCCAGACCGAAATCAGATCGGGTTTATCGAAGCGCCAGTAGCGGATGTCGCGGTGCCAGCCTGTGGCCGTGCCGAAATCCGGATGCTTGGTCATCACGCTGTTGTGGTGGGCCAGCACCAGGCAGATCTCTTCACCGAACAACTGCTGCAGCCAGGCTACGATCCGCGGATCTTCGGCCCAGGTGCGAAAGCATGCGTGACGTTGATAGGCGCTGCGCAGTCGGCGGATTGTTTTGCCGCCGGGCGCCTGCAGCGATGCAGGTGCACCGGGGTAGCCGAGCTCGGCTTCGTATTCCAGCGGCTCGACGGCATCGCACAGGTGATCCTGTACGACCGCCAGCATCGCCGCGCATGCGGCGGCGGGTACCAGCTTGTGGAAAACGAGATAGCCGTCTTGCCTGAATTGTTCTGTCTGTGCTGTAGAAAGTGCTGCTTCCACGAGTTTCTCCCATACGCCCGGCAGCAAGGAGAAGGAGCCGCGCGGGCAGACTACGAGTGTACCGTGGCAGAGAGAAACCGGTGAGGGAATGAACCGTACTGCAGGAACCGAGGTGCTGCAAAATTCGTAATAACTCAGTAGAAAACGGCAAGCCAGATGGTTTCCGTATCTTCTTTCGTCCATTCGACCCGATGCCGCTCATGCGCTGCAATATTGATATAGCTGCCGGCGACGAGATGGATGGTGCGGTCATCTTTCTCGAATCGTAATGTCGCTTCACCGCGTAGCAGCAGCACCCATTCATTGTCATCCTGGTCGTACCAGAAGCCGGGCGGCGAACATTGCCCTTTTGACACGATTCTTTCAATCCGGGTTGCGCCGCCCTGCGCCAGGGTTTCGACCGCTTCAGCAGGGAGCTGTGCGGGTATCCGGCTAAAGATATTCTCCAAAATATTCTCCAAATTCATGGCACTTCTTTGTATTGTCCGCAACCGCTGCTGGTCGCGCTTCTTGCGAAATACCGAATTAAATTCGAAATTCCCCCGATTGATTAAATAAATTCGGACGAATCGAGCAATTTCATGAAAATAACGCAAGATAATTTGCCACAACCTTCTCCATAATCCCCATCCGTGGAACACCACTTCACAAGGATTGGCTAGGTTCGGCATCGACGAACACGCCATGGAGAGATACTTCACCGAGGAAAACAAATGCACCTGAATAAGATTATCAGCGGACTTGCCCTGTTGGGCATGGTCGGCAGCGCAGCGGCGCAAGAAGTCGTTGTCAAGATCGGCGTGAGCGGCCCGTTGTCCGGCTCGCAGTCGTTCTCCGGCAAGGACAATGAAAACGGCGTGCGCCTGGCTGTCGAGGAACTGAATGCCAAGCCGATCACCGTTGGCGGCAAGAAGGTCAAGTTCGAAATGCTCTCTGAAGACGACCAGGCCGATCCGAAAGCCGGCGTGAACGTCGCGCAGAAACTGATCGATGCCGGCGTCAAGTATGTGGTTGGCCCGTACAACTCCGGCGTCACCATCCCCGCCTCGCGCGTCTACAACGAAGGCGGTGCAGTAATCGCGACCGTTTCTTCCAATCCGAAGATCACCGAGCAGGGTTACAAGAATGTGTTCCGTATCAATGCCAGCGATTCCCAGCTCGGCGGCAAGATGGCTCTGTATGCAGCCAAGGAACTCAAGATCAAGAACGTCGGCGTGATCGACGACCGCACTGCGTTCGGCCAGGGCGTTGCAGAAGAATTCAAGAAGCAGGCGAAGGCTGCGGGCATGAACGTGGTCGGCCATGAATTCACCAACGACAAGGCAGCGGATTTCAACTCCATCCTGACCAGCCTGAAAGCGAAGAAGGTTGAAGCGATCTTCTACGGCGGTTATGCACCGCAGGCCGGCCCGATGGCGCGCCAGATGAAGCAACTCGGCATGAACGCCAAGCTGCTCGGCGGCGACACCGTCTGCGTGCCGGAAATGGGCAAGCTCGGCGGCGACGCAGTCGGCGAAAATGTGCTGTGCGCACAGGGTGGCGCAATCCTCGACAAGGCCGCTTCCGGCCCGGACTTCAAGGCCAAGTACAAGAAGCGCTTCAACCAGGAGCCGGACGTGTATGCCGCTTCCTTTTATGACGGCATGAGCATGTATGCCGATGCGATGGCCAAGACCAACTCGCTCGACGTGCCGAAAGTTGTTGCCGAACTCAAGAAGGGCAGCTTCAAGGGCGTCGCTGGTACTTATGCCTTCGACGAAAAGGGCAACATGAAGCAGTCGCCGGTGACGGTGTTCACCTTCAAGAATGGCCAGCCGGTTCCGCTGACCAGCTATTGATCGACGCGGAAAGCTTTAGTCCGCTCGTATCGGTCGCATGAAAAACGGCGCGCCTCAGGCGCGCCGTTTTTTTGCGCTCCTGCTGCATTTTTGCGTGAGCAGGCGGGACAGAAATGTAATAATCGGGAATTGCTTCAATCCCGTTCCGACCCACCCAAGCGCATAAACACGATGATTCTTGAACTCGCCGATATCCGCATCCATCCCGGCAAGCAGGCCGAATTTGACGCCGCCATCCAGCGCGGGCTCGATCAGGTCATCTCGAAGGCCAAGGGCTTTCAGGGATATAAAATTAACAAGGGTATCGAATCGCCCGAGCGCTACCTGCTGACGATTTTCTGGGAAACACTGGAAAACCATACCGTCGATTTTCGCCAGTCCCCGGCCTTTCAGGAATGGCGCGCTATTGTCGGCCCGTATTTCGCAGTACCCCCAACGGTCGAGCACTTCACCTTGCTGGCCAAGTCGAGCTGAACTGCGCACGGGCACACCCAGCCTGCAGGATCGCCCTTCACGCTGCGGGAGTGTTGCGTAATTTACCGGATTCAATTCATTTCGTACCATGGAATGATATGATCTTGACCCTGTCCCAAGCGACGAACAACCTGCCGGTGAGGTCGAACAAGAATGCCTTCCAATGCTGACCCAGTGACCCTGACGCTACTCGTCCTGCTTGCCGTGCTTGTCATCGGCATCCTTGCGTACGCCGGTTCCGCCAGGGCTAAAGCGCGCCGCAGTCAGCATAACCTGCTTGTTATCAGCCACATCATCATTGACTACTTTCGCCGCAGCGGTGTTGAAGTGACCGCCACCTGCACCCGCCTCGAGAGCAGCGGTGCCTTTATCGCGGTGGTCGAGTCGGAGCCGATGAAGCGCTTTCGCCTTTCGCATATCATCGAAATGACCTTGCGCGAGCATGTTCACAGGGCCTGCGGACTGGAGCTGGACAAAGTTTACTGGCGCTTCCCGATCAAGGATGCAGCGCCTGCGGCTATGGCTGCCGCCGCTGCTACATCTGGTGCTGCTGGTGCAGCCGTTGTGAACGGCGAGGAAACGAAGCAGCCGGGCGAGCCGACAGACGACTACATCAATGAAGGCCTGGAACATTATCGGCACATTCCGAAACCCGAAGTGACCGAATTGCCGTGGGAGACGTTTGAGGAAATGTCGACCACTATCACCCGTGAAAGAAAGGATGAAGGCGAAGAGTAGCAAGCACGGCCGCCCGCTCACTACGCCGACAGGTTCTCAGTATTTTCCATACCGCATTTCCTCCTCAGTCTTACTTCTTCATTTCTTCTCTCTTCCCAATCCTTCTGGCAATCCTCGTGGCAAATGATGCTCACACAGCATCGATAGCCCTTCCGGCACACGGGAACTACTCCGCTTGAAAGTCTGACTAACTTGACCTTGACAGGGTGTTAACGCAGTTTCATGTCCTGCGGCCATCCTGTTTTCATCAGCTTACCCATCCGTTAGTCCGCCCTGCGAGGCGAGAAACATGCGACTAGCGCAACGGAGGAATAAATGATGCAAGATCCCGCAGTCAGCCAAAGCTCTTCACCAGGCACAGTGCATTCTTTGCCGCCCATTAATGAATCCCCTTCCACGTATTACCGGCAAGCCATTCCCCGGCAGGGCATACGCTACGATGCGCATTACAGTTACGACGGCAGCGAGCGTGCCGCGCAACTGGCCCGGATGCTGGGCTGGTTCAGCCTCGGCCTTGGTATTGCGCAGGTACTGGCGCCAGGCGGCGTGTCGCGCGCAATCGGAGTGCAGCAGCATCCCCGGATAATGCGAGCCCTTGGCGCGCGTGAAATCGTAAGTGGCATTGGTATTCTTCGCCAGCGTCGGCCTTCAGGCTGGCTCTGGACGCGGGTGGCTGGCGATGCGATGGACATCGCCTTGCTCGGCATGGCGGCGCGCACCGCACGCAGCCAGCGCGGGCGCCTGCAGGTTGCGGCGGCGGCGGTTGCCGGGGTGGCGGCGCTGGACTTGTTGTCCAGCATGGATAACACCCGGCGCGAACAAATCGAACGGGGTGTATCGCCTGTCACCGAGCTGCATGTGGAAAAGAGCATCTCGGTCAACCGCCCGGTCGAAGAGTGCTACCGCTTCTGGCACGATTTCGAAAGCTTCCCCCGCTTCATGCAACATCTGGAATCGGTGCATATCACCGGTGACAATCGCACGCATTGGAGAGCCAAGGGGCCGGCCGGCACCAGTTTCGAATGGGATGCCGAGCTCACCGCGGACGAGCCAAACCGTTACATCGCGTGGTGCTCCATCGAAGGCTCAGGTGTCGACAATGCCGGCAGCGTGCGCTTTGAGCCCTCACCGGGCGGGCGCGGCACCATCGTGCGCGTCGAATTGTCCTACCGGCCACCCGGCGGCGCAGCCGGTGCGATGATCGCCAAGATGTTTGGCGAAGAGCCATCACAGCAGATCGACGAAGACCTGCGTCGCTTCAAGTGGCTGATCGAAACCGGCGAGATTCCGACCACGATTGGCCAGCCGTCCGGCACGCGCGGCGTTTTCGGCCGCCTGTTGAGGAAAGGAGCACCGGGATGAGAGCGAATGTCTGGCATGGCAAAAAGGATGTGCGCATCGACAACGTTCCCGACCCGCAGATCCTGAACCCGCGCGACGCCATCGTGCGTATTACCTCGACGGCGATCTGCGGCTCCGACCTGCATCTGTACAACGGCTTTGTGCCGACAATGGAAAAGGGCGACATCATCGGCCATGAATTCATGGGCGAGATCGTCGACATCGGCAGCGAAGTGAAGACCCTGAAAATCGGCGACCGCGTGGTGGTGCCGTTTCCCATCGCGTGCGGCAAATGCTTCTTCTGCCAGGAGCAGTTGTATTCGGTGTGCGAGAACTCCAACCCGAATGCCGCGCTGGCGGAAAAAATGTGGGGCCACTCACCGGCCGGCATCTTTGGCTATTCGCACCTGACCGGCGGCTATGCGGGCGGCCAGGCCGAATATGCGCGCGTGCCGTTTGCCGATGTCGGCCCGATCAAGATCCCGGACGGCATGAGCGACGAGCAGGTGCTGTTCCTGTCGGATATCCTGCCGACCGGCTACATGGCGGCGGAAGCCTGCGAGATCAAGCCGGGTTCGGTGGTCGCGGTATGGGGCTGCGGGCCGGTCGGCCAGTTCGCCATCCAGAGCGCCTACCTGCTTGGTGCGGAACGGGTGATCGGCATCGACCGCTTTCCCGAGCGGTTGCGCATGGCGCGCGAAAAATCGAAGGCCGAGACGCTCGATTATGAAGAAGTCGATGTCGCCGCCGCATTGAAAGACATGACCGGCGGGCGCGGCCCGGACGCCTGCATCGACGCGGTCGGCATGGAAGCGCATGGCATGGGCTTCATGGGCGCGTATGACCGTGTCAAGCAGGCAATGAGCATGGAAACCGATCGTCCTGTCGCCCTGCGGCAGGCGCTGATGGCATGCCGCAACGGCGGTGTGGTGTCGATTCCGGGCGTGTATGGCGGTTTCCTCGACAAGGTGCCGTTCGGCTCGGTAATGAATCGATCACTGACGATCAAGACCGGCCAGACGCATGTGCAGCGCTACATGAAACCGTTGCTGGAGCGGATACAGAACGGCGAGATCGATCCGACGTTTGTGATTACGCACCGCATGGCGCTCGACGATGCGCCGTACGGCTTTGATATGTTCAGCAACAAGCAGGATGAATGCATCAAGGTTGTGCTGAAGCCTTGATGCTGTTTGCTGTCGCAGATTCTGTTATCAGGCGCTCGAACTCCGTCGCCGGCACGGGGCGGCTGCGTAGATAACCCTGATACATGTCGCAGCCGAGCGATTGCAGGAAGTCCAGTTGCGCGCTGTTTTCCACGCCCTCGGCGAGCACCTTGAAGCCGAGCGTGTGCCCCATGGCGACAATGGCTGCGGCGATTGCGCCGTCATCCTGGCGGTGCGGAATGTCGTCGATGAAGCTCTTGTCGATTTTCAGCACGTCGAGCGGAAAGTGCTTCAGGCGAGCCAGAGAGGAATAGCCGGTGCCGAAGTCGTCAATGGCAAGATGCACGCCGAGATCGCGCAGGCGGTACAGCAACTGCGCCATATCCTCTTCACGTTCCATCAGCGCGCTTTCGGTTACCTCGAGTTCCAGCTGCGCCGCAGGAAAACCGGTGTCTGCCAGCACTTTCGATAGTGTGGCGGCAAGGTCGCCATGCAAGAGCTGGCGCGGTGAAATATTTACTGCAAATGTCAGCGAGGGCAGCCCGGCTTCACTCCATTTCTTCCCTTGCATGCAGGTCTGTTTCAATACCCATTCGCCGATATCGCTGATCAGACCGGTGCTTTCCGCCACCGGAATGAAGCGACTTGGCGGGATCAGCCCTTCCTGCGGGTCCTGCCAGCGCACCAGTGCTTCCGCCCCGACAATGCGGCCGCTGGCAATGTCTACCTGTGCCTGGTAGAACACGCGCAGCTCGTCTTTTTCAATGGCGCGATGCAGGCGGGCTTCCAAGTCGATCCGTTCGCGTGCGGCATAGGTCAGATTTTGTGAAAAATAGCGGAAGCAGCCGCGCCCTTCATGTTTGGCCTGGTACAGCGCCGCATCGGCATGCTGAAGCAAGTCCGGTGTAGTCGCACCATGGTCAGGATAAATGCTGATGCCGATACTTACGCCGATGCGCACTTCCACACCGTTGGAAAGCGTCCACGGCTTGTTCAGGCTATTCAAGATGTTGCTGGCAACCATGGCTGCATCTTCCGGATGGGCGATTTGTTGCAGCAATACTGTGAATTCATCCCCACCCAGGCGCGCCACCGTATCGATGCCGCGCAGACGCGATACCAGCCGATCGGCAACCTGCTGCAAAAGCTCGTCGCCGGCCGCATGGCCGAAGCTGTCGTTGACATCCTTGAACCGGTCCAGATCGAGCATCAGCAATGCGAGCTGGGAGTTTTCGCGCTGCGCCGAGCGAATGGCGTGCTCGAGATGTGACAGCAGCAGAAGACGGTTTGGCAATCGCGTCAGCGGATCGTGATGCGCCAGGAATTCGAGCTTGGTTTCCGAATCCTTGAGGCGGGAAATATCGGCGAATACCGCAACATAATTCACCACCGCGCCGGCATCGTTCCGGACCTCGCTAATGCTTAGCAACTGCGGATAAATTTCGCCATTCTTACGGCGATTCCATATTTCGCCGCGCCAGTGTCCATTGGCGTCGATGGTGCTCCACATCTCAAGATAAAACTCGGGCCCATGGCGACCGGAACTCAGCATGCGCGGCTTCTTGCCGGCGACTTCCTCTTCGGTGTAGCCGGTGATATCGCAGAAGGCCTTGTTGACCATCATGATCTTTCGATCCACGGTGGTGACGATCAATCCTTCACGCGTGGCATCGAATACTGCGGCGGCCTGGCGTAATCGCTCCTGCGCGCGCTTTTGCTCGCTCAGATCCATGTTGGTGCCAGACACTAGCGCCGCAGTACCATCGGCATTGCGCTGAATCAGGTAACGCATCAGGACGGGGATGTAATGGCCGTCCTTGTGCTGCAGCCGTACTTCGACGGAACAGCTTTGCTTGCCTTGGGCAAGCGCATCGTCAAAAGTCTGTTCGGCTTTGACGGTATCGTCCGCATGCATCAGTCGTCGCCACAAGCCGGAATCCCCCGGCAGTTCATCTGCCTCGTAACCAAGCATTTCCCAGCAGCGCGGCGAGCAGTAAATCCTGTCGTTCTCACGATCCCAGTCCCACCAGCCGTCGTTGGTTCCTTTGAGTACACGCTCCAGCCGTTCCCGATAATGGGTTGAAGCTGACATGGCCCGCGTCAGCGACGCATGCCAGGCCTTTATCAGCAGGTAAAGCAGTGTGCCCGTGACGGCGATAAAAAGAAAACCCTTGAGTGTACTGATCCGCTCGAACTGTGCCGGATCGGGAAATACAAAAAATAACAGGCGATCCGAGCCGGCAATCCAGATGGCCGCAAATGCCGCATACGCCATCGCGATACCGCCGGGCGTGCGCATTTTTTTTCTTATCGTTTGATTGGAAAAATGATTCATGCGGGCGGATGGAACGAAAGATTGCTTCTATTCACTATAGCAGCAATAAAAAAGTCGGAGAATGCCATTTGATTGGCTCGCAACTGCAGATTCCCCCGCGACCCAATGGCGTGTAGTTTTGAAAATTCCGGAGGAAGTGGCATTGCGTCCTGCGTGTATTGAAAATGGACGGGAAAAATCCGGAAAGCGGGAGCCGGCAGAAGTGTTATTCGAACAGGGGTTCTTCTGCAGGGGAAGTGGATTTTCTGGCAAGACGCGCGTTCACGCCATAAAACAAAACCGTCAATTGCGCGATTACGTTCAAGCCTGCGACCATCGCAAACAACAGGCTTTTCACTACATACAATGCGTACAGGATGGTGACGATGGCAATGGCAATCCATCCCCCCCAGGACAGCAGCGAGATCGAAAGGCGTGCTTCGGGGTCGCGGTGATATTTCAGAATCTGCGGCACATACAAAGCTGATGCCGCAATGCCAGATATCCCGTACAACACACTTAATACTTGCTCCATACCTCACCGGCTGCTGAAAATCGTGGCTTGTTGCTCGCCATATCTGCAGAAAGACCTGAGGCGTGCGCGAGAATTTTAATCTTATTTGCCGCGCATAAATGATGCACCCGATGAAAATACTCAGCGAGTGTAACAAGTGTAGAAACAAGAGTGTGGCAAGCGGCCGGTTTTGCAAGAGAGCGAAATGCAAGCGCTGCAAAATGCGAATGCAAAGATACGCTTGCACCTTTAGCAAGATGCTTGAAAGGGGATGTGGCAGGCACAGCCCCAAGTCACGAACGCACTATGCTTACATGCGTCGGTTTATTCAATTCAGTCGGACAAGACTGCTCGACTGCTGATGGGCAACGACGGGCCAATCAGCCGCCAAAATAAATATTCCTGCTCGGATCCTGGTAGTTCGGATCCAGTGTAAAAGTGTTGGACTGACCCCTTTCCCACTGACTGCCCGTACTGGAACGGCTCATGGAGTCTCCACTCGTTCTCATGCCGGAGCAGCCGGCCAACATCACAACTGCGAGAATGACAGGAATGGCTTTCATGACATACCTCCAATGAAATGGTATTAAAAACTCCTCCCTTGCATTGACGTGATCGCGTGAATGCAGACGCGCTCGACGCCATCCAGAAGCGTTGACCACCGCTTGAAAAATCGGCCGGGATGAGGGACTGCAGGAATTGTTTTTTCAGTAATCCCTGTATTGCTCTGCTTGCGGGACGATCAATTGATCCAAGAATGGAAAACGTCATCCCGTTGCATGGCGTCATTGCCAGCGGCGCCGGAACTCCTCTCCGTGTCGCCGCTGCTATAGGTGCCGGCGCAACCGGCAAGCAAAGTAAAGATGGCTGTAACGATCAGTACTTTCATGTCACACCTCCATAAACCGTTCAGATGACGGAATGGCGAAGTACCAATATAGGCGGCTGCCTTTGGGGCCGTTACTTCGAATTTGGTGCTCTCTGATGCAGCGCAATCCTGCTTTTGAAATGCTGCAGCGGCTCGAATGGCGCCTTGACAGGCAGAAGACGCACTTACATGTGCGTGCGGAAAAAGCCTAGCCGAGCAGTGAAATCCCGATCACCCGTGCCTCTTCCTCGGCCGCTTGCTGACTGGAGAAAATCGTTTCCACCGCTACCCGTTGATGCGGGAAAAAACTGCTCCGATGCATGGGATTGGGCGATGGTCCATAGATGGCGACATAAGCGCCCCAGCCCTCGCCTTCAGGAAGGGACTCACCGGAATATTCGATTTCATATTCCCCGATCGTTGCGGATGGCATGAGCATCTCCTGTTCTGTGAATACTCTTGATGGAACAGGCATTCCCCTTCGTCGCGGCGTGCTAAGTTGAATCCTGCAACAGGAAGTACCACCAAGCAGCCAACTGGATGGGAGAGTCAATAATGCCAGTCTATGAATATACGCGCCGTACCGGACAGCACCTCACTTACACCATTGAGTACGATCAAGGAGAGTATTTCATTCACCGGCAGGGTGTGTTGAAGAAATCCTTTCCGGATGCGCTGGCCGCCGGCATGGCCCCGCACGAGGCGACCGCTGAGCTTATGTTGCGCATGGCAATGGCTGACATCGAGGCGTTGAGCGGTATGGATGAATAGGCCTCTCAGCCTGGTTGAACCTCTACTGCTCGCTACGGTGTTCAAACAGGCTTCCGGTCCTAGCCCATCAGGGTCTTGAGCGCCTTGCTGTACAGCGTGGTCAGGTTATCCATCGTCTCCAGCAGGCGTTCACTGGTCGTTGCAACGTTCCTGAGATTGTCTTTCAACTCCCCTTTGCCCATGATGGCCTGCTCCAGGAATATCCACTGCGTTTTTGCGAGTTCGATCTCGCGCTTGATTTCAACGCTTGTCAGCGGTGCGGCTTCCAGCGTGGCCAAGGCGCTCTTGAACTCGTTGCGGTACTTGTTCATGTCGCCGCCGCGAATGTCGAGGGCCGCCGCAAAATACAGCCGGGCCAATCGCTGCGACAGCATGCGCTGACGCCCCGAGACGTTGACGATTTTTGCCGGTGCCGTTTGCGCCAGCTGCTCGAATGCCACAGTCAGCTTTTCCGCTTCCGCCACCAGCTTGTCTGTCAGGCGATGAGCTTCCGCTACGGTATTTTTATCTGCCGGTCTGGCGAGTGCCTTTGCATAGGATGCATATGTTGTCGTTACCGTATCCAGTGCTGCTTTCAGTTCGGTGGTGATGGCGCCGCGGCCGACAAATTCCAGGTTTGCTTCGAAACGTTTTTGCGCAAGTACTAATTGCTCGTGTGCCTTGTCCGGGAAGACCTCCAGTGCGATCTGCGCATAGGCCTTGCCCATGCGTTCCGTCAGCATCCGCAGCCGGCCAGACTCATTGATCAATGCTGCCGCATCGGGTGCGGCGGCCTGCTCTTTGCTATGCGCAGGATGGGCAGGGGCTGCCTGAGAATTGAAGGTGCAAAAGCCTGGAACCAAACCAGCAATCAAAAGCATGAACCTCAACCGGCGCAACATAGTTATTCCCATTCAAAAGATATGCAGGAGGCATCAGCATGGAATCTGCCCCCGGATAGTATGTTGGTCGAGTGCAGGAAGGCACATACGCAGCATGACGTATTGCATTGATGAGAAAAATTTGATCACACTAGAGGTGGCTTGATGCCAATCAATTTTTTTCCTCAAACAGCAGGATGTCTTCTTTCTGGCTCCCCTCGCTATTGCCGCTATTTTCGTCTAGTGTGAAGATTGTTCAGATGGGGCGGTTGTATGCTGGCTGGAGTATCCATGCGCAGGCGTATTCCGCGCAATGCCGTCGGTGAAACGGAGGTGAAACATGCACTCGACATTTCAGGCATCCGATACAGGACAGGCAATTATTCAGAATGCGAGCGATATCGGAACGGATAAGCTGGTAGTAAGCCTGCATCCCGGAAATGATTCTTCGGTTGAAATAGAAATCCGGGAAGAAGCGCCGGACGGCGACTTCGTTTCCAGTTCGATTGCGATCAATCAGGCGGGCCTGCAAAAACTGGT
>DATFAZ010000138.1:0-15378 GCA_035254105.1 Noviherbaspirillum sp. | reverse complement strand
CTCGAAAAACGAGATGCTGCAGCGTGTATATGGCACCGCATGGGCAAAGAAGGAAGAGCAGGATGCCTATTTGCACATGCTGGAAGAAGCGGAAAAACGCGACCATCGCAAGCTGGGTCGGGCACTTGATCTGTTCCATTTTCAGGATGAGGCGCCGGGCCTGATTTTCTGGCATCCGAAAGGCTGGACGGTTTGGCAGCAAGTTGAGCAATACATGCGTCGTGTGTATCAGGAAAATGGCTATCAGGAAGTGAAGGCGCCGCAAATTCTTGACCGCACGCTGTGGGAAAAATCGGGGCACTGGGAGAACTACAAGGAAAACATGTTCACCACCGAGTCGGAAAACCGCGCCTATGCGCTAAAGCCGATGAATTGCCCGGGACATGTCCAGATTTTCCGATCCAACCTGCATTCGTATCGTGAGCTGCCGCTGCGTTATGGCGAGTTTGGTCAGTGCCATCGTAATGAGCCGTCTGGCTCACTGCACGGCATGATGCGTGTGCGCGGCTTCACCCAGGACGACGGCCATATTTTCTGTACTGAAGACCAGATTCTCGACGAATGTGTCACCTTTACTGCGCTGCTGCAGAAGGTTTATCAGGATTTCGGTTTTACAGAAGTGATTTATAAGGTGGCAACCCGCCCGGAAAAGCGTGTGGGTTCGGACGATCTGTGGGACAAGGCCGAGAATGCATTGATCGAGTCGCTCAAGCGCTCGAATTGTGAGTACTCGATTTCGCCGGGTGAGGGTGCGTTCTACGGGCCGAAAATCGAATATACATTGAAGGATGCGATTGGGCGTACTTGGCAGTGCGGTACCATCCAGGTCGATTTTTCGATGCCGGTCCGTCTCGAGGCTGAATACGTTGCGGAAGACAATACCCGCAAAGTGCCGGTCATGCTGCATCGGGCGATTCTTGGCTCGCTGGAACGCTTTATCGGCATGTTGATCGAAAATCATGCCGGCGCGCTGCCGCTCTGGTTGGCGCCGGTACAGATTGCGGTACTGAACATCTCCGATGCGCAGGCTGATTATGCGCAAATCGTTGCACAAAACCTGAAAAAACAAGGGTTTAGGGTGCACCTCGATTTGCGTAACGAGAAAATAACCTATAAAATACGCGAGCATTCCATACAAAAGCTGCCTTATATTCTTGTTATTGGCGATAAGGAGCGGGATGCGAACACAGTGGCCGTGCGTGCGCGAGGCAACGTCGATCTGGGAGTAATGCCGGTCGATGCTCTGGTGGAACGACTGAACAACGAAGTCGATACCAAAGCCTGACGGGAAATCCGAAGCGCTAAGCACGGCTTAATTATTTGATTTTAAAAGGAAACTGCAATAGCTACGGATAAGTCGCATCGCATCAACGGCGAAATCACAGTGCCCGAAATGCGTCTAACAGGGGTCGATAACGAACCGCTTGGTATCGTAAGTCTGGCCGAAGCTTTCCGCCTGGCAGAAGAGGCGAATGTGGACTTGGTGGAAATTGCGCCTACAGCGCAGCCGCCAGTATGCCGCCTGATGGACTATGGTAAGTTCAAGTATCAGGAGCAGAAAAAGGCCCACGAAGCGAAGCTGAAGCAAAAGATTATCCAGGTTAAGGAAGTTAAATTCCGTCCTGGTACGGATGACGGCGATTACAACATCAAGCTGCGTAATTTGACCAAGTTCCTGGAAGAGGGCGATAAAACCAAGATCACCTTGCGTTTCCGTGGGCGTGAAATGGCGCATCAGGACATCGGCATGCGTATGTTGGAGCGCTTGAAGTCGGACCTTGAGCCATATGGCCAGGTCGAGCAGTTTCCGAAGATGGAAGGCCGCCAGATGGTTATGGTTCTGGCGCCCAAGAAGAAAAAATAAGATTCGTGTGAATCGCCTGGTGACAGGCGACTTGCATTGAAGGCAGTGGACTCGATTCCGCTGCAATACAAGTGAAAGCAGGCATCCAAGCGCAATGAAGTATTGCCACCTGCAATCATGTTAAAAAGGAGCTGTCCGAGAGGGCAGATAGTGTCATGCCGAAAATGAAGACGAAGAGCAGCGCGAAAAAGCGCTTCCGCGTACGTCCGGGCGGTACCGTCAAACGCGGTCAAGCCTTCAAACGTCACATTCTGACGAAAAAAACCACCAAGAACAAACGCCAGTTGCGCGGTGCAGTGGATGTCCATGATACAAACATGGTTTCCGTTCGCGCGATGATGCCGTTCGCCTAACCTCACTAAGGAGCTAATATGCCTAGAGTAAAACGTGGGGTTACCGCACGGGCCCGTCATAAAAAAGTCCTCGACCAAGCCAAAGGCTACCGTGGCCGTCGCAGTACCGTTTATCGCATCGCCAAGCAGGCGGTTATGCGTGCAGGTCAGTATGCATACCGTGACCGTCGCAACAAGAAGCGCGTATTCCGCGCATTGTGGATTACCCGTATCAATGCCGCTTCGCGTGAGCATGGCGTAACCTACAGCGTATTCATGAACGGCCTCAAGAAAGCCAATATCGAACTCGACCGTAAGGTTCTGGCCGATATGGCTGTGATGGACAAGCCGGCATTTGCCGCGATTGTCAAACAGGTGAAGGCCAACATCGCTGCTTGAGTGTTGTGATCGTATGTGCCGCCGACGGCGGCACTGCAGTAAGCGGGGCAGAGGTCATAACCTGTGCCCCGTTTTATTTTGAATTGTCGTTTTCAGATGCCTTTTCAGGGCGAATAAGCCGCATGAATTCCCTAGAACAAATTGTCGTCCAGGCGCAGTCCGATTTTGCTGGTGCAGAAGATGCCGCTGCACTGGAAAATGCGAAGGCCAAATATCTTGGCAAAACAGGGCAAATTACCGAACAGATGAAAGGCTTGGGCAAGCTTGCACCGGAAGAGCGCAAGACTCAGGGCGCCATCATCAACGCCGCCAAAGAAAAGATCGAGGCCGCATTGAGCGCGCGCCGCGATGCATTGGCTAACGCGCAAATGCAGGCACGACTAAATGCGGAAGCGATCGACGTGACACTACCCGGACGCGGACGCGGCAAGGGTGGCATTCATCCGGTGATGCGGACCTGGGAGCGCGTCGAGGAAATCTTCCGTTCGATCGGCTTTGATGTTGCGGATGGGCCGGAAATCGAAACCGACTGGACCAATTTCACTGCACTGAATAGCCCGGAAAATCATCCGGCACGCTCAATGCAGGATACTTTCTACATCGACGGCAAGGACACGCAGGGAAAACCCCTGCTGCTGCGGACGCATACCAGCCCGATGCAGGTGCGGTATGCACGCATGAACAAGCCTCCGATCAAGGTTATTGCGCCCGGGCGCACCTATCGCGTCGATAGCGACGCAACGCATTCGCCGATGTTCCATCAGGTGGAAGGCTTGTGGATTGCAGACAATATCAGTTTCGCGGATTTAAAAGGCGTTTACCTGAATTTTGTGAAGGCGTTTTTCGAGACTGACGATTTGCAGGTGCGTTTCCGCCCCTCGTATTTCCCGTTTACCGAACCCTCGGCTGAAATCGATATCGCCTTCGGCAGCGGACCGCTGAAAGGCCGTTGGCTCGAGGTTTCCGGTGCCGGTCAGGTGCATCCAACTGTGGTGCGTAACATGGGTCTCGATCCCGAACAGTTCATCGGTTTCGCGTTCGGTTCCGGACTGGAGCGCCTGACGATGCTGCGCTATGGGATTAACGACTTGCGCCTGTTTTATGAAGGCGACTTGCGCTTCCTGAAACAATTCAACTAATACTCGCTGCAGAGGCGCGCCTCAAAAGAGTTTGGCGCCCTCTGTGAATTCTGTGGCTGAAGGTTTTAATTATGCAATTCTCCGAGAGCTGGCTCCGCACCCTGGTTGATCCGAAAATGACTTCGGATGAGCTATCGCATTTATTGACAATGTCCGGACTGGAAGTTGAAGAGGTCGAGCCGGTTGCGCCGCCATTTTCGAATATCGTCGTGGCGCAGGTGGTGGAGGTCGCCAAGCATCCGAATGCCGATCGACTGAATGTCTGCCAGGTCGATGCGGGTACCGGGACCTTGTTGAACATCGTCTGCGGCGCTCCTAACGTGCGTCCAGGAATGAAAGTGCCGTGCGCGCTGGCCGGTGCCAAGCTGCCACCCGGAGAAGATGGCAAGCCGTTCGAAATCAAGGTTGGAAAATTGCGCGGCGTGGAATCGCAAGGAATGCTGTGCTCGGCGCGCGAACTGAAATTGTCTGAAGACCATGGCGGTTTGCTTGATCTGCCGGAAGATGCTCCGATTGGCCAGAATTTTCGCGATTATTATCAACTGAATGACTTGAAATTTACGATCAAGCTCACGCCGAACAAGGCCGATTGCCTTTCGGTGTTGGGTGTTGCGCGCGAAGTGTCCGCGCTGACTGGCACGCCACTGAAAGCGCCGACCTATAAAACTGTGGCTGTGAATACGCAGGAGAAGCTGGCGGTCAAGGTTTCTGCTCCTGATCTGTGCGGCCGATTCTCGGGACGCATTATTCGCGGCCTGAATGCGAAGGCTCAAACGCCCGAGTGGATGAAGCGCCGACTGGAGCGCAGTGGCCAGCGCCCGATTTCGGCGCTGGTGGATATTTCAAATTATGTGATGCTCGAGTTGGGGCGCCCAAGCCACGTCTTCGATCTCGACAAAATCCATGGCGGTCTGGATGTCCGTTGGGGCAAAGCGGGAGAGTCGCTCAAGCTATTGAATGGCAATACGGTTGAAGTGGATGACTGGGTCGGCGTGATTGCTGACGACAAGGAAATCGAGTCGCTCGCCGGCATCATGGGCGGTGACTCCACGGCAGTATCGCTCGATACGCAGAACATTTACCTGGAAGCGGCATTCTGGTGGCCGCAGGCGATTCAGGGGCGTGGACGCCGCTACAATTTCTCGACCGATGCGGCGCATCGCTTCGAACGCGGTGTCGACTTTGCGACGACGGTCGAACATCTCGAGCGCATTACGGCGCTGATCGTGGAAATTTGCGGCGGCAAGGAAACGCTTGTGGGACCGGTCGATGACCATATTGTCAACCTGCCGCAGCGCAAACCGGTGACCGTACGTACCGCGCGCGCCGTGAAAGTCATTGGCGTGCCGATCAGTGATGAACAGATTGCCGATATCTTCCGGCGTCTTGGACTGGAGTTCACGCAAGGGAATGGGACGTTTACCGTAACGCCGCCATCCTTCCGTTTCGATATCGAGATCGAGGAAGATCTGATCGAGGAAATTGCGCGCGTCTACGGTTTCGAGAATATTCCGGCGTTGCCGCCGGTCGCCCCGAATACGATGCATATTGCGCCGGAAAATAGTCGCTCCCTGTTTGCGGTCCGTCGCCAGATGGCGGATGCCGATTATCAGGAGGTAGTTAACTTCAGCTTTGTTGAGGAAGCGTGGGAAGCGGATTTTGCGGCGAATGCCGAACCGATCAGATTGCTTAATCCGATCGCCAGTCAGATGAGCGTGATGCGGTCGTCACTGCTTGCGAGCCTGATTGCGAATGTGCGTTACAACCTGAACCGCAAGCTTAATCGTGTGCGCCTGTTTGAAGTAGGTGCTGTTTTTCTACGCAATCCGAATACGCAGGACGGTCCGCTGTCCGTTGCAGGCTATGACCAGCCCAAACGTGTGGCAGCGATTGCGTACGGGCCGGTGGCGGAAGAGCAGTGGGGCCTGCCGACTCGCAATGTGGATTATTTCGATATCAAGGCGGATCTGGAAGCGCTGTTTGCTCCGAAAACGCTGCAATTTGTTAAGGGCGATCATCCTGCCTTGCATCCGGGCCGTTCAGCCCAGGTATTGCTTGATGGCATTGTTATCGGATACATCGGGGAATTGCATCCCCGCTGGCAGCAGAAATATGACCTGCCGCTTGCGCCGGTAGTTTTTGAGATCGATGCTACTGCACTGCAGGCGAGGGAGATTCCGTCATATCAGGAAATTTCGAAGTTCCCGGCAGTGACCCGAGATATTGCTGTGGTCGTGAAACAGTCGGTCGCGATGCAGGAATTAATGAATACTTTCCTTGCTGAACGGCAATCAAACCCTGCTTGTGCTATCATGCAAGCCATTGTTTTATTTGATGAATATCGTGGCAAGGGGCTGGAAAATGACGAAAAAAGCCTTGCTTTCCGGTTTACCTTGCAAGATACTCAAAATACCCTGCAGGACGATAAAGTCGATGCTGCAATGGCCGCTTTCATCGAATCAGTTGATAAAAAGCATGGCGCAAAACTGCGTACATGAACGTTAGAGGTCGCAGGGATGACAACGACTATGAATGACGTGAACTCAGCCGAATTTCAATCCGTGTTGGCCGCTGACCTCAATCGTGCAATGCAAGAGGCGCAGGCGCGTACGCAGGCTGAAAAAGAGTTACCGACGCTGACCAAGGCCGAGCTCGCTGAACTGCTGTTCGAGCAGGTTGGCTTGAACAAGCGGGAAGCCAAGGACATGGTCGAGACATTTTTCGATGAAATCCGTAATGCGCTGGAGCGGGGAGAGGCAGTCAAGTTGTCCGGTTTCGGCAATTTCCAGTTGCGTGACAAGCCGCAACGGCCTGGACGCAATCCAAAGACCGGGGAAGAAATTCCGATTACCGCACGACGTGTTGTGACTTTCCATGCAAGCCAGAAGCTGAAGAGCATGGTCGAAGTTGCCAGTCAAAAGCCGCTCGCGCGCGTCGCCTGAGCTGAGTCATGAGCGAGCGCACCAGCAAGTCCGATGTCGTCGTTTTGCCGCCGATACCGGCAAAGCGTTATTTCACGATTGGTGAAGTTAGCGATCTGTGTGGGGTAAAGCCGCATGTGCTGCGTTACTGGGAACAGGAATTTACGCAGCTTAAGCCGGTGAAGCGCCGTGGAAACCGTCGTTATTACCAGCACCATGAGGTATTGCTGATCCGCCGCATTCGCGAGCTGTTGTACGAGCAGGGCTTTACCATCAGCGGTGCGCGCAACAAGCTCGATAGTCGCATGGCTAATGGTCATGCGGAAGACGAGCTGGTCGCTGGATTGCCGCCGCTGGAAATGAATACGGTGACAATCCGTAATGAGCTGTCGGAAATTCTTCAACTGCTCAAGCGATAAACGCGCTGCCGGAAAGGCAGGAAAGCCCAATAAAAAAGCCGCAGATTTGCGGCTTTTTTATTGGGCCACCATTTTTTCAAATCCCCCCATCAGGAAAAGACCAGGTAATCCATTGCGCGTGTTTTTTATCGTTCTGCAATACGGGAAAACACGCATGCATGCAATTTATAAAGAATGCATATAATCCAGCGAACAGCGCTTCACCGCAACCTGCCAGGAGACAAGGTGAGGAAAGCGAAAGCGCCATACCTGACATCTACGCGCCATTGATCAAGAATAAGCGCGTCTCTCAGGTGATATGTTTCGGCAAACCCGTGTGCTAGCATCGTTTGCACATCGCTTTCCCCAATCGCCGCATCCGTTATTCAAACCGGATATTGCCCGTCTCCTTGCTCTCGTAAACTATGACGGAGAGATGATATGAAAACGTCTGTCGCCTCTTCCTGGGACGTGGATAACATCCAGCGGGTAGGCATGGAATCGTTGCTGGACCTGTTTGACGATTCTTGCGAAGGGACCATGGCTGTTGACGACCTCGGCCGTATCGCCTGGATGAATGACAAATATGCGGCATTTCTCGGCCTTAAAGCGCCGGATGATGCGCTTGGCAAGGCTGTCGAGGATGTGATTCCCAACAGCCGTATGCGCGAAGTTGTGCAGACCGGGAAACCCATTCTGCTCGATATCATGATGATCCGTGACCAGCCCCTGGTCGTGATGCGGATTCCGCTGAAAGACGATGCCGGCAAGGTGCTGGGAGCGCTCGGCTTTGCGCTTTATGACCGTCTGCAACGCCTGAAGCCGCTGGTATCTAAATTCGCGGAACTGCAGTGGGCCCTGACGAATACACAGAAGGAACTGGCGCATCTGCGCCATACCAAGTACTCGATGTCCAGTTTCATCGGTGCCAGCGCGGTATCGCTGGAACTCAAGCATCGCGCACGACGCGCCGCGCAACTGGATACGACCGTGCTGCTGTTGGGGGAAACCGGCAGCGGCAAGGAATTGCTTGCACACGGCATTCATGCCGCGTCGGGGCGCGCGGGACGTCCCTTTGTCGGTATCAATATAGCCGCCGTGCCGGAGACATTGCTGGAAGCGGAATTCTTCGGTGTTGCGGCAGGTGCCTATACCGGGGCCGACCGGAAGGGACGCGATGGCAAGTTCAAGATCGCCGATGGCGGCACTCTGTTTCTTGACGAAGTGGGTGATATGCCGCTGCAGGTGCAGGCAAAACTGCTGCGCGTACTGCAGGAGCAGGAGATCGAACCGCTCGGTTCGAACACGATCATCAAGGTCGATGTACGCGTGATTGCAGCAACCAGCCATGACCTGAAGCAGCTGGTTGCGGAGGGTAAGTTTCGCTCCGACCTGTATTACCGCTTGAATGTTCTTCCGATTGTGCTGCCGCCTTTAAGGGAGCGGATTGCCGATCTGGATGCGCTCTGCGAGCACTTGCTGGAGCAGATCGCCACGCGCACTGGCATGCCGCAGCGGGAGCTGACGCCATCCGCGCGGGCATTGCTGGCATCGTACAGCTGGCCGGGCAACGTGCGCGAACTGCGCAATGCACTGGAGCAGGCCGGCATGGTCACCGACAGCATCGCCTTGTCCGCAGAGGACTTTGCGTCGATCCTGCCGGTTGAGGAAAAGGTGGCTCCAGTCGCATCCGATGCAGACAAGGGCAGCTCGGCTGATGTTATTCGCCCGTTGGGGGAGGCAGTGGCAGAGCTGGAAAAGAAGCTTATTCAGTCCGCACTGGAAAATGCGGGCGGCAACAAGGCGCTGGTTGCGCGGCAGCTTCGCATTTCTCGCGCCACGCTGTACCAGAAAATCACGGAGTTCAAACTTATGTCTGATTAATGAACATATGTACAAAAATTAGACATTCTTCAAACACGTTATAAATCAGCGGTATAACAAGATATAAGAAATAAGTGTTTTATTTTTAAACACAATTGCTTCGCTTTGCCTCTCGCAGGGCTTAAAAAAATGGGCTCTATATTTGTTTTCTCTTTTAAATCAAATGCTTAGGTGGTCTGGCACGGCAATTGCCATAGGCTTTCAATCGCGAATGATGGCGGGCCTGTGCAATAGGGATTTCAAAAAGGCCTGCAGTCATTTTTTTGAAGTGGATCTGGAGGCAAAGTGCGGCTCACGAACAAGGTGGCGTTGATTACAGGAGCAGGCAGGGGCATTGGCAAGGCGACGGCAGTGAAGTTCGCCAAGGAGGGAGCAAAGCTGGTTGTTTGCGACCTCGATGACGCAGTTGCGGAAACCGTGGCGGAAATCCGCTTGCAGGGCGGTCAGGCCATCGGTTTCAAGGTGGATGTCACCAAGGCCGAGACGATTGACGCAATGGTGAATGGTGCGCTGACGACCTATGGTCAGATCGATGTGCTGGTCAATAACGCTGGAATTGTGGCTGACGCCCAGCTCAAGAAAATGACCGATGAACAATTCGACAGAGTCATCGATGTCAACCTGAAGGGCACGTACAACTGCACCAAGGCGGTGATCGACGCGATGATCGAGCGAAAGAGCGGTGTTGTTCTCAATGCGTCATCGATTGTCGGCATCTACGGCAATTTCGGTCAGACCAATTACGCGGCCAGCAAGTTCGGCGTGATTGGCATGGCAAAGACGTGGGCACGAGAACTCGGCAAGCATGGCATCCGTGTCAATGCCGTATGTCCGGGTTTCATCGAAACGACGATCCTCAAGTCGATGCCGGAAAAGGTAATTCGCGCACTCGAAGAACGGGTGCCGCTCGGACGGCTTGGCAAGCCGGAGGAAATCGCGAATACATTTGCATTTCTCGCTTCTGACGAGGCGAGTTACATCAATGGCGCAGTCATTGAAGTTTGTGGTGGCATGACCCTGTAACGACATCAAAATAAACAGGGCATAGAAGTCTCGAAAATTCACACATGGTAATGGTGATATGGAACCACGTTCCATAAGAACCATTGTTTTCCCGGCCGTTGACGGCGGGTCCATACTAGGAGAGAGACAACATGGCAACACGCAAGACTTTATGCATCACTTCGCTGGTAGCCGTTGGGCTGCTGGCGGCATGTGGTGGGGCTGCTGCATCCGAAATAAACAAGAAGCCGAAATTTCTCGGGCCGATCCAGAAGAGCACTTATGACGGCGTCAGCGACGACTTGCTGACCGCGGGACTGGGCAAGACCGGGATTCAGGCTGCTGCGCCGCTCTATGCCGATCCGGCAAATCCGACTGCGGCGGAGCTGCGCCGCAACACGATCCATTCCAATTACCGTGCGCTGGTCGATGTCACGACTAACGGCGGTTACGGCACGCTGTTCGGGCCGAACATCGACAACAACGGCGTCGCATCGCTGGGTGAAGGCAAGATCGCGGGCGAGGAATACATCGCCTTCGCAAACGAAGGAAGCGATGACAGCAATGTCACGCTGATGGTCCAGATACCCGCCAGCTTCGACAAGTACAACCCGTGCATCGTGACGGCGACTTCGTCCGGTTCTCGCGGTGTGTATGGCGCGATCGGTACCGCCGGCGACTGGGGACTGAAGCAGCGTTGTGCGGTCGCATACAGCGACAAGGGCAGCGGCATCGGTTTCCATAATCTGCAATCCAACACCGTGAACCTGATGAACGGCCTGCGTGCGAATGCGGATGCCGCAGGTAAGGAATCCAACTTCACGGCCGACCTGAAAGCGAAGGAACTGGCGGCATTCAATGCGGCATTCCCGAATCGCTTTGCCATCAAGCAGGCACACTCGCAACAGAATTCTGAAAAGAGCTGGGGCAAGTACACATTGCAGGCAGTCGAATTTGCATTTTATGTACTCAATGAAAAGTTCGGCGAGATCACCAAAAACGGCCATCGGCTGGAAACCATCAAGCCATCCAACACCATCGTCATCGCATCCAGCGCATCCAATGGTGCCGGCGCAGCATTGTTCGCGGCTGAGCAGGACCGGCATGGCCTGATAGACGGTGTGGCGGTTTCTGAACCGGTTGCCGAAGTGGCGCTCAACCCAGTACTCACCATCAGGCGCGGAAACACTAACGTGAGCGGCGCTGGCAAGCATTTGTTCGATACGATGACTATCGCCAATTTGTACCAGGCATGTGCGGCCTTGTCGCCTTCTGTCAGTGCATCGCCTCTGCTGGTCCTCATCAATCCGACTATCGGTGCAAACCGTTGCGCCGCACTGAAAGCGAAGGGGCTGCTGGCGTCCAATAATCAGGTGGAACAGGCCAATGAATCACTGCAGAAACTGCGCGAAGCCGGGTGGGAAGTCGATTCCGACCTGTTCCATGCATCGCATTACGCAACCTTCGGCATTCTTGCTGCGTTCTACGCCAACATGTACGGCAAGTTCAGCGTGGCCGACAACATCTGCGGCTACAGCTTCGCGCCGACCGTTCCGGCAACTGGCGCATTGACGACGCTGAGCGCAGTACAGGAAGCACAGTTGTTCGCCACGGCGAACGGTACCCCCAGCGGCGGCGTGAATCTGGTGAACAACGATGCCGTTGGTGGTGCCCGTGCCGATGCATTCTCCACTTCGCCTTCAACAGGCACGATGGATTACAACATCGACGGTGCGATCTGCCTGCGCAATCTGGCAACCGGTATCGACATCACCACCGGCGCGCCATTGAAAGGCAAGGCAGCGGCCGATTCGCGGCGCGTACGCAAGGGCATGGAAGAGGTGCTGCGCAGTGCAGATCTGAACGGAAAGCCGGCAATCATCGTGCATGGACGCAGCGATACGTTGATCCCGGTGAACCACAACTCGCGTGCCTACTTCGCCGCCAACAAGCTGGCAGAGGGCGCGGCAAGCAAGCTGTCGTATGTCGAGATCACCAACGCACAGCACTTCGATGCATTCCTCGGCTTCCCGGGCTATGACACGCGCCTGATCCCGATTCATGCGTATCACATCCGGGCGATGAACCTGATGTATGCGCACCTGAAGAACGGAACACCGCTGCCGCCAAGCCAGGTGGTGCGCACCGTTCCGCGCGGTGGCGTGCCGGGCGCAGCGCCGGCAATCACTAGTGCGAACCTGCCGCCGATTCTTTCGGCACCGGCATCGGCAGATCGGATCACGTTCTCGAACAATACCGCCGTGATTCCGGAATGATCGGCATGTAAGGAAGTAAGTAGGGAAAGGGCGCTTCCCGTTACAGCGGGAAGCGCAACGGATGCTCGCACGGCATCGGCTCGGTTAGCGGCAAATAGTGCAGAAAAACGCAGCAGTAATACTGGAGAAAACGGATGGCAAGCGAAGTAATACTTGAGACGAGAAACCTGACCAAAGGTTTCAAGGGATTCATCGCAGTAAATGACGTCAACTTCACGGTCAAGCGTGGTTCCATTCACGCATTGATCGGACCGAACGGCGCCGGGAAGACAACCTTCTTCAACCTGCTGACGAAATTTCTGACGCCGACGAAGGGGACGATCCTGTACAACGGCGACGATATTACTGCACTGAAACCGGAACAGATCGCGCATCGCGGCGTGATCCGCTCGTTCCAGATTTCCGCCGTATTTCCGCACCTTACCGTGCTGGAAAACGTGCGCATCGGCTTGCAGCGTTCGCTCGGCACTTCCTTCCATTTCTGGAAAAGCGAACGCACCCTCAATCAGTTGAACGCCCGCGCAATCCAGTTGCTTGCGGAAGTGGATCTTGAGAGCTTCGCCGACACCATGACCGTCGATTTACCTTACGGCCGCAAGCGTGCGCTGGAAATCGCCACCACGCTGGCGATGGAACCGGAACTGATGCTGCTCGACGAGCCGACGCAAGGCATGGGCCATGAAGACGTGCACCGCGTCACCGAGCTGATCAAGAAGGTGTCGGCCGGCCGCACCATCCTGATGGTTGAGCACAACATGAGCGTTGTCTCTGGCATCTGCGACAAAATTTCGGTGCTGCAGCGCGGCTCGCTGCTGGCGGAAGGCACTTATGAAGAAGTATCGAAGAATCCGCAGGTGATGGAAGCCTACATGGGCACGACCTCGGGCGCATTGGAAGGAGCCCACTGATGGCAACAGCTGCACTGGAAATCAAGAATCTCAAGGCATGGTATGGCGAGTCGCACATCCTGCATGACGTTAACCTGATGGTGAAACCGGGTGAGGTCGTCACGCTGCTGGGCCGCAACGGTGCCGGCCGTACCACCACGTTGCGCGCGATCATGGGCCTGACCGGCACGCGCAAAGGATCGATCAAGGTCAATGGTGTCGAATCGATTGACCTCGCGACCTACAAGGTGGCGCACCTCGGTGTTGGCTATTGCCCGGAAGAGCGGGGGATTTTTTCGTCGCTGTCGACGGAAGAAAACCTGATGCTGCCGCCGTTCGTATCGAAGACCGACAAGGGCATGTCCATCGAGGAAATCTATGACATCTTCCCGAACCTGAAGGAGCGCCGGTCGAGCCAGGGCACGCGCCTGTCGGGCGGTGAGCAGCAGATGCTGGCGGTCGCACGCATCCTGCGCACCGGTGCGCGTTTGTTGTTGCTGGACGAGATTTCCGAAGGCCTTGCGCCAGTCATCGTGCAGGCACTGGCACGCATGATCACGATGTTGAAAGCCAAGGGCTATACCATCGTGATGGTTGAACAGAATTTCCGCTTCGCCGCACCATTGGCGGATCGGTTTTACGTGATGGAGCATGGACAGATCGTCGAGTCCTTTGCTGCATCGGAACTGGAATCCAAGATGTCTGTGTTAAACGAACTTCTGGGCGTTTAACTGGTATCGGCAAGGTATTCCACATATAAAAGAGGAGAAGTAATGAAACTCAAAGCAAAAGCACTCACCGTAGCATTCGCAGCCGCATTCAGCGCGGGCTTTGCCGCATCGGCATCCGCGCAGGTATCCGGCGACGTCATCAAGATCGGCCTGATTACCGACATGTCCGGCGTGTATGCCGACGTCGATGGCCCTGGTGGCGCAGAAGCGGTGAAGATGGCGATTGCCGACATGGGCGGCGCGATCAACGGCAAGAAGATCGAACTCGTGGTTGCCGATCACCAGAACAAGGCCGACATTGCAGCGTCGAAGGCACGCGAATGGTTTGACCGCGAAGGCGTGGACCTGCTGATCGGCGGCACCAACTCCGGTGCCAGCCTGGCAATGGCCAAGGTTGCCGCTGAAAAGAAAAAGGTATTCGTGTCGATCGGTGCTGGCACCTCGCGCCTGACCAATGAGGAATGCACACCGTACACCGTCCACTATGCGTACGATACGGTCGCGTTGGCACGTGGCACCGGCGGTGCGATCACCAAACAGGGCGGCAAGGACTGGTTCTTCCTGACCGCCGACTACGCGTTCGGCGCGTCACTGGAAAAAGATACCGCCGATGTGGTCAAGGCCAGCGGCGGCAAGGTTCTCGGCGCGGTCAAGCACCCGCTGTCGGCGTCCGACTTCTCCTCCTTCCTGCTGCAGGCGCAGTCGTCGAAGGCGAAGATCCTCGGCATGGCGAACGCCGGTGGCGACACGATCAACACCATCAAGGCCGCGAACGAGTTCGGCATCACCGGCTCGATGAAGCTGGCTGGCCTGCTGATGTTCATCAACGACATCCACTCGCTCGGCCTGAACATGACGCAGGGCATGTACCTGACCGACGGCTGGTACTGGGACCAGAACGACGACACTCGCAAGTGGTCCAAGCGCTACTTCGAAAAAATGAAGAAGATGCCGTCGATGCTGCAGGCTGCTGACTACTCCGCTGCGACTCAGTACCTGAGCGCAGTGAAGGCGACCGGTACCGATGATGCCGACAAGGTGATGGCGAAGCTGAAATCCACCAAGATCAGCGACGTGTTTACCAAGAACGGCGTGATTCGTCCGGACGGCCGTATGGTGCACGACATGTATCTGATGGAAGTGAAGAAGCCGGCAGAATCCAAGTACCCGTGGGATTACTACAAGGTAGTGCAGACGATTCCGGGCGATCAGGCTTACATGACCAAGGCCGAAACGAAGTGCGCACTCTGGAAGTAAATGTCTGAAGTCCTGCTGCCGGGTTTGAATATCCGGCTGGGACTATGCGTTGAGCCGGGTTGTGTGCCCATGTGCATACAACCCGCTTGATCCTGCTATTCAGCGCCGCGTGCAACGTATGTATTGCGGCGTTACTTTGCTAAGTCGTCTATGGAAATTTTTGGCATACCCCTGCAAGCGTTGTTGAGCCAGTTGTTGCTGGGTCTGGTGAACGGGTCGTTTTACGCGATGCTGTCGCTGGGCCTGGCGGTGATTTTCGGCTTGCTCAACGTGATCAATTTCGCCCAT
>DATFAZ010000137.1:0-18950 GCA_035254105.1 Noviherbaspirillum sp. | reverse complement strand
AGCGCAACCCTTCACCGGAAAAAATGTCCTGCTCGGCCGCTCGCCAAAAGGATATGCGGCAGAGCACCTGCTGGCCGCCGTGCAGGATGCCGGCGCATCGCCCTTGCAAGCACTGCCGGACAATGCGAAAGCCGACATCCTGATCATGGACGCGACCGGCTGCGTTTCTCCTTCAGACTATCGCGCGCTCTATGACTTCTTCCATCCGCTGATGCGCCAGATTACTCGCAACGCCAGGGTGCTGATCGTCACCGCCCTGCCCGATGAAACGCAGGATCCGGTCGCAGCCGCGGCAGCGCGCGGCATCGAAGGCTTCAGCCGTTCACTGGCAAAGGAACTGGGCAAGCGCGGCGCCACCGTCAATCTCGCCCGCGTCGCCAAAGATGCGGTCGATCGCCTTGCGGGCATCGTGCGTTTCTTTTGCGGCGTGCAGACTACCTATGTGTCCGGCCAGGTCGTGCATGTCAGGGCACGGGTTGCGGCACCGGCATCCTCTCCCTTTTCGGCAGCGCTGAAAAGCAAGGTCGCGCTCGTGACGGGCAGCGCGCGCGGCATCGGCAAGGCAACCGCCGAACGGCTGGTACAGGAAGGCGCGCAAGTGGTTTGCCTGGATGTGCCGGGCGCGAGCGAAGCCTTGCAACAGACCTGCGCTGAGATCGGTGCCATGCCGCTGGCGCTGGATATCGCCAGTGCGGACGCGCCGCGCCAGCTGGCTGATTTTTTCAGGGAAAAATTCGGTGGACTGGACATTCTCGTGCACAACGCCGGCATCACCCGCGACAAAACGCTGGCGAACATGAAGGAGCATTTCTGGGACATGGTGGTCAACATCAATTTTGCCGCCATTGTTAACGCCGACAAGGTGCTGCTGGAAGAAGGCATTCTGCGTGACGGCGCACGCATCGTGTGCGTGTCGTCGATCAGCGGCGTCGCCGGCAATTTCGGCCAGACCAACTATGCGGCAACCAAGGCTGCGCTGATCGGCTATGTGGCCGCACAAGCGCCACAGCTGGCGGATCGCGGCATCTGCATCAATGCCATCGCACCGGGATTTATCGAAACCGCGATGACCGACGACATACCCTTCATGACGCGCGAGCTGGGCCGACGCCTGAACTCGGTCAGCCAGGGCGGCAAACCGCGCGATGTAGCGGAACTCGTAACCTTCCTCAGCACGCCGGGTGCCTGCGGCATCAGCGGCGACACCATCCGCGTGTGCGGGCAGGCGCTGGTGGGCGCCTGAAGCCGCCTTACAGCCTATTTGAAAACCGTAGCGAGCGGCCCGAGTTTTGTCCGAGAAGCGCAATCGTACGTAGGTACGATGAGCATCACAGGGCGAAAATCGGGCCGCGCAGTAGGTTTTCAAACAGGCTCTTATAACAAGTCGCGCAGCCGGTAATACAACACGCCCAGCGCCACTGCCGGCTTGCGTATCCATGCGCCGCGCGGGAATGGCACATGGCGGATGCGTGACAGCACGTCAAACCGTTCCGCCTGCCCCGCGATTGCTTCCGCGGCCAGCTTGCCCGCAATCCCCGCCAGCGCCAGGCCATGGCCGGAAAAACCCTGCAGGTAATAGATGTTGTCGCCTAACCGGCCGAAGTCCGGCGCGTGGTTGATGGTCGCATCGACGAATCCGCCCCATGCATAGGGCACCGTCAGATCCGCCAGCTGCGGGAATACCGCCAGCATGCGCTGCCGCACATGCTCGACCAGATTGGGCGGGGTCGCGCCGCTGAAGGCGTCTGCGCCGCCGAACAGCAAGCGGTGATCAGCGGTGAGGCGGAAATAGTCGAGCACGAAGTTGGTGTCGGACACTGCGGCGCGATGCCGGATCAGCGCATCAGCGCGCGCCGGCTGCATCGGTTCAGTGGCGATGATGTAAGTGCCGACCGGGATGATGCGCCGCATGAGTTCCGGAGCGATGGCGCCGCCGAACTGATCGAGATAGACATTCCCAGCAAGAACCACGAAGCGGCAAGCCACTTCTCCTCTTGCCGTCTTTATTACGGGCTGCTTGCCGCGCACCACCTTGATCACCGCTGAATCCTCGAATACCCGCACACCGGCAGCGCGTGCCGCATCGGCCAGGCCAAGACAATATTTCAATGGATGCAGATGGCCGGACTGCGGATCGAAAGCACCGGCATGGAATTGTTCGCTGGCGATCCATTCGTGCATGTCGGCAGCAGGAATTGCCTGCACCGGATAGTGGTAGGCGCGCGCCAGATGCTCGATCCAGCCCATGAGAGAGCGCGCCTTTCTGGCGGTGACGGCAAGCGTCATGTAGCCGGGCAGGTAGTCGCAGGCAATCGCGTGCATGGCGATACGTTGCTGCAGCAACTGCATCGCTTCGACTGAAATGTCCCACGCGCGGCGCGCCTCGTCAGCCGATAGCTGGCGCTCGATCGCCGACTGCCCGGCGTAGCCGACGATGACCTGGCCGCCGTTCCTGCCGGATGCGCCCCAGCCGACGCGCTTTGCTTCGAGCAGCGTCACCGAATAACCGCGCTCCGCCAGTTCCAGCGCGGACGACAGGCCGGCATAGCCGCCGCCGACCACGCCGATGTCAGTGCTGATGCGCTCCTGCAGCGCGCCCGTATAGGGTGGCCGTACCACGCTAGCTTCGTAATACGAATTTTCGTTGAGCCCTGATTCTTTTTTCAGCAGCACGGGAAGCCCCCGCAATGATCGATAATGAAAACGGGATGCCTGCCCTTACACCACACGGAAATTCTTGAACTGCCAGGGATCGTCCCGGTCCAGATCTTCGCCAAACAAGCGTTCCCTGTCCTGCAGCGGGTTCCAGTCGCCATACACGCCCATGAGCTCGCCCAAGTACGGTTTTGCGATCTCCAGTATGGCTCCCGGGTCGAGATTGTCCGGCTCCACCACACCGGCATCAGGATTGCGCAAGGCCCACACCATGCCGGACAGAACGCCCGCAACCACTTGCAAGCTGGTTGCGTTGTTGTAAGGCGCGAGTGCACGCGCCTGCTCGATGCTCAGGCGCGAGCCGAACCAGTACACGCCGCGCGCATTCCCCATCAGCAGTACGCCCAGCTCATCCATGCCGGATTCGATCTCATCGCGGATGATGCGCCGGTGAGCCTGCGGCTGCCAGTTCCGGCCCGCCATTTCATGCAGCGACAGCACCGCATCGTCGCAAGGGTGGTAGGCATAGTGCACGGTCGGCCGGTACACCACATCGCCGTTATTGCGCAGCGTCAGGTGGTCGGCGATGGAAATCGATTCGCTGTGCGTGATCAGGAAGCCGTGGTACGCGCCTTCCAGCGGCGTCCAGCTGCGCACGCGCGTTGCCGCCCCGGGCCGGTCGAGATAGATGGCGGCATCGCAGCCGAAACCATGACGACCGCCATCTTCCGGCCAATGGCGCTCGTGGCTGCCCCAGCCCAGTTCCGCCGGCTGCAGGCTTTCGGCAATAAAACCTTCGGTCGACCAGGTGTTGACGAATTCGTCGCGCTTCTTGCGCCGTGCGGTGATCTGCGTATCTCGTTCGGCAATATGAATCACCCTGATTCCGAGTCGATGCGCGAGCCCGGCCCATTCCGCATGGCGTACCGGGCCGTTGACCGCGATGCCATTGTCGGCGGCAATCTTCAACAACGCCTGCTTGACGAAAATCGATGCCAGGCCGGGGTTGGCGCCCAGGGTGAGGATCGCGGTCGGCCCTTCCGGTTGCTGGCGCCGGAATGCCAGCACTTCTTCGCGCAATGCATAGTTGGAACGTTGCGACGCCGATCGCGAGGCATTCATATAAGCACCGGCCCACGGTTCGGTACAGGTATCCAGATACAGGGCGCCACGCTGCCAGCACAGCTCGATCAGCGCCCGGCTGGACACATCCACCGACAGGTTGAGCAGGAAATCGCCGGCCTGCAGATGCGGCGCAAGCACAGACCGATAGTTGTTTTCAGTGAGCGGCTGCTTCTTCAGCGTAACGCCAAATTCCTGCGCAATCCGGGCGTTGCTATCGTCGGCGGTAAGAATACGGATCTGCGCGGGATCTATGTCGAAATGGCGTAACAACAACGGCAATATGGCTTGCCCGACGCTGCCGAAACCCACCATGACCAGCCGTCCGGGAAAAGGATGGCGTTTGATATCCGCTGTCATCGGCCCTCAAAAAACTGTTTTTGCGCTGCAAAGCCGTTTTGTTAAAGCCCCTGCATTGCTTTACCAAAGACAATAGTGAGCACCCGCCAACAAACACTTTTGCATTGCATGCTCGTCCTTGAAATTGGACATGGCAAGCGCAATCCGGTTGCAAGAAATGAATTCGCACGGTCGTTCGGCTTGGAAGGCGCAAAGGTGAAATAGGATTCTTCCGAATGACAAAAATATTTCATGATGGTAAGTTCTTATTGCCGTAGAGCAATTTTGCCCTCGTAAGCCGCACTTTTTACCTTTTTTGGACTTCGTTATGGTTTCCGTTGCTGATAGCCGCTTTGCCAACCTTCGATCACTGCTTATCGAAGATTTGCCAGCTATGCGGCAAAGCATGCGAATCCAGCTGGGTCAGCTGGAGATCTCCCGCGTCGACCAGGCCACAACTCCCGACGATGCAATCCGGCTGGTGCGCGAGAACAGCTACGACCTTATCGTGTGCGACTACAACCTGGAAAAGGAAACCAACGGCCAGCAGCTTCTGGAATTTTTCCGCTCGCAGGAACTGTTGCCGCAATCGGCGATGTTCATCATGGTGACGGCCGAGAGCAGCTACGGACTGGTCGCCGCCGCCGCCGAATTCCAGCCGGATGCCTATCTGCTGAAACCGCTCACCGCAACCAAACTGCAGGAGCGCATCGTGCGCCTGCTGGACAAGCAAGCCGCACTGTCGCAGATCACCGACCGGATGCAACAGAAGGATTTCGCGGGTGCCGCAGCGGTCTGCGACCGCGTGCTAGCGATCTATCCGAAGTGGATCACCGATATATTGAAGCTGAAAGGCCGGCTGCTGCTGGATATCGGCAATATCGAAGAGGCACGCGCCGTCTACATGCAGGCATTGGGGCTGCGCGACGACCTGATCTGGGCCCACATTGGACTGGCCAAATGCGATATCGCAGCAGGCCGCCTGCAGGAAGCGAAGGCAACCGTACAGGCGGTACTGGAGCGTAACGCCCAGTACATCCCGGCTTACGACTTGCTGGCACAGATCGCGCAGGCCCAGGGCAGCGATGCCGAGGTGCTGGACGCGCTGGCCCGCTCCAGCGAGGTGATTCCTTCGGCGCGGCGCAGCCGGATGGTGGGCGATGTGGCCTACCGGCTCGGTGACCTGGAACAGGCGAAGGCCGCCTTCGACAAGGTCGTCAAACATACCAAGGGGTCGCTGACAGCACAGCCGTCCGACCTGCTGACGCTGGCACAGGTGCATGTCGATTCGGGCGACGCGGAGGCGGCGCTGAAGATGCTGGCGGACGCACCGAGGTCTTTCGCCTCAAGTAGCGGCTTCGGCGCGACCCAGGCCGCGGTGCAGGCACAGGCGCATGTCAAGCTCGGCAACCACGCGGCAGCCGACAAAGCCTTTGTCATGGCCAAGAACCTGGCACAAGGTGTAAAGGCCGACGCCTCTGCGATGGCGCTGGCAAAGGCCGCATTTTCCATCGGGCTGGATTTGGAAGGCGCCGAAATCTTGTCGCAAGCCGTGAAATCGGACCACGAGAACAAGGCGCTGGTGTCGCTCGCGCACAAGGTGTTGAAAGATACCGGCAACGAATCGATGGCAAAGAGCGTCATCGAGAAGGCCGTCAACCACAGCATGTCCATCGTTGCCGAAGCCGAAGCGCTGATGCGCAGCGCCCGCCCCGACGAGTCGCTGGCCAAGCTGGAAGAAGCGCTGCAAAGCATGCCGGACAACACCGGCATGCTGCTGGCTGCCGCCCAGCTGCATTTGCTGTGGATGAGCCAGAAGGGTTTGCACCGTGACTATGTTGCACGGGTGAATAGCTACCTGGCAAAGCTCGACGAGCTCATGCCGGGTAATGAGCGCGTTGCAAAAATGTACCGCTTCCTGCGTGAAACACTGGTCAATATCGCCAGCAAGAAGAATTGACCATGGAAGCCGGACTCGCCGCGATCATCGTGCATGACATAAAGAACGCCTTGAGCGTTCTGGAAGGCGAGTTGCGCGGACTGACCGTGACACCGGATCGCGAGCGCGCGCAGCAGGCACATGGTGCCTGCCTCGGCTTGCAGGACAAGCTGATCGGCTTCCTGACGCTGTACAAGGCCTCTTCACAGGGTCTGGTCGCGCGAATCGATTCCCATTGCCCGGAAGATTTCCTGCATGCGATCGTCCGCGAGAGCAGCGTCGGCAAGCCGGGCATCACCGTTTCCATCAATGCGCATGGCATGCCGGTCATTGGCTTTTTCGATGAAGTGCTGGTCGGACTCGCACTCGAAGCCGCGCTGCAAAATGCGATGCGCTTTGCCAGGTGCACCATCGAACTCGGCTGCCGCCAGGAAGATGATGCCCTCGTATTTTCGATGCGTGACGATGGTCCCGGCATTGGCGCCAAGGAAGATACCTCGTCGACCGGGCTGGGCATGAATCTGTGTAACGCCATCGCCGAGGCGCATCACAAGGACGGTAAAAAAGGCAGTGCCCTGCTCGCCAATCATGCCGAAGGCGGCGCCCTGTTCCAGCTCCGGCTGTATTGAACATCTTCCGCAAGCACTTGTCCGCCTCAGGCGGAATTACACACTTCCTGTTTCCGAACGTGGAATTTCTATAATCCGGAATGGTGGCCGGTCGGGATAGCTACGTTGCAGCAAGGGTTTGGCAACGTTGTACACCGGAATGTTATTGACCGTCTTCCCTTCCGGATAACCGCGATGCGCATGGCCGTGGCAAACCACATTCACCGGATAGCGCAGCAGAGGATCTTCCAGCCGGCTGGTGCCGAGAAAAGGAAAAATCTCCGCCGGCTCGCCCTGGACCGTCGCCATGATCGGCGAATAGTGCAGCATCGCGATGCGCTGGCTGGTGCGCAGCTTGGCCAGCGCGGATTCGAGCTTCAGCGCTTCGTGAATGGCCTCGTTGACGAAATGCTTGATCGCGGGTTCCCCCCAGGGACCGAGCGCGCCGCGCCCATAACCGCCGGCGAATCCCTTCACGCCGACAATACCGACGCCATGGATTTCGCAGGCCTCACCATCGAGCACGCGCACCCCCGCCTCTGTCAGGATGCGGCGTACTTCTTCTTGCGCATCCGATTCGAAATCATGATTGCCGAGCACGGCAACTATCGGAATCCGGGCCGCGGAGAGTTCTTCCACCAGCACATGCGTTTCTTCCGGCAAGCCATAGTCGGTCAGGTCGCCGCATAACAAAAGCGCATCGGCGGCTTCCGCTGCCTGCAAGAAGAACGGGCGCAGACTGCCTGCCGATTCCTTTCTGCAATGGATGTCGCCTACGGCTGCAAAACGAATCGTTTCCCGTGAAATCACAACGCACTCCTCTCACAAAATCAAATTCCGTGCGGCCCGGCTCCCTGCCCCGGATTTGCCAGCCGCCTACTCTACAGACCATCACTGCATGGCATAAGTTTTGCTGATTCTTTCTGTCATGTAGCCTGGAATTTGATATGCCCAACTCCCTCCCGATATCGTGTCCAGGTAATGATGCTGCCTCCGGTACTACGGCGTTTTACCGGCATGTCCTGGAAATACTGAACGCCGCCGGTACACCCTATCTCGTCGGTGGCGCTTATGCGCTCAACCGTTATACCGGTATCAACCGCCAAACCAGGGACCTGGACCTGTTCATCCGCCGCCGAGATGTCGAACAGATCAGGACAGTCCTGCAGGACGCTGGCTACAACACCGAGCTGACCTTTCCGCACTGGCTGGCAAAAATCCATCTGGACGGTGCTTATATCGATCTGATCTTCAGCTCGGGAAACGGGATCGCCGAAGTGGACGATGCCTGGTTCGAGTATGCGAACGAGGCGCCGGTGCTCGGCGTTCCGACAAAAATCTGCCCACCCGAGGAAATAATCTGGTCCAAGGCCTTCATCATGGAGCGGGAACGTTATGACGGTGCCGATATCATCCACCTGCTGCACGCCTGCGGCGACCGGCTGGACTGGCAACGCCTGTTCCGCCGCTTCGACGCGCACTGGCGGATCCTGCTCAGCCACCTGATCCTGTTCGGCTTCGTCTATCCGTCCCGGCGGGCGCTGATTCCGCCGGCGATCATGGAAGAGTTGCTGAACCGTCTGCGCAATGAAATACACAGTACAGCACCGCAGCACGATGTCTGCCTCGGCACCTTGTTGTCACGCGAGCAGTATCTGAACGATGTCGGGCAGCAAGGTTTGCAGGATGCCCGCATTGCTCCGGTCGGCAACATGTCTATAGATGAGATTGCGATATGGACGCAGGCGATTCCCCCGGAGCACAACAAGGATTAAAGGAAATATTTCATTGCGCAAATGCTCAGCTATCTCTATTCAAAAAACTCTTCTTTCTTCGCGGGAACAAACCATCAAAAGCTTGGTCTATGACTAACCAATGTTTTCAATGGTTTTTTGGTCACGATGGGTTAGACATGATGAAGTGGTATTACGAATGGAGACTCAATAGAGTCCGCGCAGAAATTTCCGTCCTTCAGGAGGTCACGCAAGCCCGACTCAAGGACGACTACACCGGCCACTCCAGGCTCAGGGTGCTGACGCGGATGGCGGGAAGCTTGCAGCAACAACTCGCCAAATACCCCAGCTATGCAGCCGGGAAAGATTCGGAAGGAGTCGCCTAGCGCATCAGGAAAAGCGCTGCAAAAAGTACGGGGTCATGTACCGCCTTTATTCGGAGGCGGTACATGACCCCGTCGTTATTTTGGCAGTGTTATTACAGCGTCCTTATCGGAACGTGATTGTCGCCGTGTCTCGACGCACTGCTGCTTGCCGCATAGGCATTTCATCAAGCACGCCTGCCCAGGGAATCGCAGCGTCTGCACGTAGTCAAAACAGGAAAACCTGCCAACATACCGCACCTCATTCTTTTTATTGAAGGCTATGCAGCGCTTCTTGATTATTACGGGTCTTGCCCTGCTTATTGCCGGCATCGCATGGCCCTGGCTGTCGCGTCTTCCGCTTGGGCGCCTGCCGGGCGATATCAACGTAGTACGCGAAGGCTTCAGCTTTCACTTCCCCATCATGACCAGCATTATTGTCTCCGTGCTGGTATCGATCCTGATCTGGATATTCCGGCGCTGATGAAGCATGCGCAAGCCAGCTGCCATGCTGGCGAAGGAGAAGCCCGGCAAGTATCATGTGCGGAAAACACGGCGCTTTCCCGATGGCGCTCTTTTCAAGGAGGTCAGCATGTCCCCGATTTTCGGCAAACTCAACCCATGTCTTGCGGGATTGGCTTTTATCGCAGCCAGCGTTGTTCTTGGGGCACCAGCCATAGCCGAAAACGCCGGCAAGCAGCCGGACATTGAAGCGCGCTACCAGAGCGAACGTGCGGCGTGCGAAACCGGAAAATCCGGCCAGGATCGCGCAACCTGCCTGCGCGAAGCCGCTGCCGCCCGCGAAGCGGCCAGGCAAGGGCAGCTCAACGACCCGCCCGGAAGCTACGAGAAAAATGCATTGGCCCGCTGCGAATTGCTGCCGGAAGCGGACCGCGATCTGTGCAGGCGCCGTACCCGCAACGAAGGTGTGACCCAGGGCAGCGTACCCGGCGGCGGCATTTACCGCGAATACCGGGAAGTGACCTTGCCGGAAGTGCAGCCGCCGGCCAAGGCAACGCCGGGGACAACTGCTCCCGGGTCATCACCCGCGAATAAAACCGCTACTCCGCCGCCAGCCCGATAGAAATCAAATCGCCCATTTGCGATCGCCCGCCAATCCAAGCAGGGAAGCCCGGCTGCCCGCTATCAAAAGCTGCTCGCATTCTTCCGCACAGACGGGCGGAGAAAGCAGGAAACCCTGCACTTCATCACAATGATGGCTGGTCAGGAATTCGAGCTGCTCGCGGGTTTCGATGCCCTCCGCAACAATCGTCATGTCCAGTGAGTGGCCCATGGCGATGATGGCCGAGGTAATCGCCTTGTCCTCCGGATCGTCGGGCAGCCCGTCGATAAATGCGCGATCGATCTTCAGGATATCGACCGGCAGCTGCTTCAGGGAATGGAGCGAGGAAAAACCCGTACCGAAATCGTCCACGGCCACGCGAAACCCCAGCGGCCTCAATTCACTCAGCGCACTGATAATGTCCGGATGTGTCTGCAGCGTGCTTTCCGTGATTTCAATATCGAGCCCGTAGCCATCCCTCGGCTGCAATGACTGCATCTTTTTGCGGATGGCTTCGACAAAACCGTTCTGCTTGATCTGTCGGGCAGACACATTGATCGCCAAGCGCGCCGGAGGCGCGCCCGCCTCGCGCCATTTATGCATCTGCGCACAGGCAGCGTCGAACACCCACTCGCCCAGCAGGTGGATCAGGTTGCTTTCCTCCGCCACGGGAATAAAAGAGTCGGGCGATTGCATTCCCAGCTGCGGCGAATTCCAGCGCACCAGCGCTTCAATGCCGACGATGCGGCCGCTGGCGAGATGGATCTTCGGCTGATAAAAGAGAACCAGCTCATTGTGGCCGATCGCGTACCTGAGCCCACGATCGATTGCCAGCACTTCGGTAGCCCGTTGCGTCATGGCCGGCGTAAAAAATTCGTAGCAATTCCTGCCTTTATCCTTTGCGGCGTACAGCGCGACGTCAGCGGATTTTCCAAGCGTTTCCTTGTCCGCACCATCTTCCGGGAAAACGCTGATGCCAATGCTCACGGATACCGCCAGCACATGGATGCCGATATGGATCGGCTCTGCGACCGAATCGATAATTTTCTGGGCAAGCACTGCGGCATCTTCCGTATGTTCCAGCCCGCTGATGACAACAGAAAACTCGTCGCCTCCCAGCCTTGCGACGGTGTCCTCGCCACGAATATTTTCGCGCAGGCGAGCCGCAACGACTTCAAGCAACTGGTCCCCGACAGAGTGGCCGAGCGTGTCGTTAATCAGCTTGAACCGGTCCAGGTCCAGCATCATGATGCCGACCCGCGTATTGTGCCGCCTTGCGTATTCCAGCGCATGGTCCAACCGGTCGGTATATAACAGCCGGTTCGGCAGGCCGGTCAGCGTGTCGTGATAGGCAAGCCGCTCCAGCTGCGCTTCCGTGTCCTTGATCGAAGTGATATCGGAAAACACCGACACATAGTCCGTTACCTTGCCGGTTTCATCCTTTACCACCGTGATGCTTTGCCAGGTGGGGAACAGTTCGCCCGATTTTTTCCGGTCCCATAGTTCGCCCTGCCAGCTTCCCTTCTGTTCAATCCCGCTCCACATTTGTTCGTAGAAACCATTGTCGTGCCGCTCGGACTTCAACACCCGGGGATTCTTGCCGATCACCTCCTTCGGCTGGTAACCAGTAATTTCAGAAAATGCCTTGTTGACGGCGGTGATGGCGCCGCTCGCATCCGTGACCAGAATGGCATCATGGGTATGCTCGAACACGATGGCAGCACGCCGCAGTTCCTGCTGCGCCTGAACCATCTTTGTGATGTCGAACAAAGTCGTGCGCGTCATGATGAAATTGCCGCCTGCATCAACGACGGCAGAAGAATTTAACAGCACGGGCATCACCGAGCCGTCCTTGCACACCAGTTCCAGCTCGAGATCTCGCATCACCCCTCGTTCGACTATTTCAGGGAATCTGTTGCGGTAGATCGATGCACTGGCAGGCGTCAGCAGGTCGGGCATTCTTTTTTTTCCGACCAATTCCTCGCGTGTATAGCCCAGCCATTCCAGCTCGGTATTATTGATTTTGACGATGATCATGTCGCCATCCACGGAGTGGTAGCCGCATGGCGCGTTGTCGTAAAGGTCGCTGATTTCGGCGGCATGTCTTGCCAGTTCCTGCTGCATGCGCCGGCGCTCGCTGATGTCGCGCACAATCGCCATCCAGCGACCGTCGGGCAGCATGCGGGCGCTGATTTCCGTGGACAGGTAACTACCGTCCTTGCGCCTGAGGTCCCACTCTTCTACCTCGACAAAATCCCGCTCATCCAGAAAACGCTGTTTCGAGCGCATCAGGCGCGCGACATCCGATGGAGGGATAAGGTCCGCAATGTTTTTTCCGAGCAGTTCCCCGCAGCTATAGCCCAGCATGCGACAACCATTGGCGTTGACGTCGATATAGGTCCCGTCCTGGTTAGCGATGAATATCCCGTCCGCAGCATTGTCAAACAGGTGTCTGAAGCGCTGCTCGCTTTCCTGCAACGCGCTCTCGGCTTGCCTGCGGACCGTGATGTCCTGCACCATGCCAATCAAAGTGAGCGGTTTGCCATCGGTGTCACGCTTATCCGTTTCGCCGTTTGCCAATACCAGCCGCATGGTGCCGTCCGGCAGGGACAAGCGATGCTCAACTTGAAACGGCTTGTCGTCACTGACTGAGGAACGTATTGCATCATCCAGCAAATGGCGATCCTCGGGTGGCGTCCTGTCGAAGAGCAGGGCTACTGGAATCCGGGTTTGTGAGGGCGGCAATCCAAGTATCTGTGCCGCACCGCAGGACAGGCCCATTTCGTTAGCCTGAAGATCCCATGTCCAGGTGCCGGTAGGGGTAATCGCTTCTGCTTTGGCAAGATCGGATGCGATGCGCCGCAGCGTTTCCTGCAGGGTCCGGCGCTCGCTGATATTTTCGATCGCCACCATCATGTACCGTCCCTGCCCCTCTCCTGCACCAGTGGACGTGGCAGACACATTGAGACTGACCCAAACAACCGAGCCATCCTTGCGGATATACCGCTTTTCCCAACGCAGCGAAGAAAGCTCTCCTGCGAGCAGGCGCTGGCGCAGTTTCTGATCGTGCTCCCGGTCGTCGGGGTGCGTTATATCGAGATAAGTCTTGAGCTTCAGCTCCTCGCGGGTATACCCAAGCAGCTCGCAAAAAGCACTGTTCACATCGACGAAACGCCCATCCGGCCCGATCTGCACGAGGCCGACGTTGGTATTCTCGAAGATCAGCTGATAGCGCCGTTCCCGCTGGCGTAGTTCTTCTTCTGTCTGTTTGCTTTGGGCAAGCTCCGTCTCCAGACGCTGAATCTCCCGGCTTAAGGCGTCTATGCGCGCCTGCAAAAATTTGGACATGAACCCTCGGCTTTGTTGGATGCCGAGAAATTGGACAAGCAGGGTCGGCAAAGGTGCGCAAAATAAGGCGATGCAGCACAATTGCTCTGTAAAAACGCAAAAAGCCACCCGCATTGGGTGGCTTCAAGCTTTCAACGGCAGAGTCGGGGCGATCAGTGCGTCTTGTTTGCTGCCTTCTGGCCAGCGACTTTGGCATTGCCTTCCGATGCGATCATTTTTTGTACAAGGGCGTTGCATGCAAGCGTGGCTTCCGAATTTTCCGGTACGGCATTCAGGTCGCAACCAGCCTTTGCGGCAACTTCACGATGCTTCATTAATTGCTGGCGAACTTCGAATTCGCTTTGCAGTTCCTGTTTGACTTGTGCGCGGGTGACGCCAGCGTCGGCATAGGCACCGAAAGCGGTCAGGGAGAGGAGCGAAGCGATCAGCAGTTGTTTGGTGTTCATGATGTTTTTCCTTTTACACGTTGAGAGTACTTATCGGGGAGCGCCTGATTTGTTTCCTCAAGCGCATGGACGTACTTTATTCAATTCAAAGAACGAAATAAACTGCGTTTAAGTCAATCAACTGTTTCTATATTTGGAATAATTGAAAAATCGGACGCCCTCGCTACATGCTCAGTCAATGTGTTAAATAGATAAGAAAATTACGAAGCGGCCGCTGCTCCTGCAGGAGCGACGCGCCGCATACGGGTGTTTATTAATGTCGCCAAACCGCGACCTCAACGGAGAACTCACTTATGGAAAAGCTTTTGGAAGGCAAGGTCGCATTGGTTACCGGGGCCGGTTCGGGCATAGGCCGCGCAGTGGCACTGGCCTATGCGGCCTGCGGCGCAAAGGTCGTGGTATCCGACATCAACGAAGCCGGTGGCAAGGAAACCGTGGCGCAGATCACCACTGCCGGCGGCACGGCAGTATTTTGCAAAGCCGACACATCCCGCGCGCAGGACAACGAAGCGCTGGTGGAAACGGCTCTGAACACATACGGCGCGCTGCATATCGCCTGCAACAACGCCGGCATCGGCGGCGCGACGGCGGCTGTGGGCGACACCCAGCCGGAAGACTGGGACAAGGTCATCGGCATTAACCTGTCAGGCGTGTTTTACGGCATGCGCTACCAGATCCCGGCAATGCTGAAATCCGGCGGCGGCGCGATCGTCAACATGGCATCCATCCTCGCGCAGGTCGGCTTTCGAGAGCATGCCGGCTACACCGCCGCCAAGCATGGCGTGATCGGCCTGACGCGCACCGCCGCACTCGAATATGCGCCGCACAATATCCGCATCAACGCTGTCGGGCCAGGCTTCATCAGGACGCCGCTGCTCGACAGCCTGTCCGAGGACATGTTAAAGGGACTCACATCGCTGCACCCGGTGGGACGGCTCGGCGAACCGTCGGAAGTGGCCGAACTGACGCTCTGGCTCAGCTCGGACAAGGCATCCTTCGTGACCGGGTCGTATTACGCGGTGGATGGCGGCTATCTGGCGCAATAGCCGGGCATTGAAAGCGCTGCCTTCCTGTCGGCGCAAGGCAGCTATCGCATCCGCCGAACCAGCCGCAGAAGCAGCAGCAGAACGATTGCGCCGACAGTCGCCACAATGATTCGTCCGAGCAGCCCGCCTCCCGCGGAGATTTCGAGCGCACCGAACAGGTAGCCGCCAATGAACGCACCGACGATGCCGACAACGATGTCGCCGACAATCCCGAATCCGCCCCCGACGACTGCGCTGGCCAGCCAGCCTGCGATCAAACCGATCAGAAGAAACCATAGCAATTCCATGTCACTCTCCTTAAAGTGCGATGGCGCCGGTAAAAGATAAGGCCGGATGGCGTCTCACATCCGTTAGATCGGGGAAAACAATGAAGTTTCGATAATCCGTCGCAGGCTGTGCCGGAACCATGATGTCACTCAGTCAAGCCGGTGTCGCTTCCGAGGCGCGTCGCTAAGCACAATGCTTGCAGGAAACATCGATGCTGCCGTATCGTTCAGTTGTATAGGGAGATGCAATGAACGCCACAACGGAAGATGCTTACGCAACAGCGCGGCACATCATGCTGAGCGTAGCGCTATGCGCCGCCGGCCTGGCGCAAGCCGAAGAATCCAAGATTTATCGCTCTTACGACGCCTCCGGCAAGGTGCCAACCTTCTCCGACCGTCCGATCAACCGGACATCGCAGGTCTTCGCCGTATTTGATGGCCAGCAGTTATGGCCGCGCTCGGGCAACGGCCCCGTGTCGCTGCCGCAGCTTTCCGCGCGGCGCAAAGCGCTGGAGCCGCTGGTGCAGCGTGTCGCACAATCGCACGGCGTCCATGCGGCGCTGCTCAAGGCGGTCATCGAAGTCGAGTCCGGCTTCAATGCGCGCGCCCGATCGCACAAGGGTGCGATCGGCCTGATGCAGGTTATGCCGGCAACCGCCGCACGCTATGGAAATTTCGACCTATATGCACCGGAACAGAACGTCGAAGTCGGTGCGCGCTATCTGCGCGATCTGCTGGCCATGTTCGGCGGGGATGTGCGTCTTGCTGTCGCCGCCTACAATGCCGGCGAAAACGCGGTGATCCGCCATGGCCGGCGCATACCGCCGTATCGTGAAACGATCAAGTACGTGCCGATGGTGCTGGAACGATATCAACGGTTCCGCGCTCAACCGGCGCATTGAATTCCACGCAGTTCCTCATGCGGGACCGGACAAAAATAGCGCAAAAAACTGTTTTGCCAATTGTCCCTTTCGCACACGAAAGTTCCCCCTCTGCCGAAGTGGGCTTAAAATGACCGGCAAGCGCTTCGAGACTTCCTCGGGCACCGATAAAACCCGCTAACTGGTTTAGCTACTTAAACGTTGTCGATGCATACTTCCCCTCCTCCCTCCAGTCCGATCCAATCCGCCCGCGCATTGCTAAAGCAATTGCAGGAGACTTATCCAATCTTCCGGGAGCACAAGCCGCTTGCCATTGGCATCGACAAGCAACTGTTCGCACAGATGGAGGGCGTGAACAAGAAAACCATGCGCATGGCGCTGAGCCTCCATACCAGTTCGGTCCAATACCTGAAGGCGATGGAAAAGGCGACGGTCCGGTACAACCTCGATGGCACGACGGCCGGCGAGGTCGACGACACGCATCGTACACATGCGTCAGAAACCCTGCGCGCGCGATTCAAGAAAGCGATGGAACAGAAAAAGGCACAGGAAGCAGCGGCGAAAGCCGAACGCCAGCACGCCGAGAAATTGAAACAGCTAACTGAGAAGTTTTCACCGCGCCGCTAGAGCAGTTTTGGCCTGACCGTACACGGCCGATCTCGGGCCTGCGATGCTCACCGTACATCACGTACGGCTGCGCTTCTTGACCCGACCTTGGCTCGTGTACAGCCAGGCGAAAACTGCTCTAACAGACTGTTGAAAAAGGTAGCAGGCGGGCCGTGAAGAAATTTGAAAGCTTGGGCGGTGTGCCTGAGCCAGCGGAATCGCCGACTCAGGCACACGCATTTCAAGCTGTGGCAGGCGCGCTCGGTGAAATCTCGCCAGATCGCGGCACTTTCCTTTCGGATACACCATACTTCGGCGGACGCGGCTCACGGCCTGCCATGATGTCGTTGATCTGGTCTGCATCAACGGTTTCCCATTCAAGCAGCGCCTTGCTCATCGCATGGACTTTGTCCTGATTTGCTTCCAGCAGGCTGCGCGATAGCGCGTATTGCTGGTCGAGGATGCTGCGGATTTCATCGTCGACTTTTTGCTGCGTCTCTTCGGACACCGATTTCGACGGCATGCCAAAACCCGCATCCTGATTGTCGTCCACATACACCATGGTGCCCAGCGCTTCCGACATGCCGTAACGCGTAACCATCGCACGCGCGAGCTTGGTTGCCCGATCGAAGTCGTTGGACGCGCCGGTCGACATCTGGCCCATGAAGATCTCTTCCGCAATGCGCCCACCAAACAGGATGGCGATGTCTTCCAGCATCTTGTCCTTGTACATGTTCACGCGGTCATGCTCGGGCAATTGCCATGTCAGCCCCAGCGCAAAACCCCGCGGCATGATGGTGACCTTGTGCACCGGATCGGCTTTTGGCAGCAGCTTGGCGACCACCGCGTGGCCTGACTCGTGATACGCCGTATTGCGCCGCTCTTCCTCGCGCATGACGGCGGACTTGCGTTCCGGGCCCATGATGATCTTGTCTTTCGCATCCTCGAAGTCCTGCATGTCGACGGTCTGCTTGTTGCGGCGTGCAGCGAACAATGCCGCTTCATTGACCAGGTTCGCCAGCTCGGCGCCGGAAAAACCCGGCGTGCCGCGCGCCAGCACATTGGCCTGCACGTCGCGCGAAACCGGTACCTTGCGCATGTGGACCATCAGGATCTGTTCACGTCCACGAATATCCGGCAGGCCCACCATCACCTGGCGATCGAAACGTCCCGGGCGCAGCAATGCCTTGTCCAGCACATCGGAGCGGTTAGTCGCTGCAATCACGATGACGCCGGAATTCGGTTCGAAACCATCCATTTCCACCAGCATCTGATTCAGCGTCTGCTCGCGCTCATCGTTACCGCCACCCATGCCGGTGCCACGCGCACGGCCAACCGCGTCGATCTCGTCAATGAACACGATGCACGGCGCATGCTTTTTCGCAGTTTCGAACATGTCGCGCACCCGCGATGCACCGACACCGACAAACATCTCGACAAAGTCCGATCCGGAAATCGTAAAAAACGGCACTTTCGATTCACCGGCAATGGCCCGCGCCAGGAGTGTTTTACCGGTGCCAGGAGGGCCGACCAGCAATACGCCATGCGGAATGTGGCCGCCAAGCTGATGGAATTTGCGCGGGTCGCGCAGGAACTCGACAATCTCTTCCACTTCTTCCTTGGCCTCGTCGCAACCGGCCACATCGGCAAAGGTCACCGTATTGGTGTCGGCATCCTGCATGCGTGCCTTGGATTTCCCCATCGAGAAGATGCCGCCCTTGCCACCACCTTGCGATTTGCGCATGAAGAAAATCCATACGCCGATGAGCAGCAGCATCGGGAACCAGGAAATGAAAACCTGCGACAGGAAGGAAGGACCTTCCGGATACTTGACGTCGAACTTCACGCCGCTATCGATCAAGTCGTTGATCAGGCCGCGATCAAGCATGGTCGAGTTCGTCTTCAGCACCGTGCCGCTATTCGTCACCGCAGTGATGCTCGTACCTTCGATCACGACTTCCTGGATCTTCTTCGCCTTGATCTCTTCTAAAAATTCCGAATAGGCAATCGATGTCGCCTCAGGCTTGCCACCACTGTTGAACTGCGTGCTGATGGCGAAAAAGAAGGCAAACGCGATTGCCGCCCAGATTGCGGCTCGTGAATATTTTGGGTTCACTAATCTTCCTAAATGACAATAACGCTGGATTGCTGCGTGGTGCCTGATTGTGCACCCTTTCCGCAGCTATGTCCGATGATAGTAACGGATATTGATTTATAGAATAAGCGAATAATCCAGTGCTATTTCTTCGCAAAACCGGAATATTGCAAATATTGACTTGCCGCGCGATATCAATATCGCAATGGCTGTTTCGCCAGGCAGTGAAGGGATTGAAAAATTGAAGCAGCAGTCAAGGCGGGCTGGCGGGCATCACACCACGGCGCGCTTTTGCTTTTCCGTGATCGTCCAGTAGTAAATGGTGCTGCCGTCGACCACCTCGGTCTTTTCCGGCGGCCATTCGTCGCCCATGTCGAACGCATGCGAAACCACCCGGGTGCCGACCTTAAGCTGGCGCCACAGCTGTGGACGCAGCTTGCG
>DATFAZ010000136.1:0-9319 GCA_035254105.1 Noviherbaspirillum sp. | reverse complement strand
GGTTGGTATTGCGCGGCGCATTGCATCGGGCGACCTGACTGAGGCAATTGACACCAGCAAAAGCGATCGCTCCAGCCTGGTGAGCGCGATGAAAATGATGCAGGACAGCCTGGCGGCGCTAGTCGTGCAGGTGCGTTCCGGCACCAACTCGATCGCTACCGCCTCCGGCCAGATTGCTGCCGGCAACCAGGACCTGTCTTCACGCACCGAAGAACAGGCCAGTTCGCTGGAAGAAACCGCGTCCTCGATGGAAGAACTGACCTCGACCGTCAAGCAGAATGCCGACAATGCGCGCCAGGCCAACCAGCTCGCCGCTTCCGCCTCGGAAGTCGCCGGCAAGGGCGGCGCGGTGGTGGCGCAGGTGGTCGATACCATGGGCGCGATCAATGATTCGTCCAAGAAAATCGTCGACATCATCGCCGTCATCGACGGCATTGCCTTCCAGACCAATATCCTCGCCTTGAATGCCGCCGTGGAAGCTGCGCGTGCCGGTGAACAGGGCCGTGGCTTTGCGGTGGTCGCGTCCGAAGTACGCAGCCTGGCGCAGCGCTCGGCCGGTGCAGCTAAGGAAATCAAGTCCCTGATCGATGATTCGGTGGAAAAGGTCAATACCGGTGCGCAACTGGTGAATGTGGCCGGCACCACCATGGAAGAGATCGTCGAAAGCGTCAAGCGCGTGACCGACATCATGGGCGAGATCACCGCTGCCAGCCAGGAACAGACTGCTGGTATCGAGCAGATCAACCAGGCGATTACGCAGATGGATCAGGTCACGCAGCAGAATGCGGCACTGGTGGAAGAAGCGGCAGCGGCGTCGGAAGCGATGCAGGGGCAGGCGAGCGAGCTGGCGCAGATCGTCAGCACGTTCAAGGTGGATGAGTCTCTTGTGGAAATCCCGGCCTCTGCTGTGCCGCGTGGGCTGCGTACCGGTCGGCTTGTTTCTGCGCCAGCACCGCGGCCTGATATCCGGCTGGTTCACAACGCGAGTCGTTCGCTCACCGCCTGAACACTTGTGCGGTAGGGGCAGTGTGCAAAAGAATGGCTATGGACTTAATAAATCCGACCTCGGAAAATCCCATTCAGGAACAAAGCGCGGGCATTCCTTGCCACTGAATTTCGCAAAATTCAATGTCGTGAAATTTCCCCGCGGGCTAGAACTGAATCGAATATCCGAGGCTTCGGTATCGTTGACCGAAGGCGCGCGCGCGAACCTGAGCCAGGCTTTGAAATAGCAGTTGCTGTCCTTGAGCTTGCGCAGCATATCCAACTTGCCGTTTTCTTGCGAGACAAAGGCGATTGCGCGGGATGGGGCATTCTGAGGCAGGTCGCCTGACAGGCTGGCAGGGCATTCTGCGGTGCTAAGCATGTCCGGCGCCAGACTGAGAATGCCTCGGCGCAGCGCGTAGCTTCCCGCACCGTCATTCCTCTCGACAGATACAAAAGCCCAGCAGAGCGGGTTGGTCGGGAAGGACGACAATGACACATCGACGAGCTCACTTGATGGATCTTTTGCCCGCACGGATTCTGCAATGAGATGCCGGGCCTGCCCTGAGGCGACGCCTTGCACCCCGATAAAACCGAGGCACATGCAGAATGCGACAACGAGTCCCTGTCTGCCTTTTGCGCCGGCCTTGTGTTGAATTGCACCAGGCACTACCCCGATGAGTGCCAGTGCCGCAAGCGAACCCCAGGCCAGATACTCCCTGATCGTAAAAAACAGCGGTGCGCCGAACAGCAATACGAGAAGAGCAATCTTCAGGGCCGGACGTCGTACCGTCATTGCCATCGGCACGCCGAATGCAATCCAGAATACTGGCTCGAGGATGAACACCATGTCGCCATACAGCCAGCGCGAGTCGAACGGATGGAATGGATGCAAGCCATAGGAATTCAGATAATCCATCAGCAGGTGCAGCGTGAATCCGAGGCATACGGAAATAATGACACCGCTGCGCGCAGCAGCACTTTCCTTGAGCAGTTTGCGCGCTGACGGCCAGAGCAGCCAGAGCGTCGCCCAAAGAAAAAGCGCCTGCGGAATCGCGTAGAGCAGGGTGTGCGTGTGTCCGCGGTGATGCAGCAGGTAGCCGAGCGGCTCGGGTAGAAGCGGTGTGAGGAAAAGGTCGAGGTCCGGGAAATTGCTCGCGAGCCAGCACGACAGCAGGAGCAGGCGGCGACGGAGATTCTGGCGGTCGCCATCTGCTTCTTGCGGCAGGCTGCGATGCACCAGTTCGCCAGTTGCAAGGCCGACGACTGAATGACTGATATTGTCCATAAAGTAATCTTACATGGCTTTCTTGGCCCTTCTTCATGCCCAGCGAGAAGCATTCGGACGCTGGATCGTGGTCGTGAGATACACTGACTTACGACATACATATCAAACAGGCAGATTAATGATTATCGCAACCCATTCAGGAAAGTTTCACGCCGACGATGTCTGGGCGGTAAGCGTGCTCGACATCGTTTTTCCGGGCTGTGAACTGGTCCGCACGCGCGATCTGGAAAAGATTGAAAAGGCGGATTTTGCGGTGGATGTGGGCGGCATCTGGGATCCGCAGGCAGGGCGCTTCGACCATCATCAGAAAGGATTCCAAGGGGCGCGGCAGTCGGGCGTCGAGTACGCCAGCGCCGGCCTGGTATGGAAATCCCATGGGGCGCGCTGCGTGGAACGGATTGCGCAGGCATGCGCCGGATATGCAATCCAGGCTGATACCGCGCAGCAGATTGCATATGCGATCGACATGGATCTCGTCCAATATCTGGACATGTCCGACACCGGGGCGGCCAAAAACGCACCGGGGGGTTATGGCTTGTCGGCAGTTGTTTCCGGTTTTAATCCGACCTGGATCGACGAACAGGAACTGGGAGAACTGAACAATGCAGCCGCCGCAGAAGAGTTGCGGCTGGCGCGGTTCCGCCGTGCGATGGAATTCATCACGGATGTGCTCATCAATGCAGTTAAATACAGGGTAAGCGGCCTGCGCGCAGTCGATCAGGTACGGCAGTCGCAATTGCTGGAAGATGGCCGGGTGCTCTTCATGACAAATGCGGCATTGCCGTGGTCATCGGTGGTGCGCAACGAAATGCCGAAGGTGCTGTTCGTCGTCAGCTATAGCGCGGCCGAGCAGCGTTACGTGCTGCACACTGTACCCGCCGCGGCGGAAAGCTTCGAGGCACGCAAGGATTTGCCTGCAGCATGGGCGGGCTTGCAGGGAGCCGAGCTGGCTGCGGTCACCGGCGTGCCGGACGCCGGTTTTTGCCATAACAAGCGATTCATTGCTTCGGCCGGATCGTATGAAGGCGCGCTGACGATGGTGCGGCAGGCGCTGTTGGCGCAGGATTGAGCTGCGCCACAGTGAAACGCTCAATGATGATGCGACCAGCTCAGTCCGGATGAGGCCAGATAGGATTCGACGGCTTCTTTTTGCCCGGTGGCGTGCAGCATGAGTTCACCGCATTTGCACACACCCATGTAGGGCTGGATGTGCGAGCAGGCGGACACTTTTTGCAGATGGACGGTGACGGGTTTTGCGCAGGACTTGCATTTGAAGGTCAGCGTACGGGCCGGTTTGTTGCTCATGTTCTTCTCGTAAAAATTGTTCAGTCGATCCAGTTAACTTCGGCAAATTTCCGATGAAACGCCTCGGGCATCGGCACTACACGCTTTGCCTTGTAGTCGAAAAAGACGAAGCCGGATTTCGCCATGGCCACTAGCGCATTGTCGCGCGGGCGGGTGATGCGGAACGTGATGTCGCCGCCGTATTTGTTGAAATCCATGACGCCGACTTCGAACAGCAACTGATCGCGCGCGTGCGCTTCGGTCCGGTAGGTCGTGACCAGGTCGGTAACAATGATGCCGGTATTGTCTCCCTGCGTTTCTTCGATGCCGAAATCGAACAGAAAGCGTGCCCGTGCTTCCGAGATCATCGAAATCATCGAGTCGTTACCGAGATGGTTGGCTGAATTAATGTCGGTTACCCGAACCGTGAGCTGGGTCGAGTAGTAATACTGGTCTTCGGGGAATTCAAGTTTCAGGCGGGCCATGGTACATGCGGGAAAATTGCAGAAAACGGATTTTACCGTTTCGCCGTGGAAAATTACCTGGTGTAAATATAGTGTTTATATTTGGGCGATACAAGTTTTCAACTTTACAGATAGGGCGCCTTGTTGTCTCCGCGCCCGGTAACGACAGCAAAATTCTTCTTTTTACCTATTAATATGTCCGCTGCCATCTCCTGCAGTGTAGGCGTAAAATCGAAATTTCCTGTATTTCATTGCCGCATTGAAATTTATCCATGCCAAAGCCCCTGACCACGTCTCTTCATAATTTCACAAGCAAGCGCGTGGTACGGCGCTCTGTCATCGGATTGGCCCTGTTTTTGTTGGTGTTCAGCATTTTCGGCTGGCTCATCCTGCCGGGCATCGTCAAATCGCAGGCCGAGCGGCTGATTGGCGAAAAGCTGCAGCGCGAAGTGAGCATTGGCGCAGTGGAAATCAGTCCCTATGCGATGGCATTGACGGTGCGCGATTTCAAGCTGATGGAGCCGCAGCGCGATGCAGTGTTCGCCAGCTTCGAGGCGCTGAGCGTCAATGTATCCCTGCAATCCGTGCTGCGCCTCGCGCCCGTGGTGCAGGAACTGCGCCTGACCAAGCCCTACGTGCATCTGGTGCGCAAGGATGCGCACAGCTACAACTTCGATGACATCCTCGCCATCATTGCCAGCCAGCCGCCTTCCGAAGAAACGGCGCGCTTCTCGATCAACAATATCCAGCTCGAAGGCGGCAGCATCCACTTCGACGACAAGCCGGCCAAGTCCATCCATACCGTCGAGGATCTCAGGCTCGGCGTTCCCTTCATCTCTTCGCTGCCTTCGCAGGTGGATATCTTCGTCGAGCCGCTGCTGAGTGCGAAGGTCAACGGTACGCCGCTGCAGTTCAAGGGCAAGGCACGGCCCTTTGCCGACACCAAGGATGCGCTGCTGGATCTGAACCTGGACGGGCTCGACGCCACCCGCGTGATGGAATACCTGCCGTTCAAGCCGCGCTTCAAGCTGCCCAGCGCCCGGCTGGACCTCCACCTCACGGCAAACTTCAGCCAGCCGAAGAACAAGGCGCCGGCTGTCACGCTGAGCGGTACTGCCGCACTCAAGTCAGTGCTGATCACCGAACTCGACGGCAAGCAGATTTTCAAATTACCGGCGATGACCGTCAGCCTGCATGACATGGATGTCTTCGGCAGCCGTTTCGAAATAGCGCGATTGTCGCTGGACGGCCTGGAGGCCAACCTTGTGCGGGGCGGCGATGGCCAACTCAATATTGCACGTTTGCTGCCTGCTGCCGCTGCCAACTCTGCGCCGGCTGCTTCTTCTGCTAAAGCGGCGCCCGATGCCTCCGGTCTTGGTATTGCACTCGGCGAACTGGATATTCGTGGCGCAGCCCTGCGGTATACCGACGAGAATTCGGCGCGGCCAATGCAGGCGGGCGTGGAAAAATTCGACCTTGCGTTGCGCAAGCTGGCAGTAGACACGCGCAAGAAAACGATCAATATCGGTGAAGTGGTTTCTGACCAGGCCGGCTTTCTGCTAAGCCAGGGCAAGCCCCAAGCCGAAGCTGGAACTGCGGCGACGGCGGCAGCGGTGCGCGAGAAGGGCGCCAAGGATGAGACGAGCAAGGGCAGCAAGAAAGAAGCGCCTTATGCCGTACAGGTCGGTAAGGTCGACATCAGTAACTGGTCGGCGCGTATTGAAGATCGCAGCCATCAGGAACCGATAGTGACGCAGGTGGCTCCTCTAGCAGTGTCCATGCATGATTTGTCTACGGCCGAAGCTTCTCGTGGCCGCATCGAGCTGAAAGCGACAGTAAACAAGACCGGCCAGCTGGCGTTGAACGGCAGCCTCGGCATTGCGCCGCTGCATACCGATCTGGCGCTGGAATTGAAAGGCGTCGATATCCTGCCGCTTCAGCCTTACATGACCGACAAGGTCAATCTTCGGCTTACCCACGCCAGCCTGAGCGGCAAAGGCCGCTTGCAGCTTGATGCTGAAGGTGGCGGCCCGCTGAAAGGCGGCTTCAAAGGCGACATGACTCTGGGGAATGTCGCGACAGTGGACAAGATCAGCGGCAATGACTTCCTGCGCTGGAAATCGCTGTACTTCGGCGGCGTGGATGCCCAACTCGAACCCTTCAAGCTGGCGGTGGACCAGGTTGCGCTGACGGATTTCTTCGCCCGCGTCATCATCAATTCCAGCGGCCGCATTAACCTGCAGGATATCGCCCGCAGCCATGCGGATGACCGGAAAAGCCTGACCGAGCCATCCAGGCAGGCAGGCGCAGCGCCGAAAGCAGCTCCGGCCAAGGGGGAAGCAGTCGCCGCGGCAACCGCGAAACAGCCCGATTCTGCAACGCCATCTGCGCCGCTTCCCATCGCGATACGCAAGCTCAGCCTGCAAGGCGGCCGGGTACGCTTCACCGACAATTTCATCCAGCCCAATTACTCGGCCAGCCTGTCGAATTTCGGCGGCGTGGTGACCAACCTGTCTTCCGATGCGTCCACCAGCGCCGGCGTGGACCTGCATGCCGAAGTCAACAATGCACCACTGTCCGTCGCCGGTCGCATCAATCCCCTGAAGGGCGACCTGTTCATGGATCTCAAGGCCAAGGTACACGGCATGGAGCTGGCACCGCTGTCCGCCTATTCCGGCCGTTACGTCGGTTATGGCATCGAGAAAGGCAGACTGTCCTTCGAAGTCGCCTACCTCGTCGATCAGCGCAAGCTCACTGCCGAAAACCGGCTGATCCTGGAGCAGATTACCTTTGGTGAAAAGATTGAAAGCCCGAGCGCGACCAAGCTGCCAGTGCAGTTCGCCGTGGCGCTGCTGCGCGATCGCAACGGCGTCATCGATATCAACCTGCCGATTGCCGGATCGCTGGACGATCCGCAGTTTTCTGTCGGTGGCATCCTGCTCAAGGTCATCGGCAATCTCATCGTCAAGGCGGTAACGCAGCCATTTGCCGTGCTGGGTGCGCTCTTCGGCGGCGGTGCGGAACTGTCTTCGCTGGAGTTCGATGCCGGCCGTGCCACGATTTCTGCTGCCGGGGAAGAAAAGCTCAAGACGCTGGCCAAGGCGCTGGGTGACCGTCCGGCACTGACGCTGGATATCACCGGTCATGTCGATCCGGAAACCGATCGCGCCGGCCTGAAGCGCGTTTCGGTCGAACGCAAGGTGCGCGCGATCAAGGTTGGCGACCTGACGGCGAAAGGTGAATCGGTTGCGCCGGGCAGTGTGGTCGTGCAAGCGGCCGAATATCCGGCGTTGCTGCTGCGCGCCTACAAGGCAGAGAAGTTCCCGAAGCCGCGCAACATGATCGGGCTGCCGAAGGATCTGCCGGTGGAGGAAATGGAAAAACTGATGATCGCCAATGCCAGCATCGACGATGATGATCTGGTCAACCTGGGCAATCAGCGCGCTCAGTCCGTGAAGAACTGGCTCATCAAAAATGGCCAGATCCCTGCAGATCGCATGTTCCTTATCGCTCCCAAGGTCGGTAGCCAGGAAGCGCAGAAGGCCGCGCTTGCACCCAACCGGGTCGATTTCTCGCTGCGATGAAAATGCAGTAGTCTCCTGGGAAACGCGGGCCGCGGCGAACTTTTTTCGCGGCCCTGCGGACTAATCGAAAGCAATTCCGCTTGATCCGCTTGATTTTTGCGTGCGGCTACTTGTCGTCCTTATCCCTCCCGCCGATATCTGATGCCAGCCGAAGGCATGACCATTCCCACCATCCTGTTTGGCGCCTTCGACCGGCATAACTTCGGAGACCTGTTATTTCCGCATGTGGCCGTCGCGTTATTGGGAGAGCGCAATCTGATATACGCCGGCCTAGCGGAGCGAGACCTGCGCTGCTATGGCGGACATCGGGTGAGCGCACTGGCGCGGCTCGTTAGCGAATTCGGCGAACAGCCGGTCGATATTATCCACGTCGGCGGCGAACTCCTTGGCTGCGATGCATGGCAGGCAGCGGTAATGCTGTTGCCGCCCGGGCAGGAGCACGACGTCATTGCACGACTGGGCGCTCATCCGCAGGAGCGGGCTGAGTGGGCGCATGCCCGGCTCGGAACTTCCGCTTTTGCTCCTTACTCCTTGTCTCGCACGCTGTTTCCGCGGGCGCATCAGGTGATTTACAACGCGGTCGGCGGCGTTGATCTGGACAAGTGTGATCCGGCTTTGCGCAACGAGGTATTGGCAAACCTGAAAGCTGCGGATCAGGTCAGTGTGCGGGACAGGCGCACACAGGTGCTTCTGGCAAATGAAGGAATCGCGGCCCGGCTCATGCCCGACCCCGCTGTCATGGTTGCTGAACTGTTTGGCCCCGCGATTCTCAGACGCGCGCAGCAAGGCGAAGTGGCACTGGCAAGCGCAGACTTCCCGCAGGGGTATGTCGCTGTCCAGTTCAGCGCTGATTTCGGTGATGAGGAAATATTGGGCCAGATTGCGGCAGAGCTTGACCAGCTCGCGCTTTCCACCGGTCTTGGGGTGGTTTTTTTTCGTGCCGGCGCAGCGCCATGGCATGACGAACTGCATTGCTATCGGTGCGTGGCGGCGCGCATGCGCGCAGCGTCAACAATATTCACTTCGCTCGACGCCTGGGATATCTGCGCGCTGATCGCGGGCAGCCATGCTTATCTCGGCAGCAGTCTGCACGGTCGGATTATTGCGATGGCCTTCGCGCTGCCACGCATGAATTTGCGTCCTCCCTGGCAAGGAGGGCAGGTCAGCAAACAAACCGCGTTCGCCACTACCTGGGAAGACCAGGGCACTTGCATTGCCATTGATGTGCACGACATTGCGCAGGGAATGCAAGGTGCGCTGGCCACGGATATCGTGCAGCTGCAACGCACCGCGCGTAATCTTGCAGTACTTTACCGTCAGGGTTTCACGGAAATCTGCGCAGGATTGGCATAAGCCTGCGGCGTTCTCTTCGGCTTACAATTCCCATGGTCGCCGGCCCGGCGGACGGAGTTTTATTCCTTGAGAGGATTCATGAGCAAAGAAACTTACCTTAGCCTGCAGCATAGCGAATCCGTGGTCGCAGCGATGGCAGCCACGATCTATGCGGCGTATGTGCAGCGCCACGAAATAACGGATGCAAACGAGGATGTGTTTATCAGAAAAGCCGTCAATGTTGCGGCGAAGCTTGCTGCCTGCGCGGACAAGCAGGTCAAGAGCGATGAAGAATGGATGAGCAGCGAACATAAGGCATCGCCCATCCTGTAATGTTGTTCTCTGCAACAGGCCACTCGCGCCTGTTGTTTTTGTTGCTTGCT
>DATFAZ010000135.1:0-6136 GCA_035254105.1 Noviherbaspirillum sp. | reverse complement strand
AAGGCGTGCGCACTGTTTACCGATGGTCGTTTCTCCGGCGGTTCGTCCGGTCTTGTGATCGGCCATGCGTCACCGGAAGCGGCAGAGGGCGGAGCGATCGGTTTGGTAAACGATGGCGACATCATCGAAATCGATATTCCGGAGCGTCGCATTCATCTGAAGATCAGCGATGCCGAGCTGGCGCAGCGTCGTGCAGCGATGGAAGCCAAGGGCGATAAGGCATGGAAGCCTGAGAACCGGGAGCGGGTGGTGTCGCAGGCCTTGCAGGCGTATGCCGCGCTGGCCACTTCTGCAGATCGCGGCGCGGTGCGCGATCTGTCTCAGTTGAAGCGGTAAATTAACGCATAGGAATAAAAAGGCGGCGAATCAGCTGCTTTTTATAGCCGCCTTTTTTATTTCTTGAATGCTTTCTTCACCCGTTCCTGCCGGGCTTTTTCGAGTTGTTCATGCGACTTGCGCTTGTCCAGGCCCAGCATGCGCTCCACAAATTCAAACCAGATGAAGGCAATCAGGAACAGGCCGGCAATCCACCACCACGATAGTTCCGCGAACGGGCCGATCTCCAAGTATCGCAGGAGCGAAAGTGAGATAATTGCAAAAATGATAATCATGAATACTCCCTTTCTTGCAGGATATTGCGAAAGATTGTAACGGTCAATTTCGCTGTCAACCGTATGTGATAATTTGGCGTTCTAGTAGCTAAGTAGCACTTGTATTGGGGTAGAATGATGCGGGTTTTTCTTTAGGAGAGATGAATGAAACATTTGATGTTGGTTGGCGTGGCTGCGGCTGCCCTGGTATCCAATGCCGCAATGGCAAACGCCGATCTGGCAAAAGCAAAGAACTGCATGGCTTGCCACGCAATTGCAACCAAGCTGGTTGGCCCTGCATATAAGGACGTCGCTGCAAAATATGCAGGTCAAAAAGATGCTGAAGCCAAACTGGTGCAAAAAGTCCTGAAGGGCAGCAGCGGTGTTTGGGGCCCGGTACCGATGCCGGCAAATGCCCAGGTTACCGAAGCTGAAGCCCATACCCTGGTAAAGTGGGTTCTGAGCCAGAAATAATCGGATAGCCGATATCGGTTCGATAAAAAAGCGTCCGCAAGGACGCTTTTTTTATGCTGGCTCCAATGAAAAAAGCCCTGGTCAGAGACCAGGGCTTTTTGTTGTGCTGCTACGTGGCTTACTTCACCACGGCGATCATGTCGCGCTTGCCATCCTTGTAGGTGTACAAGGTGAGTGTGCCGTTCTTCATGTCGCCCTTGCTGTCGAACGAGATATTTCCGGTTACGCCCTTGTAATTGGCTTTACCCAGTTCCGGCAGATACTTTGCCGGTTCAGCCGAATTGGCCTTCTTCATCGCTTCGGCCATCACCATCACTGCGTCATAGACGTACGGTGCATACAGCTGCACTTCGATGCCGAACTTCTTCTTGTAAGCAGCACGGAAGTCGTCCATGCCCTTCTTCTGGGTCTCTTCCACACCGCCTGCTTCTGCGCAAACGATTTGGCCCGGCGTGCCGATTGCGTCGCCGGCCAGGGTCACCAGGTTTTCGGTGCAGATGCCGTCGCCGCCCATCATCTTGGCATTGATGCCGAGTGCCTTCATCTGGCGCAGCATCGGGCCGGCTACGGCGTCCATGCCGCCGTAGAAAATGACATCCGGATTCTTTGCCTTGATTGCGGTCAGGATCGCGTTGAAGTCGGTAGCCTTGTCATTGGTGTATTGCTGGGATACGACTTGCACGCCCTTGGCCTTGGCACCCTTGATGAATTCGTCGGCAACACCCTGACCATAAGCGGTACGGTCGTCGATCACTGCAACCTTCTTCGCCTTCAGCTGGTCAGCCGCATAGCGTCCCAGCGTGCCGCCCAACTGGCCGTCATTGGCGACGACACGGAAGGCCGTCTTGAAGCCTTGCTGCGTGTATTTCGGGTTGGTCGCCGACGGCGAGATTTGCGGGATGCCGGCGTCGCTGTAAATCTTCGAGGCCGGGATGGTGGTGCCGGAATTCAAGTGGCCGATGACGCCGTTGACCTTGGCATCGACCAGCTTCTGCGCCGCAGCCGTGCCTTGCTTCGGATCCGCCGCATCATCTTCTGCCAGCAGTTCGAACTTGACCTTCTTGCCGCCGATGGTCACGCCCTTGGCGTTGAGTTCGTCGATGGCCATGCGCGCGCCATTCTCATTATCCTTGCCCAGGTGCGCGATCGAACCGGAAATCGGGCCGACATGGCCGATCTTGACGACTTGTTCCTGTGCCGAGGCAGCACCTGCAAAGGCAAAGGCAATTGCGCCAGCCAGCGGAATTATTTTTGTTGTGAACTGCATGAGGTAATCTCCTAAGAATGATAGAGCATCAAGTTGTTGCAACACTCGTATAGATTTAGTATTCAGATTTTCTGAATAGCAAGACGGTACAACAGAAAAAGACGGTTCGCAAAGACTTTCATGCATTTTTTTGCAACATCATTTTTATTTCTATATGTCTAAATTTCATACACTCGACAAGGTGGACCGCAAACTGTTGAACCTGCTGCAGAACGATAACCAGACGCCGACAAGAACGCTGGCAGAGAAGGTGCACATTTCCCAACCGACCTGCTTGCGTCGCGTGCGTGAATTGCGTGAGGCCGGCATCATCAGCGCCGATGTCTCGCTGGTCGATCCGTTTGCGCTTGGATATGGAATGCTGGCTTTTCTGGAAGTCTCGCTGAATAACCAGTCCGATGAGCACATGCAGGATTTCGAGGCGCGCATGGCGAAGGAAGTGGAGGTGATGCAGTGTTATTTCGTGTCAGGCGAATATGACTACTTCCTTGTCGTGCATGTAATCGATATGGATGCTTACTATCAGTTCGTGCGACGAGTGATTTCCGGCTCGGGCAATGTGCGCCATTTCCAGTCGCGCTTCCCGATGAAGCGCGCAAAGTTTGCAACCCGCGTTGCGTTCGATGAAAAGGCTGCAGAAGTGCAGGTCCGGGGAACCCGCTAAGCGTTCAGTTATGCGTGAGCTGAACGCGACGTCGTTGTTTTTCCGCGTTCGCTACCGGGCACACCGGTGAAAGCGAAATCCACATCCGGCCGGCGACCGGATACGATGTCGGCAATCGCACGTCCAGAACCGCAGCCCATGGTCCAGCCAAGTGTGCCGTGCCCAGTATTGAGGAACAGGTTGCTGAATCGAGTCTTTCCTATGTAGGGCACATTCGATGGTGTCAGCGGGCGCAGTCCTGTCCAGTAGGCTGGATTGTCGTAGTCGCAAGCCTCGGGAAACAGCTCGCGGGTGCGACGTGTGATGGCTTCGCAACGTACCGTGTTCAGTTCGCGCGTGTAGCCGTTCAACTCGCACGTACCAGCAACGCGAAGACGGTTGCCCAGGCGTGATACCACCAGCTTGTAGCCGTCGTCGGTCAGTGAGACCGTTGGTGCAGCATCCGGGTTTTTCACAATATAGGTAGCGGAATAGCCCTTGCCCGGGTAGATCAGAAGATTGATGCCGAGTGGCTTGAGCATTGGCACGGAGAAGCTACCCAAGGCCACCACAAATGCATCTGCCTTTAATACCTGATAGCGGCCCTCGGGATCGATGATTTCCACACCGCTGATCCGTGCTGCCGCACCCGTACCTTCAGCGACCAGACGCGTGATGGAGGTATTGAATTGAAAACCTACGCCGGCATCGGCGGCCTTTTTTGCCAGGCCAGTGGTGAATTTATGGATGTCGCCGGATTCATCGGTGGCGGTGAAGTCGCCGCCGATAATCTTGCTGCGCATGCCGGACAGCGCCGGTTCAATCCTAATCACCTCGTCTGCATCAATGGATTGGCGCGAACAGCCCAAGTCATGTATCACTTTGGCGATCGCCACGGAATGCTCGAATTCTTTTGGATCGGTGTAGAAGTGCAGAATGCCGCGGGAGAGCTGGTCGTACTCAATGCCTGTTTCCTGGCGCACGGACTGCAGCGTCCGGCGGCTGTATTCCGCAATCGCGACAATTTGTCGGATGTTGTAGGCGGTACGCGCCGGCGCGCATTCCCGCAGAAACTGCATGGCCCATTTCCACTGCAGCCATTCAGGCCTGAAACGATACAGCAGCGGCGCATCTTCCCTGCCCAGCCATTTCAGGATCTTTTGCGGTGCGGAGGGATTGGCCCAAGGTTCGGCGTGCGAGACCGAGATCTGGCAGCCATTGGCGAAACTGGTTTCCTGCGCAACGCCTGGCTGGCGTTCGATGACCGTGACTTCATGGCCCGCCTTGTTCAAGAACCATGCGGAAGAGGTACCAATAATGCCTGAACCCAGGACGACGACTTTCATGAGGATCGCTTATGCATGTAAAAAAGCGCTGACAAAAAACGGGCGGAAAACGAATCAGGGCAGGCGATATTGAAACTTGAACGGCGTGACGATTATTGCGGCGTGTTTTGCAGCTTCGTTATTTCCTGCGAGACGGCGCGCGTGACCACATCCCTGATGGAGTGGTGCAAGCCATTCTTGATATCGGATGCCAAGTTTTCCACAGCGGTTTGCAGCACGTCCGCCAAGCTGTCGCGTACACGCTGCTCCAGCACGAAATCGATGCGTTCCAGGACCTGTCGCAGTACGCGTTCGCGGACGTCGCGTTCCATCTGTTCCCATCGTTCGTCATCGGAGGCCAGGGCTGCGCTGATGTCCAGCAGCATGTCCGGTTCTTCTTCTAAAGCAGGCGTGGCAGGCGGAGCAAAGGCAGTATTCGCAACAGGAGAAGCCGGGGCGACCGGAATGGGCTGCTTTTCTGCGGGCGCCTCAATTGCAGAGGGGGCCGGGATGATTTCTGTCAGGACCGGTATGCCGGCGTCCATCATGGAATTGGAACTCATGTCTTTTCCGCGACAAAATGCGTTAACGGGTAGCCACGCTGCTGATAAAAACGGTAACGCTCTCGTCCCGCCGTTTTGTCCGCATCGTCGGACGAAATGATTTCAAACATGCGCTCGAAACGCGCAAAGTGCGCCGGTGTGCTATTGGACAGATTGATCAGTATCTGGTGATGCGGCAATTCCGCTGCATCGCTGTCAGTCAGTATGATCGGTGTATTGGACGCCAGGGGATCGTTGGCGGCGACGTGCGGCAGGAAATCCAGTTCAGAAAAAGTCCAGAGCGCCTCATCCAGCGTCGCCAGATCCTTTGCGTCACCGGTCAATAGCACTATCTGGCAATTCGCCGCGCGTGCCTTGCGCACGAGCCTGCACGCATACGCAAGCTTGTCGGGGACGTTGCTGTGAAAATCAATGCGGGTCATGCTTAGAACCGGAAACCCGGCGGCGCTTTGCCAACTGCCGGAGGCAAATCGGTGGCGGCGGGCTCCGCAACCACCCGGTCTTTTTCAGCTGCTTTCTGCTTGTCGGCCACGGCCTTCGGCGCGGGCGCTGCTGCAGTGGCTTGCGGATTGCGATAGGTCTTTGGCAGTTTGCTAGTCTCCGGGTAGCCGGCTGCAGTCAGTGCGCTATTCCATGCACCCGCCTCGAAGCCACGCTCCTTGGAGCGGCCTATGGTCAGGAACGGCAATTTACCGTCGCCCCCGGCCTGGCGCAGTTGCGCTGTATCTTCATTGGAAGTGACCGTCTTCTCGGCAAACGGCACACCGCGCCCCGAGAGCAGTTTGCGGCCTTCATCGCAGGCGGCGCAGTCGTCGGTTGTATAGAGTGTCACCGGATGGCTTTTCACTGCCTGTGCCAATTCATACGGAAGGCCGGCGGTGCTGGCCGCGCCCGGTGCGGCCGATTTCGTTTCCACGCGCGCTGCGGTCGTCGGCGGCGTATCACTGTAGGTAACCCTGCCGTCCGGTCCGACCGATTTGTACAATTGAGCGTGCACGCTCGTCGCACCCAGCAACAGCAGCACGGAACAGGTTTGCAGCACACGTTTCATAACATTCCCCCTGATTTCAAGATGCCATGCCGCTGTGGCGCAGCAGTGCGTCGATGCTCGGTTCGCGTCCGCGGAATGCCTTGAATGACTCCAGCGCGGTACGCGCGCCGCCGACCCCGAGAATCTCCCGCTGAAACTTCCGGCCGGTTTCAACCGACAGGATGTTGCCGCCGGTTGCACCTGCTTCTTCGAACGCGCCATAGGCATCGGAAGACAATACCTC
>DATFAZ010000134.1:0-5254 GCA_035254105.1 Noviherbaspirillum sp. | reverse complement strand
GGAAGCAGTCCGGCTGCAAGCTTCGTGTTTGACAACGAAAAATGGGCGCATCCCTGCTACGTGCCGCAGTTCACCATGGATTCCGGCCTGGTCTCGAATGCGCAATACAGCGAGTTTGTGGCGGATGGCGGATACCAGAAGCCGCAGTTTTGGAGCCTGTCCGGACAAGCCTGGCTGATGGCGCAAGACCGGTCGGCACCGCGCGACTGGCAGCGTGACGGCCGTGGCTGGCGTTGCCGTCGATTTGGCAGGCAGATCGTTCTTCCGGCCAGTGAACCGGTGCGGCATGTCAGCCTGTTCGAGGCGCAGGCATATTGCAGATGGGCTGGGCGTAGGCTGCCGACCGAATCTGAATGGGAATATGCGGCGTTGTCGGGGCATCCGGCATTTCGCTGGGGCGATCTGTGGGAGTGGACCTGCTCCGCGTTCGAGCCGTATCCGGGGTTCTCGCCCGATGCGTACCGGGAGTATTCGGCACCATGGTTCGCAACGCATCAGGCCGTGCGCGGGGCATCGTTTGCGACGCGCATGCGGATGCGATCTTCGAAATTTCGCAATTTTTATCTGCCGGAACGCAGCGATATGTTCGTGGGTTTTCGTACCTGCGCCCTGTAACGGCGTCATCGCACTTTGTTTTTTATCGCCGCGTGCAAACGCGCGCAATGCAGCCATAAATAAAAAACGGCCGCCCGAAAAAATCGGACGGCCGTTTTATCTGGCTACCTGCTTATTTATTGATTAGCGATCGCCGTAGGAGCGACGGCCGCCGCCGTTGTCACCGAAGTGCGAGCTCTTGCCGAACCCGCCATCCTTGCGCGGAGCGCTCGGCTTGCTGAAGCTGCGCTGACCCGGCTTGCTGGCATTGCCACGGCTATCGCCCGGCTTCCAGCCACCCGGTTTGCGGGCGGCGCTGCGCGGTGCAGAAGCGGTTTTCTTCGGCTCAAAGCCTTCGACCACGTCAACCGGGATCAATTGCTTGGTGAAGCGCTCGATACGCTTGATGTTCATGTTTTCCGAATGGTTCACCAGCGAAATCGCCTGACCGTTGCGGCCTGCACGACCAGTACGACCGATGCGGTGCACGTAATCTTCAGGGAATTTCGGCAGATCGTAGTTCACCACGTGAGTGATGCCCGGCACGTCGATGCCGCGCGCTGCCACGTCGGTTGCCACCAGCACCCGTACCTGACCACGGCGCAACGCATCCAGCGTGCGGTTGCGCGCGCCCTGATGCATGTCGCCATGCAGTGCGGCAGCGGCAAAACCGGCGATGTTCAAGCGATCGGCGATGGTGTCGGCGTCACGTTTGGTTGCGGTAAACACGACAGCCTGATCAAGGCCCGAATCGCGCAGGAGATGGTCGAGCAGGCGGTTCTTGTGCGACAGGTCGTCGACGAAGTGAACGCGCTGCTGGATGTTTTCATGCTTCGCGCCGGCGCTGGTGATCTGGATTACCAGCGGATCGCGTGTGATGCGTTTTGCCATGTTGCCGACAACGCCGTCGAGCGTGGCGGAGAACAGCATGGTCTGGCGTGATTCCGGCGTTGCTTCGACGATCTTTTCGATATCTTCGATGAAACCCATGTCCAGCATGCGGTCGGCTTCGTCCAGTACCAGGATTTCCAGTTGCGAGAAATTGATCTTGCCGGATTCCATATGGTCGATCAGACGGCCCGGGGTCGCAACCAGAATTTCCGGATTCTTGGCCAGCAATTGCATCTGCTTCGGATAAGGCATACCGCCGAGAATCGACACGGCGCGCACACGGCGCAGGTATGAACCGTATTTGGTGGTTGCGTTGGTAACCTGCAGGGCGAGTTCGCGCGTCGGGGTCAATACCAGCATTTTCGGCTGCGCCGGCTGGAAACGCGGACGGTCACCGCGCGAGCGGGCGGACTGGCGTTCCTGATTGGCAGTCTTGGCGCCCGGCTGAGTTTCTTGCTCAGCCTGGGCAAATTTGTGTAATGCCGGCAGCATGAATGCAGCGGTCTTGCCGGAGCCGGTTTGCGATGAAACCATCAGGTCGCGGCCTTGCATGGCAGCGGGAACAGCTTGTTCTTGTACCGGAGTCGGCTTGGTATAACCGGCTTCCGTCAGCGCCTTCAAAACGGATGTATGCAGGCCTAGTGCTTCAAAAGTCATTGTGTTTCTTTCGTAAAAATCAACGCCGCGACCACACTCGTAGGGGGTGCGCAGGCGTAAAAAAGGCAACGCCAACCAACGAAACAGCTGAGAAAAATTCTGAGAGATTTCGGCACAAAAGCTTTGCGCCGGGACGGTGTCTGAAGTTCAACACCAAAGGGCGGGAGGGCTTTATCGTTTATTGCTAAAGGGTTTGCGATGCTGCGAAGTGCTCGCTTGTTGCGATGCACAGCGGCGCATTATACAGGCTAAATGAAATCGCTGTCTAATTTCTGGCGCACTGCAATAAATTCGCTTCACAGGGCAGGCAAGCAGCCCTGTGAAGCGGTGAAGAAGCTTACTCTTCCGGTGCGTACATTACATGCGAGAAGCCGCCATCCACGTAAGTGATCTCGCTGGTGATGCCGGCGGCCAGATCGGACAGCATGAAGGCTGCAGTATTGCCCACGTCTTCGATCGTGATATTGCGGCGCAGCGGCGCGTGTGCTGCGACAATGCCCAGCAGCTTGCCGAAGTCCTTGATGCCGGAAGCCGCCAGTGTCTTGATCGGGCCGGCGGAAATGCCATTGACGCGAATGCCTTTCGGGCCGAGCGATTCCGCCAGATAGCGCACGCTGGCTTCAAGCGATGCCTTGGCCAGACCCATCGTATTGTAGTTCGGCGTGGCGCGGGTCGAACCCATATAGGTCAGCGTAAGCAGGGATGAATTCGGGCGCAGCATGGGCAATGCTGCCTTTGCCATCGCCGGGAAGCTGTAGGAAGAGATGTCATGGGCAATGCGGAAGGCTTCCCGCGACAGGCCTTCGAGGAAGTCGCCGGTAATCGCTTCGCGCGGTGCGAAGCCGATCGAATGGACCAGTCCGTCCAGATGATCCCAGGATTTCGCGAGATCCGCGAACAGCGCATTGATCTGTTCATCGCTGCTGACGTCGCAGTCGAACACCAACTCGCTGCCAAATTCGTTGGCAAACTCAGTAATGCGCTCCTTGAACCGTTCTCCGACGTAGGTAAATGCCAGTTCGGCGCCTTCGCGCTTGCAGGCCTGGGCGATGCCATAAGCGATGGAGCGGTTGGACAACAAACCGGTAATCAGGATTTTTTTGCCTTGCAGGAATGCCATGAATGACTCCAAATGAATGTATCGTATTTTATCGCCTAACAGCACCACGGCGATCTAGGGCACGCAGGAATCGCACACGAGGACGCCATTTTCGGCGATTTTCGTGGATTCAATATTCAGACTGGGCAAGATTGTAGGGGGGCTTCCTTCATCCGGCAACTTTTTGCTGATTTGCGGGACTATGGTTCAAATCAATCCTGGAGGCCCGGGCGCATGATAAAACGTCAAACCATTTACCAAATGGCAAGAAAATATTGCCGAAGTATAAATTACAGGAAATGCTTTGGGTAGAATAGCTGCCACCGTGCGTTCTAGCAGAATGACAACTTCTTATATTCAGGCGAATGCGTAAATATTTTCTACTGCCTTTACTGGTTGCCTTGGTTCAATATAGTGGCAGTGCACTTGCTGCACACGCGTTCTCGTTGTACGGCACGCCTAAATATCCGGCCGGATTCACGCATTTCGCTTATGTAAACCCGAATGCGCCCAAAGGCGGCGAATTATTTTTGGCCAATCCGGACCGCCGCACCAGTTTCGACAAATTCAATCCGTTTTCATTGAAAGGGGTGGCCGCCGCGGGCGTTTCGAATCTGATGTTCGAGACACTGACGATTCCGTCGGCTGATGAAGTGGCAACCATGTACGGCTTGCTGGCCGAGGATATGGAGCTGGCACCGGATCGCCTGTCGATGACCTTTCGCCTCAATCCGAAAGCTCGGTTCAACAACGGCGACCCCGTCACTGCGGCTGACGTCAAGCATTCCTATGACAGCCTCCTCGCGAAAGGCGCGCCGCAATTCAAGATCATCTTTGCGGATGTTCGTCAGTGCGTGGTTGTTGACAACAGGACGGTGCGATTCGACTTCAAGACATTCAATCACGAGTTGCCATTGATCGTCGGCGGCGTGCCGGTGTTCTCGAAAAAATGGGGTGCGAATACTTCGTTCGACAACATCCAGCTGGAACCGCCAGTTGCGAGCGGCCCGTACCTGATCGATCGATACGACGTGGGGCGCGCGATCAGTTACCGGCGTAATCCGAACTACTGGGGCAATGATGTTCCGGCACGGCGTGGCACCTTCAATTTCGGCAAAATCCACTACCGTTTCTATAAGGACGACGTCGCACGGCTTGAGGCATTCAAGGCTGGCGAGTTCGACGTGGTGGTTGAAAATAGTGCAAAGAACTGGGCGCGCAGCTACACGGGACCGAAATTCAGGAGCGGTGAAATCGTCAAGCGCGAGCTTCAGCATTCCAACGGCGCTGGCATGCAGGGTTTCGTGATGAACTTGCGCCGGTCGCAATTTGCTGATGTACGAGTGCGCCGTGCACTTGGACTGGCATTGGATTTCCAGTGGATGAACCGGCAGCTGTTTTACGGCCAGTACAAGCGCATCTATTCTTTCTTTAATAACAGCGAACTTGCCGCCACAGGCAAGCCCTCCGCGGAGGAGCTGAAGCTGCTGGAACCGCTGCGCCCGCAACTCGATCCGGTGGTTTTTGGCCCGGCTCCGGTGCCGCCCCGAACCGATCCGCCTGCGTCATTGCGGACCAATCTTTTGCAAGCCAAGGCATTGCTCAAGGAGGCTGGCTGGGAATACAGCAATGGCGCATTGCGCAACGCCAAGGGCGAGCCGTTCACGCTTGAAATCATCGACGACCAAGGCGCGATGTCGCGCATTATCAGCGTTTATGTCCGCAACCTGCAAAAGCTCGGTATCGAGGTGCACCAGCGTACCGCCGACTATGCGCTGATCCAGAGGCGGATGGATGAATTCGATTTCGACATGACAAGCATTAATTTCGGCGCATTCACCAGTCCTGGCAACGAGCTGTTCGACCGCTTCGGCTCGAAGGCTGCAGACGAAAAAGGATCGAGCAACGTCTGGGGATTGAAAGATCCGGCGGTGGACAAGCTGGTTGAAGCGGTGGTCAATGCTTCGACTTGGGAGCGGCTGGTGGCAGCATCGCGCGCGCTGGACCGTGTGC
>DATFAZ010000133.1:0-20005 GCA_035254105.1 Noviherbaspirillum sp. | reverse complement strand
GCCTCGAACAGGCCGGCATGGCCACCGCGACGCGAGCCGGTAAATGCGCCTTCTTCATAGCCGAACAGTTCGGATTCCAGGAGGGATTCGGCAACGGCGCCGCAATTGATTGCAACAAAGGGATAACGGGCGCGTTGGCTTTCACGATGGATTGCCTGTGCGGCGAGTTCCTTGCCGGTGCCGGTTTCACCCTGGATCAGCACGGTCGCCGGCGATTTCGCGAACAGCTCGATCGAGTGGCGCACCGACTGCATCGCCGGCGAATCGCCGCGCAAGTCATTCAGGCCGTGCTTGGCGCGCAAGGTGTCGGAAACCGGATGGGCGCGACCGGATTCCAATTGGGTGAAACGCGCGATTTCCAGCGCATCCTCGAAGGCCTGACGTATCGAGGCGGCGGAATACACGAATACGCCGGTCAGTCCCGCTTCTTCGGCCAGGTCGGTAATCAGACCGGCGCCGACGACAGCCTTCACGCCGGAAGTCTTGAGTTCGCTGATCTGGGCCCGGGCGTCTTCTTCGGTGATGTAGGTGCGCTGCGCAATCTTCAGGCCGAAGGTTGCCTGGAATTCCAGCAATTCCGGCATTGGTTCCTGGTAGGTGACGAGACCGATATCCGGCGTGATTTTGCGTGCGCGGGAGAGGGCTTGCATGACATCGAAGCCGCTCGCCTTTGCAGTTACCACCGGCAATGACAGGCGGCTCTTCAGGTAGGCGGCGTTGGAACCGGCTGCAATCACGGCATCGCACCGTTCCGTCGCAAGTCGCTCGCGAATGTGACGTACCGCTTCTTCAAAGCCGAGATTGATCGGCTCGATCACTGCACGGTCATCAAACTCCGGCGTTATGTCGCGGAACAAATCTGACAAGCGGGAAATCGATACAGTCCAGATAATCGGCTTGTCGGAGGCTTCCTGAGTGGGGCGGCTAGGAGTACGCATGTTTCATTTAACGTTTCAACGTTTCAAGTGTAACGCAAATTGGAACGTTTTTGTAATTCCTGCTCGCATTATGCAGGACGGTAAGTATCTGAAAAATAAAGAATTTTGCGAATTGGAATTGCGTTCGCCTGATTAGTTTGCCGAGTGGCACAGGGATTGCAATTAAGGTGCAAACGCTCCCCGTTGAAACAACAACCCACAAGGTGAATATATGAGCCGCTATTCCGCAGGTGCCGCCTTCCGCAAGGCAGTCCAAGAAGAATCCCCGTTGCAGGTGGTTGGTGCAATCAATGCCAATCATGCATTGCTGGCCAAGCGCGCCGGCTATCGCGCAATCTATTTGTCCGGCGGCGGTGTAGCCGCTGGTTCGCTCGGCTTGCCCGACCTCGGCATTTCCAACCTGGACGATGTCCTGACCGACGTGCGCCGCATTACCGACGTGTGCGATGTGCCGCTGCTGGTCGATGTGGATACCGGCTTCGGTTCTTCCGCGTTCAATGTGGCGCGTACCGTCAAGTCGATGATCAAGTTCGGTGCTGCCGCGATCCATATCGAGGATCAGGTCGGCGCCAAGCGCTGCGGCCATCGTCCGAACAAGGAAATTGTTACCAAGCAGGAAATGGTTGACCGTATCAAGGCAGCAGTCGATGCGCGTACCGATGAAAATTTCGTGATCATGGCGCGTACTGATGCGCTCGCAGTCGAAGGCCTGGAAGCCGCGCTCGACCGCGCGCAGGCTTGCGTTGAAGCCGGTGCCGACATGATCTTCCCCGAAGCGATTACCCAGCTCGACATGTACAAAACCTTCGCTAACGCGGTGAAGGTGCCGGTGTTAGCCAACATTACCGAATTTGGCGCAACACCGCTGTACACCGTCGAGGAATTAAAGAGCGTTGACGTCGGCCTGGTGCTGTATCCGCTGTCGGCATTCCGCGCAATGAACAAGGCTGCGGAAAATGTCTACACCGCGATCCGCCGCGACGGCACGCAAAAGAATGTGGTCGACACCATGCAGACTCGCATGGAGCTGTATGACCGCATCAACTACCATGATTTTGAACAGAAACTGGATGCGCTGTTTGCGCAGCAGAAAGCCAAGTAATTTTTTATCAGGAGATCTTGATGAGCGAACAACAAGCAGCAGGCTTCAAACCCAAAAAATCGGTAGCGCTGTCGGGCGTGACCGCTGGTAACACTGCCTTGTGCACGGTTGGCCGCACCGGCAACGACCTGCATTACCGCGGCTACGACATCCTCGATGTCGCCGATGCATGCGAATTTGAAGAGATTGCCCACCTGCTGGTTCATGGCAAGCTGCCGACCCCGGCCGAACTGAAAGCTTACAAAGCCAAGCTGAAAGCATTGCGCGGCCTGCCTGCAAACGTGAAGGCTGCGCTGGAATGGCTGCCCGCTGCATCGCACCCGATGGACGTGATGCGCACCGGCGTTTCCGCACTTGGTTGCGTACTGCCGGAAAAAGATGACCACAACACGCCGGGTGCGCGCGACATCGCCGATCGTCTGATGGCATCGCTCGGCTCCATGCTGCTGTACTGGTACCACTACAGCCACAACGGCAAGCGTATTGAAGTGGAAACCGACGACGACTCGATCGGCGCCCACTTCCTGCATCTGCTGCACGGCGAGAAGCCGTCCGCAATGTGGGAGAAGGCAATGCACACCTCGCTGATCCTGTACGCGGAGCATGAATTCAATGCATCCACATTCACCGGCCGCGTCATCGCCGGCACGGGTTCCGACATGTACTCGGCCATCACCGGCGCTATCGGTGCACTGCGCGGCCCGAAACATGGCGGCGCTAACGAAGTCGCATTCGAAATCCAGAAGCGCTACGACAATCCGGACGAGGCAGAAGCCGACATCCGCCGTCGCGTCGAGAACAAGGAAGTCGTGATCGGCTTCGGCCATCCGGTGTACACCGTGTCCGACCCGCGCAACAAGGTCATCAAGGAAGTCGCGCACAAGCTGTCGAAGGAAGCCGGTTCGACGAAGATGTTCGATATCGCCGAGCGCCTCGAGACCGTGATGTGGGAAATCAAGAAAATGTTCCCGAACCTTGACTGGTTCTCCGCTGTCTCATACCACATGATGGGCGTGCCGACTGCAATGTTCACGCCGCTGTTCGTGATCGCACGTACTTCCGGCTGGTCCGCGCACATCATCGAGCAGCGTATCGACAACAAGATCATCCGCCCGAGCGCAAACTATGTCGGTCCGGAAGATCTGAAGTTCGTACCGATCAACAAGCGCAAGTAATACCTCCGAGCCGGTTATGCATCCATAACCGGCTCTTTTCCTTGCTCCTCATCTCTTTCTTACCTGAGCCATGAACACTGCATACCGCAAACCATTGCCGGGCACTAAGCTGGATTACTTCGATGCGCGTGCCGCTGTCGAGGCCATCCAGCCGGGCGCCTGGGAAAAGCTGCCCTATACCTCCCGCGTGCATGCCGAGAACCTGGTGCGCCGCTGCGAACCCGCGATTCTCACCGAATGCCTGAAGCAGATCATCGAGGTCAAGCGCGACCGTGACTTCCCCTGGTTCCCCGCACGCGTGGTCTGCCACGACATTCTCGGTCAGACCGCGCTGGTCGATCTCGCCGGTCTGCGCGATGCGATCGCCGACCAGGGCGGTGATCCGGCCAAGGTCAATCCGGTCGTGCCGGTACAGCTGATCGTCGACCACTCGCTCGCCGTCGAATGCGGCGGCTTTGACCCAGACGCCTTCCGCAAGAACCGCGAGATCGAGGATCGCCGCAACGAAGACCGTTTCCATTTCATCGAATGGACCAAGGAAGCGTTCAAGAACGTGGACGTGATCCCGGCCGGTAATGGCATCATGCACCAGATCAATCTAGAGAAGATGTCGCCGGTGATCCATGCGATTGACGGCGTTGCTTTCCCCGATACCTGCGTCGGTACCGATAGCCACACGCCGCACGTCGATGCGTTGGGCGTGATTGCCGTTGGTGTGGGCGGCCTCGAAGCCGAAAACGTCATGCTGGGCCGCGCCTCCTGGATGCGCCTGCCGGAAATCGTCGGTGTGGAACTGACTGGCAAGCGCCAGCCGGGGATCACCGCCACCGACATCGTGCTGGCACTTACCGAATTCCTGCGCAAGTCGAAGGTCGTCGGCTCCTACCTCGAGTTCTACGGCGAAGGCGCTTCGTCGCTGACCCTGGGCGACCGCGCAACCATTTCCAACATGGCTCCGGAATACGGCGCCACGGCGGCGATGTTCTCCATCGACCAGCAGACCCTTGATTACCTCAAGCTCACCGGCCGTACCGAAGAGCAGGTGAAACTGGTCGAGACCTATGCCAAGGAAGCCGGCCTGTGGTCCGACACGCTGAAGAACGCGAAGTACGAGCGCGTGCTGAAATTTGACCTGTCCTCCGTGGTGCGCAACATGGCAGGCCCGTCCAACCCGCACGCACGCGTGGCAACGACCGACCTCGCTGTCAAGGGTATCGCTGGTAAGTGGGAAGAAGTCCCGGGCCAGATGCCGGATGGTGCCGTCATCATCGCCGCGATCACCAGCTGCACTAATACCTCCAATCCGCGTAACGTGATTGCGGCAGCTCTGCTGGCACGCAACGCGAACCGCCTCGGCCTGACCCGCAAGCCATGGGTGAAGACCTCGCTGGCGCCCGGCTCGAAAGCAGTCGAACTGTATCTCGAAGAAGCGGGCCTGACCGAGGATCTGGAAAAGCTCGGCTTCGGCATCGTCGCCTTTGCCTGCACCACCTGCAACGGCATGTCTGGCGCGCTGGATCCGAAGATTCAGAAAGAGATCATCGATCGTGACCTGTATGCGACCGCTGTGTTGTCCGGTAATCGCAATTTCGACGGCCGCATCCATCCGTACGCAAAGCAGGCTTTCCTCGCGTCGCCGCCGCTGGTTGTGGCTTATGCGATCGCCGGCACGGTGCGTTTCGACATCGAGCGCGATTCCTTTGGCACCGACAAGAACGGCAAGCCGATCATGCTGAAAGATCTGTGGCCATCGGATGAAGAGATCGATGCCATCGTCAAGGCCAGTGTGAAGCCGGAGCAGTTCAACAAGGTCTATATCCCGATGTTCGACCAGCGGAAAGCGGCTGCAGCATCCGTCAGCCCGCTGTACAACTGGCGTCCGCAGAGCACTTACATCCGTCGTCCGCCGTACTGGGAAGGCGCGCTGGCAGGCGAGCGTACCTTGAAGGGCATGCGTCCGCTGGCTGTTTTGCCGGACAACATCACGACCGACCACCTGTCGCCGTCCAACGCCATCATGTTGAACAGCGCTGCGGGCGAGTATCTGGCCAAGATGGGCTTGCCGGAGGAAGACTTCAATTCCTACGCGACGCACCGTGGTGACCACCTCACCGCGCAACGTGCCACCTTTGCCAACCCGACGCTCAAGAACGAGATGGTGCGCAATCCGGATGGCACGGTAAAGGCGGGTTCGCTGGCTCGCGTCGAGCCGGAAGGCAAGGTCACGCGCATGTGGGAAGCGATCGAGACCTACATGGAGCGCAAGCAGCCGCTGATCATCATCGCCGGTGCCGACTACGGCCAGGGATCGTCGCGTGACTGGGCGGCCAAGGGCGTGCGCCTTGCTGGTGTGGAAGCCATCGCAGCCGAAGGCTTCGAGCGCATCCACCGTACCAACCTGATCGGCATGGGCGTGCTGCCGCTGGAGTTCAAGCCGGGTACCACCCGCCTGACTTTGGGCATCGATGGCACCGAAACCTATGACGTGATCGGCGCTCTCAAGCCGCGTGCGGACCTCACTCTTGCGATCACTCGCAAGAACGGCGAGCGCGTGGAAGTGCCGGTGACCTGCCGTCTCGACACGGCAGAGGAAGTGTCTGTCTACGAAGCGGGCGGCGTGCTGCAGCGTTTTGCGCAGGACTTCCTTGCGTCGGCGAAGGCTGCTTAAGCTTGTTTCAATAAGCTTGTTTCACTAAGCTTGTCTCAAAGTAGCAGGCAGGGTGCGTATTGCGCACCCTGCGCGGTTCTGTCCAGGGGATGCAGAGCTGTATCCCCTGGAACCAAAGGAAAGTATCCATATGGCCCACGTACCCCAAATCAAAGTACCCGCTACCTACATCCGTGGTGGCACCAGCAAAGGTGTGTTCTTCCGCCTGCAGGATTTGCCGGAAGCAGCACGAGTGCCGGGCGCAGCGCGCGACAAGCTCTTCATGCGCGTGATCGGCAGCCCGGATCCTTATTCGGCGCATATCGACGGCATGGGAGGCGCCACGTCCTCCACCTCCAAATGCGTGATCCTCTCCAAGAGCAACGTGCCCGATCACGACGTGGATTATCTCTACGGCCAGGTTTCCATTGATAAGGCATTCGTGGACTGGAGCGGCAACTGCGGCAATCTCTCCACGGGCGCAGGTGCTTTCGCCATTCATGCAGGCCTCGTTGATCCTTCGCGGATTCCGGAAAATGGCACCTGCGTCGTACGCATCTGGCAGGCCAACATCAAGAAAACCATCATCGCCCATGTGCCGGTCACCAATGGCCAGGTACAGGAGACCGGTGATTTTGAACTGGACGGAGTGACCTTCCCGGCCGCTGAAATCGTGCTGGAGTTCATCGATCCCTCCGATGATGCCGAAGAGGGTGGCTCCATGTTCCCTACTGGCAATCTGGTGGATGACCTTGAAGTGCCCGGGATCGGCACGCTCAAGGCCACCATGATTACCGCTGGCATCCCCACAGTATTCGTGAATGCCGAAGAGATCGGCTACACCGGTACCGAGCTGCGCGAGCAGATCAATACTGATGCGGCCGCGCTGGCCAGGTTCGAAAGTATTCGTGTGGCTGGTGCGTTGCGCATGGGTCTCATCAAGACGCCGGAAGAAGCCGCTACCCGCCAGCACACGCCCAAGATCGCCTTTGTCTCCAAATCCAAGGACTACAAGTCGTCCAGCGGCAAGGACGTGAAAGCATCCGAGGTGGACCTGCTGGTACGTGCCCTGTCCATGGGCAAGCTGCATCACGCCATGATGGGTACCGCAGCGGTTGCGATTGGCACGGCTGCCGCCATCCCAGGCACGCTGGTGAACCTTGCCGCCGGCGGTGGTGCGCGCAATGCAGTGCGCTTCGGCCATCCCTCGGGCACCTTGCGCGTCGGTGCGGAAGCCAAGCAGGTCAATGGTGAATGGACCGTGACCAAAGCCATCATGAGCCGCAGCGCCCGGGTCCTGATGGAAGGATGGGTGCGCGTGCCAGGCGATGCATTTTGATTGACGAGAAGCACCGTGAATTTCATGTGGTGGTGCTTATTTTTTGTGCATCTTCTGTTGCCACAGCGCAGCGCGTAAGTGCTCCGTAAGACGGGGCGTGCATAGTAATACCATACCGGTGCCGAGCGATACGGCATGGACGCAACTTGATTCGGAGACGTCATGAACTACGCAGAATTCTATAAGCAATCCATCGAAAATCCGCAGGTATTCTGGGGCAACGAGGCGAAGCTGATCGACTGGAAGGAGCCGTATTCGCAGGTGCTCGATTATTCCAGGCCACCGTTTGCGAAATGGTTCGTCGGAGGCAAGACCAACCTGTGTCACAACGCTGTGGATCGCTGGGTTGCAACGCAGGCTGACAAACCCGCATTGATCGCCATCTCTACCGAGACCAATAGCGAAAAGGTATATTCGTTCAAGGAACTGCAGTCGGAAGTCATGCGCGCCGCCGCCATGATGCAATCGCTCGGCGTAGGGAAGGGCGACTGCGTACTGATCTACATGCCGATGGTTGCCGAGGCCGCATTTGCAATGCTCGCCTGCGCGCGCATCGGTGCAATTCACTCGGTGGTGTTCGGCGGCTTTGCCTCCAACAGCCTCGCAACGCGCATCGACGATGCGAAGCCGAAGCTGATCATATCTGCCGATGCCGGTTCCCGTGGCGGCAAGGCCGTTGCGTACAAGCCCTTGCTGGACGAAGCGATCCGCCTTGCGGAGCACAAGCCATCGAATGTGTTGCTGGTCAATCGCGGCCTGGTGCCGATGACGACGGTTGCCGGGCGCGATGTCGATTACGCGACCCTGCGCGAGCAACACATGCATGTGCAAGTGCCGGTCACCTGGCTGGAGTCAAACGAGACATCCTACGTTCTTTACACCTCCGGCACGACCGGCAAACCCAAGGGCGTGCAGCGCGACGTGGGCGGCTATGCGGTGGCGCTGGCGTCGTCGATGAAGCACATCTTCTGCGGCAATCCGGGCGAAACCTATTTCTCCACCTCCGACATCGGCTGGGTTGTCGGCCATTCGTACATCGTCTATGGCCCGCTGATTGCCGGTATGGCGACCGTCATGTACGAAGGCTTGCCGATCCGTCCCGACGCCGGCATCTGGTGGAGCATCGTCGAGAAGTACAAGGTCACGCGCATGTTCTCCGCGCCGACCGCCGTGCGCGTGCTCAAGAAACAGCCGCCGGAATTCATGAAGAAGTACGACCTGTCCTCGCTGAAGGCGCTGTACCTTGCTGGCGAACCTCTGGACGAGACGACTTCGCAATGGATTTCGTCGGAACTGGGCGTGCCCATCATCGACAATTACTGGCAGACCGAAACCGGCTGGCCGATCCTATCGGTGGCCAAGGGCATCGAAGACAAGGCCACCCGTCTTGGCAGCCCCGGTGTGCCGATGTACGGTTACAAGGTCAAGCTCCTCAATGAAACCACCGGCGCAGAATGCGGTGCGAATGAAAAGGGCGTGGTTGTCATCGACGGCCCGCTGCCCCCCGGTTGCATGCAGACCGTGTATGGCGACGACGAGCGCTTCGTGAAAACCTACTGGGCGAATTTCAAGGAGCAGGTCTATTCGACATTCGACTGGGGTATCCGGGATGCCGACGGCTACTACTTCATCCTCGGCCGTACGGATGATGTGATCAACGTCGCCGGCCATCGTCTCGGCACGCGCGAGATCGAGGAAAGCATTTCCAGCCATCCGAACGTGTCCGAAGTCGCGGTGGTCGGCGTCGAGGACAAGCTGAAAGGGCAGGTCGCGGTAGCGTTTGCGATTCTGAAGAATGCCGATCTGGCTGCAACGCCGGAGGGCAAGAAGGCGCTGGAAGCGGAAGTCATGGCTGTAGTCGACAAGCAGCTCGGCGCCGTTGCCCGGCCGTCGCGCGTGCATTTCGTGACGATTCTGCCGAAAACGCGCTCCGGCAAGCTGCTGCGCCGCTCGATTCAGGCAATCTGCGAAGGGCGCGATCCGGGTGACCTGACAACGATCGAGGATCCGGCGTCGCTGCAGCAGGTGATCGCGGCTTTGGCGAGCTAAAGTTGCGGCATTAGACTGCGGTTGTCATTCCGGATAATCGTAAAAAATCCCGGACGGTTCGGTAACCGCCCGGGATTTTTTTATGCACGCTCCGGCAAACCTCAGGAACCGATAATCGGTACAGACAGTGTCAGTCGATAGTTGCCACGACCGGTGCGTGGTCCGACGGTTGTTCCCACTTGCGTGGGACTTTATCGACAACACAAGCACTGCAGCGGGACGCCAGCGCCGGCGACAACAAGATATGGTCGATCCGCAGGCCCATGTTGCGACGGAAAGCCATCATTCGGTAATCCCACCAGCTGTAGATTTTTTCGGGCTGTTCGAAAAGCCGGAATGCGTCCTTGAAGCCGAGGTCGATCAGTCTGTGGAAAGCAGCCCGTTCCGGTTCTGAAACCAGCACATTGCCTTGCCACGCAACCGGGTCGTGTACGTCGCGATCTTCGGGCGCGATGTTGTAATCGCCCAGCAGCGCCAGGCTCTCATGCTGCTTGTATTCTTCAGCAAGCCAGGTGTGCAGCGCTTCCAGCCATTTCAGCTTGTACTGGTACTTGTCCGAGCCGACCGATTGCCCGTTGGGGATATAAGCACACACCACGCGCATGCCCTCGATGGTGGCAGCGATGATGCGCTGCTGTTCATCTTCCAGTCGCGGGTTGTTCCTGACTACGTTACCCACCGGGTGCCTGGACAGGATGGCGACGCCGTTATAGGTTTTCTGGCCGGAGAATACGGCGTGATAACCGGCCTTTTCGATCTCGGCTGCCGGGAATTTGTCATCCGTCAGCTTGGTCTCCTGCAGGCACAGCACGTCGACCGGATTATCCGTCAGCCACTGCAAAACCTGTGGCAGACGGACTTTCAGCGAGTTGACATTCCAGGTGGCGAGCTTCATGCCACCTTCTTGCTATTCGCCCGCTTGACTGGTTGGTCAGTCGGCCGATCATTTTGCCGGTCATTTGCCTTATTAAGCAGGAACGTCGTCAGCAACGGCACCGGGCGGCCTGTGGCACCCTTTGCGGCACCGCTCTTCCATGCGGTTCCGGCAATGTCGAGATGCGCCCACGTATATTTTTTGGTGTAACGCTCAAGGAAGCAGGCTGCGGTGATGCTGCCGCCAGGCGGGCCGCCGATGTTCGCCATGTCGGCAAAGTTTGACTTCAATTGATCCTGATAGGGCTCTTCAATCGGCATGCGCCATGCAGTGTCACCGCTTGCCTTGCCGGCTTCAAGCAGTTCGTTTGCCAGTTCATCATGGGCGTCATCATGGCGCGTGAACAGGCCGGTATTGTGATGACCGAGCGCAGTCACGCAGGCCCCGGTGAGCGTCGCGACATCGACGACAGCTGCCGGCTTGAAACGCTCCACATAGGTCAGCGCATCGCACAGGATCAGGCGTCCTTCGGCATCAGTGTTCAGGATTTCAATGGTTTGGCCGGACATGGAAGTAACTACGTCACCGGGTTTGGACGCACGGCCAGAAGGCATGTTTTCGCAGGTCGGGATAACGCCAATGACGTTCAGCTTCAGGCCGAGCTCGCCGATCGCGCGGAAAGTGCCAAGCACGGACGCAGCACCGCACATGTCGTACTTCATCTCATCCATGCCCGCGCCGGGCTTGATCGAAATGCCGCCGCTGTCGAACGTGATGCCCTTGCCAACCAGGACTGTCGGCGCATCCTTTGCCTTGCCGCCCATGTGCTTAAGGACGATGAATTTCGGCGGTTCCTCGCTGCCCTTGGTCACGGCCAGGAAGCTGCCCATCTTCAGCGCTTCGATCTGCTTGCGCTCTAATACCTCGATGCCGAATCCGAATTCCTTTGCGAGTTTTTTTGCGGTGTTGGCAAGATAGGTCGGCGTGCAGATATTGCTGGGCAGGTTGCCGAGATCCTTGGTCAAATCCATGCCGTTGGCGACCGCAATGCCTTGCGCTATTGCGTTTTTGGCCGCGGTGGCGCTGTCGGCGATGATAAAGGCAACTTTCTTGATTCCGTTCGACTCAGGTTCCTTCTTGCTTTTCATCGTATCGAAGCGGTAGGCGGCATCGCGCATGGCCAGCACGCCAGCACGAACAGCCCACGCAGCGTCACGGTCCTTGATTTCTTCGAAGGGAAGGGCAATGGCGCCATCGTTGGCACCCAGGGAAGAAAATGCCCGGGCAACCGACTGCATGGCCGACACGAAGGTTTTGTCGTTGAGGCTGTCGTCCTTGCCTAGTCCCACAAGAAGAATGCGCTCTGCCGCAACGCCGTCGAGTCCGCGCAGCAGAAGGGTCGATCCCGTTTTCCCGGTAATGTCGCCCGACTTCAAGGCTGCAGTGATACTGCCCTTTCGATCGAGTTCGCGTGCGGCTTGCGATAGTTTCTTGTCTTCAAATACAGCAACTGCGATACAGCCTGTCTTGATGCCGGCAAGGCCGGTTTTTGCGTCGATAGGTTTTATGCTAAAGTCCATGGGTCGCTCCTTCTCCAGACGCAATTATAGTCTTCAATTCAATGATCTTTCAGCGCGCTCTTCGACGCGAATTGGTAAGTACCGCTGGCGCTGTCTTCACCACGCTTTTTACCATCACAATAACTGTGATGCTAATCAAAATCCTTGGCCGCGCTGCTGGTGGCAAGGTGGCGTCGCAGGATGTGATCGCACTGATCGGTTTTGCCGCACTCAAATATCTCCCCATCATTCTGGTCCTTGCCGGATTTATTTCGGTGTTGGTGGTTGTCACACGCAGCTATCAGGACTCTGAAATGGTGGTGTGGTTTGCTTCTGGCCTATCCCTGTCGCACTGGATCAAGCCGATCATGATGTTTGGCATGCCGATTGTGCTCCTGACTGCTCTTCTCAGTTTTGTTGTGACACCGTGGGCAAACCGCCAAAGCGCGGAGTTTCAGGAACGTTTTCAGAAACGGGATGATATTGCCAAGGTGTCTCCCGGAAAATTCCAGGAATCCTCCTCTTCGGACCGTATCTTTTTCGTCGAGGGCGTGAGCGGCGATGCGACGAAAGTCAAGAACGTGTTTGTCAATACAGTCAAGAACGGCAAAAGCAGCATCGTCGTGGCCAGGGAAGGTACGATCGATTTCGATGGCCAGGGCGACAAATTCCTGGTGATGAGCCAGGGACGCCGCTACGACGGTATTGCGGACCAATCGGGTTTGCGTATCATGGAATTCGAGCGTTACGGCGTCCTGGTAGCGCGTCAATCGGAGGCGCTGGTCGGAGACTTGTCGGCACGCTCCCTGCCCACCCCAGTGCTGCTGGCGGACTTCAACAAATTCAACAGCGCAGAAATGCTATGGCGCGTATCTGTTCCGTTAATGGGGCTGTTGTTGATGCTGCTCGCGATTCCACTGGGCTTCGTCAATCCCCGTGGCGGACGTTCCGCCAACCTGCTGATCGCCTTGCTGCTGTTTGTCATCTATAGCAACATGCTCAGCGTGTTTCAGGCAATGGTTGTGCAGGGAAAGCTGTCATGGGGAGTAGCATGGTGGCCGATACATCTGGTCGCAGCGCTCCTGATCATCCTGTTGTTCTCATGGCGGCTGTTCATCAATAGCCAGTATCACCCCGCAACCGTCTGGGCGGCATTCAAGCGCATGCCTCTCTTCAGGAAAGCGGCTGCCCAATGAAAGTATTGCATCGCTACGTGTCGTCCGAAATCATTGGCGCAGTATTCTTTGCGCTGATTGCATTCCTCGCGCTGTTTGCGTTTTTCGACCTGATTGCTGAGCTCCCGGCAGTCGGGCGTGGCGGCTACCAGTTGCAACACGCCTTTCTGTACGTGACGATGGGGCTACCAGGCTATGTGTATGACCTCATGCCCATTGCGGCATTGATCGGAACAATTTATGCGCTCGCCCAGTTGGGTGCCCGCTCGGAGTTCACGATCATGCGGGCTTCTGGTTTGTCTACCGGAATGGCCGGCTGGATACTGGCCAAGGTGGGGATCGTTCTGGTACTGATTACTTTCTTGTTCGGCGAATTCATTGCGCCGGCCAGCAGCAAGATGGCTGAAAGACTGAAGTTGCAGGCGCAGGATGCGTCGATTTCCCAGGAGTTCCGTTCTGGCCTCTGGACCAAGGATGTCATTCGTGCACACGGGCTGACTGGCGAAACCGTCGGGTCGCGATTTATTAATGTCAAGAACGTCAGTACGGAAGGACAGTTGCAGGGCGTGAAGGTCTATGAGTTCGATCGCGATTTCCACCTGTCCGGAGTAGTGACGGCGGCATATGCCGATTATAAGGGCGGGAATGTCTGGCGCCTGGCGAATGTGTCGGAAACCAGCTTCTCTGCCAAGACCACCGATCTGACGGCTACAGTCTCAACCAAGACGGTCGCAGCCAGGGATCTGGTATCGGAAATTACGCCCGACATTCTTTCGGTGCTGTTCGTCGATCCGGATCGTATGTCGGCGTATGGGCTGGCAATGTACACCCAGCACCTGGAAGAAAACAGCCAGAATGCCGGGCGCTACGAAATCGCATTCTGGAAAAAACTAGTTTATCCGTTTGCAGTGCTGGTGATGATGGCGCTTGCACTGCCATTCGCCTATCTGCATTTCCGCGCCGGTGGAGTAAGCCTGAAGATCTTTATCGGCATCATGATTGGTGTGGGATTCCAGTTACTCAACAGCCTTTTCTCCCACCTGGGACTGCTGAATACCTGGCCCCCATTGACCACGGCAGTGCTGCCGAGCGCAATCTTTTTGATGATTGCGATTGCAAGCTTGCTGTGGGTGCAAAGACATTAGGAAATGACAATGAAGCGAGCTCTTGTTCTGTTTGCCCATGGTGCCCGCGATCCTCGCTGGGCTGAGCCATTCCAGCGCCTGCAAAAGATCGTCGAGGACCAGCAACCGGATGTGGCGGTGTCGCTTGCATTCCTGGAATTCATGACGCCGCGTTTGCCTGAATTGGTTCAACAGCTTGTGCAGTCTGGCTGTTCCGAAGTGACGGTCGTCCCGGTATTTTTCGGACAGGGCGGGCATGTCTTGCGCGATCTGCCGGTAATGCTGGAGCAACTGAAAACGGATTATCCACATTTAAAGTTGAACGCTGCTGCAGCAGTAGGCGAAGACGCTGCGGTACTGAACGCGATTGCAAAATACTGCATAAGCACCCTGTCGCTGCCTGTGCAGTGAAACGTTCTCCCACGCTCGCACTTCAGTGATAGTTTCAGTGATAGTGCGAGCATCCTTGTCTCGACTGCAAGGATCGCCTGCTTAAGTCCGCGCTGCCATCGCCTCGCCAATCATCACCAGCACCGGCCCATGGCACTCCGTCAGGCCTTGTTCCAGATCACGTAATTGCAGGCGCAATATGCGCTCGTTAGCCCGGCTGCAGTTTTCGATTACTACAACAGGAAGTGTGGGCGAACGTCCTTGCTGCAGCAGTTTTCGTGCAGTGCTAATCGCTTCCTTGCCGCCCATGTACTGGATCAGGGTGTCGCAGTCCGGCAAGGTGGCCTGGTCGGGATGGCCGGGAGCAGTGCTTGATGTGAAAAATGCGACGCTGCGCGCGATTCCGCGTTTGGTCAGCGGTTGCCGGGAAGACGCTGCTGCCGCAAGTGCGGAGGTGATGCCGGGAATGACCTCCACCTCGATATTCTCTGCCTCCAGAGCGCGCAACTCTTCATCTGCGCGCCCGAACATCATCGGGTCGCCGCCCTTGAGGCGCACCACCAGCCTGTGATTTTTTGCACATTCCACCAGCTGGCGATTGATTTCCGCCTGCGCCGTTGAACGCTGCCCCGATCGCTTGCCGACAGGGATTTTCACCGCCTGCGGACACAGCTCCAGCATTTCTTCGGTTACCAGTGCGTCGTACAGTACGGCGTCGGCTTGCGCAAGAATGCGCGCGCCGCGCACCGTGATCAGATCAACGGCGCCGGGGCCGGCGCCGAGCAGGTATACCTTGCCGGTCTTTTTCAGCATGCGGCTGCGTTGATCAGGAAAGCCGGATCATGCCGGCGGCAACCGTCTGATGCGTGACTTCATCGATCAGGATAAAGGCACCGGTCGAGCGGATCGCGTCGTAGGCATCGGCAGCCAGCGGCTGCTGCACGTTGATTGCCACGGTGGCGATGTCATTCAGTTTCAGTGCGTCGGCAGGGCGGCGTTCCTGGGTGTTGATGTCAAGCAGTGTATCGACCCTGGTAACGCGGGCGGCCACCTGTTTGGTGGTGTGTTTCAGCCAGTATTTGCGACGCATGTCGAGCGGTTCTTCGGACAGCCAGCAGATATCGGCAGCGACCGACTTCAGCAACGTCGCAGGGCGGGTTGCAGTTGCCAGCATATCGCCGCGTGAAATGTCGAGATATTCTTCCAGCAGCAAGGTGATCGATTGGCCTACTGCCGCGGAATCCAGCGAACCTTCCAGTGTCAGGATGTCCTTGACGGTCGCCGTTTGTCCGCTTGGCTGAACCACCAGCTTGTCGCCCTTACACACCTTGCCGGCCTCGATGCGGCCCATGTAGCCGCGGAAATCGTTGGCTTCATGGCCGTTGTGACGGGCCACCAGCTGCACCGGAAAACGGAATGGCTCGTCGTGCGATTCATCGTAGACGGAAAGCGATTCGAGCAGTTCGATCAGCGTCGGGCCGCGATACCACGGCATCTTGTCGCCCGCGTCGACCACGTTGTCGCCTGCCAGTGCAGACAGCGGAATTGCATGCACGTCCTTCAGGCCGAGCTGTTCTGCAAATGTCCGATATGCGGCGACGATACGCTCATACACGGTCTGGTCGTAGTCGACCAGGTCCATCTTGTTAATTGCGACGATCACATGTTCGATGCGCAGCAGGTGAGCAATGGTCGAATGGCGTTTGGTCTGTGTCAGTAACTCAACGCTGCCGTCTTCACCCAACTTCACTTTCGATACGTCGACCAGGATGATGACCGCATCGGCAGTCGATGCGCCGGTGACCATATTGCGGGTGTACTGCTCGTGGCCCGGTGTGTCGGCGATGATGAATTTGCGCTTGGGCGTTGCAAAATAGCGATACGCAACGTCGATGGTGATTCCTTGCTCGCGCTCGGCTTCCAGCCCGTCGGTTAACAGCGACAGGTCGACTGTATCGCCCACGGTGCGCTTGTGTTTGGCGCGCGAAATCGCATCGAGCTGGTCGGCAAAAATGCCCTTGCTGTCGAACAGCAGTCGGCCGATCAGCGTACTTTTGCCATCATCAACCGAACCCGCGGTGATAAAACGCAGCAGGCCGCGCTCGGTACGCTCTGCGCCAGCTTCGATCGACAAATTTTGTTCTGCAGCGACAGCCGCATTCATTGTTGCACCCATCAGAAATACCCTTCCTTCTTGCGTTTTTCCATCGATGCCTCGGATGTCTGATCATCCATGCGGGTTGCGCCGCGCTCTGTAATTTGTGTCACTGCTGTTTCGGCTATGATCGCGTCCACATCCGCTGCGTCCGACGCAACCGGGCAGGTGCAGGAAATATCGCCAACGGTGCGAAAGCGCACCACGCGTGTTTCCACGGTTTCGCCTTCGCGTGGCGGAGTCAGATCGGTCAGTGGTACCAGCAGGCCATTGCGCGGAATCACCTGGCGCTCGTGCGCAAAATAGATCGGTGGCAGCGCCAGTTTTTCGCGGGCGATGTATTGCCACACATCGAGCTCGGTCCAGTTGGAAATCGGGAAGACGCGCATGTTCTCACCCGGATGCACGCGGGTGTTATACAAGTCCCACAGTTCCGGGCGCTGTGCTTTCGGATTCCACTGGCCGAATTCGTCGCGGAAGGAGAATATGCGCTCCTTCGCACGCGCCTTCTCTTCATCGCGGCGTGCGCCGCCGATGCAGGCATCGAAATTGAATTCGGCGATGGTTTCCAGCAGCGTCACCGCTTGTGCTGCATTACGCGAATCCGTTTGCGGATTGCGCAGGCGTACGGTCCCGCGCTTGATCGAGTCTTCAACCGAACGCACGATCAGGCGCTCGCCCAGTTCCTTGGCGCGCCGGTCGCGGAATTCGATCACTTCCTGGAAATTGTGGCCAGTATCGATATGCACCAGCGGGAACGGAAATTTCCCTGGGCGGAAGGCCTTCTCGGCGATGCGCAGCAGTACAACGGAGTCCTTGCCGCCGCTAAACAGCAGGGCCGGATTAGTGCACTCTGCAGCCACCTCGCGCATGATATGGATCGCTTCCGATTCCAGCCAATCCAGGTGACGGTTGCTGGCGGCATCCAAAAAAAGTTTTTCGACTGCGGTATTCATGATGTATTTTTTTACGCTATGGATTTGATTCTGACGAGCTTGCCATCGACTACATGCAGGCCACATTCCTTCGATTCCGGGTTCTCCCACCACCAGCGCCCGGCTCGCACATCCTCGTCCGGCTGGATGGCGCGAGTACAGGGTTCGCATCCGATCGACGGATAGCCCTTGTCGTGCAGCGGATTGTACGGAACCTTGTTGCTGCGGATATAAGTCCAGACATCGTCTTCCGTCCAGTCTGCCAGCGGATTGAACTTGCTCATGCCGTGCGCCTCGTCGTTTTCATGCACGGCGAGTTCCGCACGGGTAGTTGATTGCGCACGGCGCTGGCCAGTGATCCAGGCCTTGTTGCCGGCAAGCGCACGGTTCAGCGGCTCGACCTTGCGGATACGGCAGCATTCCTTGCGCATGTCGACACTGTCATAGAAAGCATTCAAGCCATGCTGCTGTACGTAGGCGTCGACTGCTGCCGACTCCGGTTTGTACAGCTGGATTTCATAGTTGTAGACATCCTTGATGCGGTCGACCATGCCCAGCGTTTCCTTATGCAGGCGCCCGGTTTCCAGGGTGAAGATCGCAATCGGCAGCTTCGACCGCAGAATCAGGTCGGTCAGCACCATGTCTTCTGCCGCCAGGCTGGATGCGAATACGGCAGGCGAAAAGTCGCTGGCGATTCGTTGCAATGTCTCCTGCGTTGCGGCGACCAAGCCGGCGAAGTCGTCGGTTTTCATCACGTCATTCCTGTGCTGCTTTTTGCCCGCGCTCGACGCGGCGGAACAAAGGCTGCTTCTGGTCCCATGCGGTCTGGTAGGCTTCCGAGAAATCAGACAAGCCTTTCAGTGCATCGTGGATACTGCGGTCTTCGCGTGTCGCAAATGCATTGAAGCCGACGCGCTGCATGTAAAACATCTGGTCGCGCAGCACATCGCCAATTGCCCGCAATTCTCCGGTAAAACCTAGCCGGGCGCGCAGGTTATAAGCAATCGAGTATCCCCGACCATCCGAAAATTTCGGAAAATCGACAGCGATCACTGGCAGTTTTGCGACGTCTTCCTTCAGGACCTCCGGCCGTTCGTGGCTGGCGATCCAAACGCCGATATCCGTGCGGTTTTGCAAACGGGTGCGTTGCGCTTCCCAGACGGTCAGCGGCACGATGAATTTCCCTGCCGGGATGTTAACTGTTTCCGGAGTGTCGCCTTCTGCCAGTCGCAATACTGTCCAGTCATCATTGACGACAACTTTGTCCTTAATGATTTCACGCATATTCATCTTCCCCCACCAGTTCTCCACCGGCTATCGGCGAAGCATAGACATATTCCTTGAACGGCTCCAGGCCGATACGGCGTACCGTTTCGATGAAGCGCTCTCCTTCGAAGCGATTGCGGACATAGACCTGCAGCAGGCGGTCGATCACGCCTGGCACTTGCTGGGCCGAGAACGACGGACCGATGATCTTGCCGATCGCACTATTGTTGCCTTGCGCGCCACCGATCGAAACTTGGTACCACTCTGAACCGTCCTTGTCGACGCCGAGAATGCCGATGTTGCCGATGTGATGGTGACCGCAGGCATTGATACAGCCGGACATGTTCAACTCGATCTCGCCGATGTCGTGCTGGAAATCGATATCCTCGAAGCGCTCGGTGATGGCTGCCGCGATCGGAATCGACTTGGCATTCGCCAGCGAGCAGAAATCGCCGCCGGGGCAGCAGATCACATCCGTCAGCAAGCCGATATTTGGCGTGGCCAGATGATGTGCCTTGGCTTCCTGCCACAGGGCGAACAGTTCGGATTGCTTGACGTCCGCCAGCACCAGATTCTGCTCGTGCGTGACGCGCAATTCGCCGAAGCTGTAGCGATCGGCCAGGTCGGCTACAAAGTCCATTTGCTCGGCGGTCGCATCACCCGGTGGTACGCCCGGCTTTTTCAGCGACAGGACGACGGCTGCATATCCGGAAACCTTGTGCGGCTTGACGTTGCGTTTCATCCAGTTGTCGAAGGCCTTGCTTTCCGCGCGTTGCTGCTTGAGCTTCGCATCCTCGTTTGCCAGCGTTTCGTATGCCGGTGGGGCGAAGTAGGCGGCGATGCGCTTGAACTCTTCTTCGGTGAGGGTGCCGGGGCCGTCTTTCAGGTCGGCCCATTCCTCTTCAACCATGCGTGCGAATTCCTCAACGCCGGTGGCTTTCAGCAGAATCTTGATACGGGCCTTGAACTTGTTGTCGCGACGGCCGTACTGGTTGTAAACCCGCAGAACGGCTTCGATATATGTCAGCAGATGCTGCCATGGCAGGAACTCGCGAATGAAGCTGCCAAGGATCGGGGTGCGGCCGAGGCCACCGCCGACCAGCACGCGATAACCGATTTCGCCCTGCTCATTTTTAACGATCTGGATGCCAATGTCGTGCATCATGATCGCTGCACGGTCTTCCTTGGCAGCGTTGAACGCGATCTTGAACTTGCGCGGCAAATAGGCGAATTCCGGATGGAAGGTGCTCCACTGGCGCACCAGTTCGGCATACGGA
>DATFAZ010000132.1:0-8851 GCA_035254105.1 Noviherbaspirillum sp. | reverse complement strand
CTGGCCGCCAAAAACGCTATCCGGCACGATGGCAAACGTCGGGTACAGCGAAGGACGGATTGCGGTATGCAGATCGAAATGCCACTTGTCGATATCCGGTTTGCTGAAAAAGCTGCTGGTCGCGTGCATGATGGCATCGGCGCGCCTGGCTTCCATGGTGGATGCCAACTTGCCGCGATCGTCACGGAACAGGCGATTTAAATCGGCATCGATGAATCGTGCTCCTGATTCAATAGCGTCAGGGTTACCCACGACCACCATCAGGTCTGGAACCAGCGCGCGCGGTGTGGATGCGAGCATATGCAGGAGATCGGCCAGCATTTCTATCGGTGCGGTTTCATCGCCGTGAATGCCTGCCGACAACAGCAACCGGATAGGGGACTGCGGTGACTCTGGCCTCGTCAGTTGCAGAATGCCGGGGCCGGGCGTCTGCACGGTGAAGCCGGCAGCAGAAAAACTGGCAGCGATATGGGCAAAGTCTCCCGCCGCCAGCGCGCGCACCCTCGCAGACACGATGTTTCCAGTGGCTGCAGACATCACGCAATCTCCACGGCGGAAGCGGTTGCCTCAGACAAGGTCCAGACATCCAGCACCGCATGCTCCAGGTTCTGCTGGCCCGCAACATCGGCGGCCCGGGTGCCTATTTTCAGTTTGTTGACCAGCGTTTCGATCCATGCAGCGGGATTCTCCGTCTGCTCTGCTGCGACTGGCATCTGCTGCAAAACGCGGGTCAGCAGGCGCTGCTGCGCACGCCGCAAGACCTGCAGCGCATGGTCGCGCAGCGGTTCCTGAGTCGTACTTGCTGGCATATGCATCAGTATCCGCTCCAGGCTATCGATGCCAACCTGGCGACGCAGGGCCATGCCCATCTTCAGCAGCTGCTGCAGGCTCATATCCGGCGGGCGCGGTACGGACAGGCCGGCGAACAGGAAGTCGGCAATGCCTTCGATCGCTTCTACCGATTGGCACGCCTGCGCAAATTCCACCGGCAATCCCTGCAAGGCCAGCGTGGAATCCAGTGCCGGCGTCAACTCCCGCACCGCTTCGGGCTGATTGAACAAAAGCGTCAGCGCCGTCAAAGCATCCGAATCGCGCAGCTGCCGCTCAGACACCGACATCGACACCGACAACATGCCGTCGATGATGGCCCGCTGCAGCGAGCGGGTGCGCTGGTCGACCGCCTTGGATACTTCGCGCGGCACTTGCAGTGCATAGGTATCAAGTGCCGCAAATACCGGTGCCAGATTCAATGCCGACCATGCCTGCGCCCAGGCGCAGATCACCTCGGTTTCCTCCGCACCGCGCCTGCGTGCGATCTCCCCAATCATGACAGGCCCGCAGCGATTGACCGATTCGTTGGCGAGCACGGTAGCCAGGATGGCATTTGCCAGCGGATGCTCCAGCACATCCCGCGTGGCGACCAGCGCCTGCGGAAAATATGGCGTCAGTAGCGCTCGGGCCCATGTTTGCCCTGTGAGATCCAGTTCGGCCAGCATGCGCTTGTAGCGGTTTTTTACATGCGCGATAACGACGGCGAGTTCCGGCGTGGTCAGTCCGCGGCTTTCGGCTCTGCGCGTCGTCAGCTCGGTGGTGCTTGGCAAATATTCCAGTTTGCGCGTGAGGACGCCTTCGGTTTCCAGATTGGTGATCAGGTTCGCGTAACTATCCAATACCGCGGCATCGGCCTGAGCCTGCGCTTCCCGCACCAGCAACTGCGTTTGCAGCCGGTTGTCGCGCAGGACAAGGGCGACGATGTCTTGCGTGATATCGCTCAGCAATTGATTGCGTTTGTCCGCAGCAAGCTTGCCAGCATTGACCTCGGCGTCGAGCCATATTTTTACATTCACTTCATGATCAGAGCAGTCGACCCCGGCCGAGTTGTCGATGGCATCGGTGAAGATGTGCCCGCCCTTCAGCGCAAATTCGATCCGGCCGGCCTGCGTGGCACCGAGATTGCCGCCTTCGGCCACGACCTTGCAGCGCAGCTCCTTGCCGTCTGCACGGATCGCGTCGTTGGCCCGGTCCTTTACCTGTTCGTGGGTTTCGGTCGACGCCTTGATGTAGGTGCCGATGCCGCCGTTATAGAGCAGGTCTACCGGCGCCAGCAGGATTGCATGAATCAGGTCCTCTGGCGTCAGGCTCTCCGCCTCGATGCCGAGCGCGGCGCGCGCCTGTTGCGACAGCTCGATGCTGCGCGCGGTGCGCGGCCATACACTGCCGCCCGCAGAGATAAGATTTTTGTCGTAATCGTCCCAGGACGAGCGCGGCAGCGCGAACAAGCGGTGACGTTCATTAAAGGAGGCATCGGCATCCGGTGCCGGATCGATAAAAATATGCCGGTGGTCGAAGGCCGCCACCAGCTTCAGTTGGCGCGACAGCAGCATGCCGTTGCCGAACACGTCGCCCGACATGTCGCCGATACCGACCGCCGCGATGGGCACTGCGCCGAGATCATGCCCAATCTCGTAGAAATGGCGCTTGACCGCTTCCCATGCGCCTCTTGCGGTGATGCCGAGCTTCTTGTGGTCGTAACCGACCGATCCGCCCGAGGCGAACGCGTCGCCCAGCCAAAAGCCGCGCTTCAGAGCGATGCTGTTGGCGATGTCGGAGAAGGTTGCAGTGCCCTTGTCGGCCGCAACCACGAGATAGGGATCGGCGTCGTCGTAGCACACCGTCTCGGCGGGTCGCATGATTTCGCCACGTACGCGGTTGTCCGTCACATCCAGCAGGCCGGCGATAAACTGCCGGTACACAGCCTCGCCTTCCGCCGCAACGACCTCGCGTGCGGCGTCCTTCGGCATCATCTTGCAGACAAAGCCGCCTTTGGCACCCGCCGGAACAATGACCGCATTCTTGACCATCTGCGCCTTGACCAGGCCGAGCACTTCAGTACGGTAGTCTTCCATGCGGTCAGACCAGCGCAGCCCGCCTCGCGCCACCGGGCCGCCGCGCAGATGCACGCCCTCGAAACGGCGTGCAAATACGAAAATTTCGCGGTAGGGGCGCGGCTGCGGCAGGAGGGTTAACTGGCTACTATCGAACTTGAGAACGATGGTATCGCCCGTCTGCGCTTGCTGGAAGTACGAAGTACGGACAGTTGCCAGCATCATTTCTGCGATGCCGCGCAGGATATTTTCGGTATCCGCATGATTGATGTCGGCCAGTTGCAGCCTGAACGAAGAAAGCGCGCGCGTGCCGGACGCGCGCTGCTCCGCAGGCACGGCCGGATCGAAACGCTCGACGAAACTCTCGACCAGCGTGCGCACTTGCGCTGGTTGCGTCTTCAATCGTTCGGCCATATAGCGCAGGCTGAAACGGCATCCGGCCTGACGCCAGAAGCTGGTGTAGGCACGAACCAGCTGCACTTCCCGCATGTTCAGGCCGGCTTCGATCACCAGCGCATTCATGCGTCCGTCCTCGGCCTCGTCGTTAAAGAGCGCCTGGAACAATTCCTGCGCGGCCAGTGCGACTTGCGGCTGCGCCAGCTTCACTGCGCTTTGCGCATCGACCGACAGGCTGGACACGAATAGCCGAGTGCCGTCCGGCGCGGGGAGCGCATATGTGCGCTCACGCTGGATCGCAACGCCGGCATTGTGCAGCGGCGGCAGGATTTGCGACAGGGCCGGCACGCTGTTGACAGAATACAGCCGGATGGTGGCGGCCTCCCCGGCTGCGCTCTCGATACGCACCTTTATGCGCGATGGTTGCGGCTGGTCGAGCAGCATGAGCAGGTCGCGATAGGCGACGCGGGGTGAGGCAGCGGTAATGTAATCGGGAGGCAGGAGGCTTCTCAGTCTGCGCAGTGCCTGCCGCAGGCTTGCACTTTCGGTGCCGTCGATCAGCTCGTCAAAGCTGTCGTACCAGCCTTCCAGCGTGGCCAGCAGCGGCTTCTGTATGCCTTCATCCAGCTCCAGGGCCATGCTGGCGGCAGTTGCTATTAGGTACAGGCGGGCCAGCGGCCCTTCTCCCAGCATGGTCTGTACCTGTACCTCACGCGCGCCCGAGATGCCGCGCAAGTTCAGTGCTAAAGCATCGGCCAGATGCGCGCTGTACTGCTCGCGCGGCATGTATATCAAAACATTCAGATGGCGGCCATACACGTCGCGACGTGCGAACACTTTTGCGCGCGGCTGCTTGTACAACGCTACCACTGCGCCGCACACCTCGGCCAGCCACGCGGTATCGGCCTCCATCACTTCTGTGCGCGGCAAGGACTCCAGTATTTCGAGGAACTTCTCGGCACGGAATCCTTCCGAGCGCACGCCCGCCAGCGCCAGCACTTCCTTGATGCGACCGCGTGCGAATGGTTGCTGCTGCAGCGTACTGGCAGCAGCGGCGCGCGAAAACAGGCCGATGAAGCAGTGCTCGCCCTGTATCGCGCCGGTATGGTCGGCCTCGCGCACACCGATGAAATCAAGCTGCTGGTCGCGGTGCAGGGTTGACTGTGCATCCGCCTTGACGACTGACAGTGTATTTTTGCGGGCAGCCAGCGTCTCAAGGTCGCCCGGAATGCCGGCCAAACAATTGCCATAGACGGGATGCGTTTTGTCGGCCAGCACGCCAAGCGCACTACCCTCTTCGCGCACCAGTTCGCGTTGCCCGGCAACCACTTGGTAACGTGCATATCCGAATGTTTCGAAACCTTCCCTGCCGGCCCATTCAAGAAAGGCGGCGACTTCCTCCTGGGCAGGATCGTTCACCGAGGCTGCAACAGCGGCCATTTTTTCACGCAGCGCATCGGCATCGCGGTATACCACCGCGGCATCGCTGGCTGCCATGCGGATCGCGGATAACAGCGCATCGAGGTCCTTGTGATTGAGCTCTTCGGCCATCAGGCATAACACATACGATTCAAGCGCGCCGCCGGCGGAAGACTTGGCTGCATGCATCAGATTGCCGTCTTCAGCGCGCTGCACCGACAGCACGGCATTGAGCACCGCACGCGATGGCAGGCGCCGCCTGCGCATGGCCATGACGATCGAATCAACGAGAAAAGGCATATCCTGATTCAGGACCAGCAATGCAGTGACATGGCCGCCACGCTTGTCCGCGTACTGCAAAGTCTCGATGCGACAGCCTTCCTGCGGCGCCCATCTGGCGAGGCCGGAGAAGCCGGCCCATAGCGGTGGTGCAAGGCTGTCGGCGGTAATGCCCGCTACATCCTCTTCTTCAAGGGAATGCAGCCATGCCTGTATCAGTGAGGCGACCGGCGCAGTTGCAGGTGCAGTTGCCGCAGCGCCTGCCTGCGCCAGCACGCGTTCGAATGTCCGCGTGCGCAGATCTTGCAAATGTTGACTCATACACGTCTCCGCTCGGATGAGACCAATTTACGGTTGCTGGTGCCAAGAAGGTTCGGAATTCACCACCTTGCATCCATCTTAAAAGCTTCGGCCTCATCGGATATTGTTATTTCGTTGAGGCGTGCAGTTTATTTGCGACACATGCAGAACTATCGTAGCGGATATGACGAAAACTACAGGCATGCATCGTGTCTGGGCTATTGCTCGAACATGCCTTTTTGCAAGGCATAGCCAGGACCTAGCCGGCGAGCATGTGAACAAGATATTTTTATTGCAACTTTTATGGGCTCCCTGCCCGGAAATACCTTTAGCAGATCGCAACCCGCACGATTCTTAATAGTGACGTTCTCCTCTTTTCAGGCATACGATGCGTTCATAAATACGCATCAGGCATCCAGAGTGCTTCAACGGTTTGACTGGAATCCGGAAAGCTCGCGAGGAGACAGATATGTTTGACTACATCATCGTCGGCGGCGGTTCCGCCGGCTGCGTGCTTGCATCGCGTTTGACAGAAGATGCCAATGTCACGGTTTGCCTGCTTGAAGCAGGCCCGCGGGATTCCCATCCGCTGATTCACATGCCGATGGGCATTTTGTGGATGATGTATAGCAAGGTCCTGAACTGGCAATTTCACACTCGCAGCGAGCCGGAGCTGGGTGGCCGAAAATTATTCTGGCCGCGCGGGCGCACCTTGGGCGGCTGCAGTTCTTCCAATGCGATGTGCTACATGCGAGGCCATCCGCATGATTACGACGAATGGGCAGCGCTGGGCAATGCCGGCTGGGCATTCAGCGACGTCCTGCCTTACTTCAAACGATCGGAAAACCAGGAGCGCGGCGAGTCCGCATGGCATGGTGTCGGTGGCCCGCTCAACGTAGCCGACATCCGCACGCCTAACCTGCTGTCGAAAGTCTTCATCCAGGCCGGGGTCGAAGCCGGCCTTCCGTTCAACGACGATTTCAACGGGCCGCAACAAGAAGGCGTCGGCCTGTTCCAGGTCACCCAGAAAGGCGGCCGCCGCTGCAGTACCGCGCGCGGCTATCTGGCTCCCGCGCTACAGCGGCCAAATCTCACGGTCATTACCGATGCCCATGCGATGCGCGTGCTTTTCAAAGGCAATACTGCGAGCGCAGTGGAGTACCGTCATGGGGGAATGATCAAGCAGGCCAGAGCCGCGCGTGAAATCCTGTTATGCGCGGGCGCTGTCCAGAGTCCTCAGCTGCTCATGCTGTCGGGGATCGGCGACGCCGCAGAATTGCAGGCGGCGGGCATCCCGGTACAGGCGCACTTGCCCGGAGTAGGCAAAAATCTGCAGGACCATCTGGATGTCATCCTGGTGCAGGCTTGCAAAAAGCATGTATCGGGCGGGCTGACGGTACGCAATTTCCTGCGCAGCGGATGGGAAATAATGCGCTATCTCGCAAGCGGGTCCGGCATGTATACCAGCAATGCAGCGGAAGGCTGTGCCTTTGCAAGGAGTGGCCCGGACGAGACAATTCCGGACCTGCAATTCCATTTCACGTCTTCACGACTATCCAACCACGGCCGCAATTTCCGCTTTCTGCTGGGCGAGGGATATTCACTGCACGTCTGCAACCTGCGGCCAAAGAGCCGGGGCGAAATCCGCCTTGCCAGCCGCGATCCGATGGCAAAACCCGATATTTTTGCCAACTATCTTTCGCATCCCGATGACATGGAACACATGGTCCGGGGTGTGAAGATGGCACGCAGGATACTGGCGGCTCCCGCATTCGATCCGTATCGCGGTGCCTGGCTGATGCCGCAAGCCGCCAATGGCACGGCTAATGAAAGCGATGAAGACATCCGCAGCTTCATCCGCGAGCGCGCCGAAACCATCTACCATCCCGTTGGCACTTGCAAGATGGGCAAGGACCCGATGGCAGTGGTAGACGATCAATTGCGCGTGCATGGTTTGCAGGGCCTGCGCGTGGTTGACGCGTCCATCATGCCGTTTCTAATAGGCGGCAATACCAATGCGCCTACCGTGATGATCGCGGAGAAGGCGAGCGACATGATCAAGCATAGTCACGGCGCAAAAAACTCTTCGAGTGCGACGCCCACTGCAGAAGCGGCAGCACCGGGGGTTTCGACAGATACGGTACCGGCCGCCTGAACTGCAGATATTGCACGCGAAAGATTTAACCAAGCGTGTAATTCATATTACCCATCAAATAGAGCAAAAGCTCTAGGCGCTCCCGCTTGTGTATCGATTGCTTCTACAGCAATATGGCTCATCCTTTGATAAGCCATAGCAACGAACGAATCCAAGGTAATTTATATTACACAGCCATAAAGGAGAGCCCATCATGCGCACCGTTCACACCACTGCATGCATTCATCACCAAACCGGGAGGCAGGCATGATTCCCCGCCAATTGTTTAATGCCGACCACGAAGAGTTTCGCCAGAGTTTTCGCCGCTTCGTAAATACCGAGGTAATGCCCCGGCATGAAAAATGGGAAGAACAGGGTTTTGTCGATCGCGACATCTGGAAGCGTGCGGGTGACTTGGGTTTTCTTTGCACCAACATGCCAGAAAACTATGGCGGCTCCGGCGCTGACCGCCTGTTCAGCATCATCCTGCTGGAAGAACTGGCGCGCGCCAATGCATCCGGTATCGGCTGGCCACTGCACTCCGACATCGTGGCGCCCTACCTCTTGCGCTATGGCAGCGAGGAACTGAAACAGACTTGGCTTCCCAAACTCGCGTCAGGCGAAGTGATCAGCGCGATTGCCATGTCCGAACCCGGTGGCGGGTCCGATCTGCAAGCCATCAAAACCGTGGCAATCGAAGATGGTGACGACTACATCATCAACGGCTCCAAGATTTTCATCACCAATGGCTACAATTGCGACATGGCGATCGTGGCCGTCAAAACCGGCGATGCCTCGCGCGGGGCCAAGAATGTGTCACTGATCGTCATCGAAGCGAACCGCCTCGGATTCACCAAGGGCAAACCGCTGAAAAAAGCCGGCATGAAGGCACAGGATACCTGCGAGCTGTTCTTTGACAACGTGCGCGTACCCAAGACCAACATTGTCGGACAGCCGGGCATGGGCTTCATGATGCTGATGCAGGAACTGGCATGGGAGCGGCTGTTCATTGCCGTCACCTCGGTGGCCAATGCCGAAGCCATGCTGGAATCGACCATTGCCTACACCAAGGAAAGACAAGCCTTCGGCCGACCCGTGTCGACTTTCCAGAATACGCGCTTCAGTCTGGCGGAAATGAAAACCGAGGTGCAAATTGCACGCGTGTTTGTTGACCGCTGCATCGAGCTGGAGCTCAAGGGAGAACTGAAGGTCGACGCTGCCGCTGCGGCCAAATACTGGTGCTCGGACCTGCAGGGCCGCGTGCTCGACCAATGCGTACAACTCCATGGCGGCTACGGCTTCATGCTCGAGTATCCGGTGGCCCGCGCCTACATCGACGCACGCGCCCAGCGCATCTACGGGGGCACGAACGAGATCATGAAAGAAATCATTGCTCGCTGCATCTGATCTTGCTGCATCTGATCTGCGCGCAGGTTCA
>DATFAZ010000131.1:0-8933 GCA_035254105.1 Noviherbaspirillum sp. | reverse complement strand
GTCGGTCCGCTTCGAGAAAAACAATGGGAGGAAGCGGTTCGTCAACGAAAGGGATAAAACAGTCGACCGGCCATTGAGGATCGGTTACGTATCAGGCGATTTTGGCGCGCATCCGGTCGGTTTTTTGTTGAGAGACGTGATGCGGCATCATGACCGGCAGCGCTACCGCATCCATTGCTATTCGATGATGCGTCGTAGCGATGCCATCACTACGGCGATTCGTGAAAATGCCGATGTTTGGGTGGATGCCCTGCTGATGACGGACGACGAACTGACGGACCGTATCCATGAAGATCAAATCGATATCCTGGTCGATTTATCCGGTCACACCGCCTATAACCGCTTGCCGGTGTTCGTGCGCAAACCGGCGCCGGTGCAAGCAACCTGGATCGGCTATTTCCATTCCACCGGCCTGGAGTGCATCGATTACTTCATCACCGATCCGTTTACGACGCCCGTAAAGTCCAGCCAGCTATTTTCCGAAACGCCAGTATGGCTGCCGCATACGCGGTTTTGCTATTCGTCTCCCGACTATGCACCTGACGTGGCACCGCCGCCGGCGAGGGATTCGGGCCGGATCACGTTCGGATCCTTCAACCGCCTGGAAAAACTGGTTGAGCCGGTTGTCGCTGCCTGGGCTGATATTCTCAAGGCCATTCCGGACAGCCGCTTGTTGTTAAAGGCAGGAAGCTTGGAGAATGCTGACATCGCCAATGGAGTGCGCCGCCGCTTCGGCGCCTATGGAATTGACAAGGATCGGCTCGAATTGCGCGGACGTTCCTCTCACCAGGAAATGCTTGCGCAATACGGCGATATCGATATCGCTCTCGATCCTTTTCCATTTAACGGAGGCATGACGACGCTGGAGGCGCTGTGGATGGGCGTTCCAATCGTTACGCTGGCTGGCGACGCTGTTGTTTCCCGCCAGACTGCGTCGGCGCTGTTGAACCTTGGGCTAAGCGAGCTGATTTTCGACGATGTCGACGATTATGTGCAAGGCGCTGCCACATTGGCCCGCGACCCCGGTCGGTTGATGAAATTACGGCTGGATTTGCGGTCGAGGATGTCGCAAAGTCCGATCTGCCAGCCGGCGCTATTCGCGCATGACTTGGAAACGCTGTATCGCAATATGTGGCAGGCATGGTGTCAAGGAGATAAACTCGGTACTGAGATCCTGCAGCCAGCCATGCGAGCAAGGAGTTCGGTGTTGCACGTTACCAGCAGGGTATCTGATCGCAAGAAGATCAGATTGGTGTGCGGAACACGCACTACGCAGGAGAGATTCTTCAACGCAACCTCGCTGGGGAAATCTTTTTCCCTGTACAAGGAACTCTTGCCGTTCCTGGAGTTGCAGCTATTTCCGGAAAATTCACAAGGCTTGCCAACGATTTATAACCTGGCGATCGACCATGCCAAAGAAGATCCGGCCACGCTTGTTTTTATCCACGACGACGTACTTCTGCCTGATTTTTTCTGGACAGATCAAGTGGAAATGGCACTGCGAAATTTCGAGATTGTTGGTGTGGCAGGCAACATACGTCGGCTTCCGAAGCAGTCAGGGTGGGCCTTTATTGACGACAGTTTTTCATGGGATAGCGCTGAAAATCTGAGTGGCATCGTGGCGCATGGCAAAGGTTTTCCCTGTAATCAAATTGACAGTTACGGCCCATCCGGCGTGGCTTGCAAACTTCTAGATGGCGTGATGCTGATTGTGGACAGTGAAACGCTCATCAAGAGCAAATTAAGGTTCGATCCTCAATTTAGCTTCCATTTCTACGACATGGATTTCTGCAGACAAGCTGAATTGAAAGGTTTGCGCATGGGAACATGGCCGATTTCCCTTATTCATGAGAGCGGTGGGGCGTTCGGATCGGACTCTTGGCGGGGTGCCTTCGGCAAATACCTGGAAAAATACAGCGAATAAGTGCGACCGAAGGCTAAACAAATAAATTTTTCGTTTTCCCTGAATAAGCTTATATGCATCAAACCCCCGTTCACGAGCAACATAATCCTGACCTGCTTGCGTTTATTCCTAAAAATGCCAAAAGACTGGTGGAAGTCGGATGCAGTTCGGGTGCCCTTGCGCGGGAATATAAAAGGATTAATAAAGACAGCCATTACATCGGAATCGAGATAGTTCCCGAATATGCGCAGCTCGCACAACGATATTGCGATCAAGTCATGGAGCTCGATATTGAAGAGGTCGATGAAGGCTATCTTCGAGACAAACTTTTATCTGAGTGCTGGATATTTGGGGATGCATTGGAGCACTTGAAAGATCCTTGGGCGCTTCTGGCAAAAATCCGGCAAGTTATTCCGGAAAGTGGAAGCATCGTCGCATGCATTCCAAACGCGCAGCACTGGAGTATTCAGGCAAGACTGAGCTGCGGTGATTTCCGCTACGAGAGTTCCGGATTATTGGATAGAACACATCTCAGATGGTTTACTCGGGCAACAATTATCGACATGTTCGAGGAAGCCAGATTTGAAATTGTTGAGGGGATACCAAGAATTTTCGATGAACCAGCACGAGAAAATTTTTTGCCGGCAATAAGAGCAATGGCAACCAGTATGGGCGTAGATCCGGATATGGCTGTCGATGACGCATTGCCGTTGCAATATGTGATCAGGGCCGTGCCAGCCTAAAAATAAAAAAAGATGGAGCAATGCTGCTTAGGAATTAATCCTAAACGCAAACCTAAAGAGGAAATGTTGCATAACTGTCTTTTAGGAAACTATAGGCGGCTGCATCAGGCATAATAGAGCAATACCTTGCATCACTATTAGGCGGCTGATCCGTCAGGTTGGTACGAGCGCTCCATGGCTTTGGGCACGCTGCTGCAATTTTTTTGCATTTCTTGTCACTGCTGAACGCTAATGATGCACAAAAGGAAAAAGGGTTTCACACTTGTCGAATTGGTAGGAGTGATGATAATCATCGGCATTCTCGCCGTGATTGCGCTGCCACGCTTTTTCAATAGCAGTGATTTCGATTCCCGCGCCTTTTCCGATCAAACCCTGGCTGTACTCCGCTACGCGCAAAAAGCCGCAGTGGCACAGCGGCGCACCGTATGCGTTGCCTTTAGTGCCGCCAATGCTTTTCCGGCCACGATCACCTTGACCATTTCCTCTGCGTTTGGCGGAGCTTGCGATTCGGGGCTGACTGGGCCGAATGGAGCAACGCCGTATAGGGTGATCGATCGATCCGGCAAGCTTTTCTTCAGTTCCGCGGCGCCGGCAGCTTATCCGGGCAATTTTTCTTTTAATCCACTGGGGCAGGCTAGCATTGGACAAATCATCCAGGTGGGCGGCGCTTCCAACCGGATTACAATCGTGCAGGAAACAGGCTATGTATATTGATGCGCGCCTGCACCGAATGTCTGGCCTGACCCTGATCGAGCTGGTGTTCTTTATCGTGATCGTCAGCGTTGCGGTTGCCGGCGTGCTTTCGGTGTTCAACGTGACGGTAAAAAGCAGCGCTGATCCGCAATTGCGTAAGCAGGCGCTGGCGGTCGCCGAGGCGCTTCTGGAGGAGGTGCAGATGATGCCGTTTACCATTTGCGATCCCGATGATCCCAAGGCTAGCACGGCAACCGTGCCCGGTGACTGTACCGGTGGAGCGGCTGGCGCGAACGATGAAGGCAAATTGCCACTGGGTTCGCAAGCGTCGGGGGCGTCCGAGACGAGAGGCGCCCTGGCCAATCCATTCGACAACGTGGCCGACTATAACGGCTTCACCCTGGCGGCAGGCGCCGCCGATATCGGCGGCTCGACCGTCACCGTCCCGGACGGTTATTCCGCTACCGTCGCGGTGACGCAGGAAGCGTTTGGTCCGGCCCCTGCCGCTTCGCAGGTCCCGCAAGCCGCCGGTCTGCGGATCAGGGTGACGGTGAGCTATAACAACAACGCCGACAGCATTGCCGTGGAAGGCTATCGCGCTCAGTACGCGCCGAATCCGAATTTTCCGCCATGATGATCAATCTGACAGACACGCAGCGCGGATTCACTCTGGTCGAATCGATCATGGTGATCGTTATCACCGGCATCATTGCCGCTGTGGTCGCGGTATTCATCCGCACGCCGGTACAAGCCTATTTTGACGGCGCAGCACGTGCCGAACTGGCCGATGTTGCCGACACGGCGCTACGCCGTATGGCGCGCGACCTGCGGCTGGCACTGCCCAACAGTGTGAGGGTGGACGGCACCGGCTCCTATATCGAATTGCTGCTGACGCGCGACGGTGGCCGTTATCTCGCGGAGGAGGACAATCCAACTGGCGCCAATCCCCAGGTCCTGGACTTCAACGACATCACTAGGATGACATTCGAGGTGGTCGGGCCAATGCCAGTGCCCGCAATTACGCAGGGCGATTATATCGTGGTGTATAACCTTGGTCCGAGTCAGGCTCCGGCGGATGCCTACGATTGTAGCGGCCAATGTAACCGCGCTCAGGTGGCAAGTGCGCCCGTCGGAAATTCAGTCACCCTGACCGCGAATCCGTTCGCCGCGCAAACGTCTGCCATGCGCTCGCCCAGCCGGCGCTTCCAGGTCGTCACGACGCCAGTGACCTATGGTTGCGCCGGCGGCAAGCTCACGCGCTATTGGAACTATACGATCTCGCCCGCCCAGCCCACGCCTCCCAGCGGCAGTAGTTTGCAAACAGCCGTGCTGGCGAATAATGTGAGTTGCGCCTTCGCTTATAACAACCAGGCCAATACGCGGGCCGGCCTGATTGCACTGGCGCTGACAATCACCGGGAGCGGGGAAGCCGGTACGGTGCGTCTGTTCCAGCAAGTGCATGTGGACAATACGCCATGACATTACGAACACACGTATTTAAACAGAGGAAAGGCAGCCTGCTGCTTGGTGGTTTCAGTCTTATCAGCGCGATTTTCCTGCTGCTGGTGCTTGCCGCATTGGGAGCGGCAATTGCCAACATCTCGATGATGCAGCACACGGAGTCGGCGTTGGATATCCAGGGCGCGCGTGCTTATCAGGCTGCGCGGGCGGGCGTGGAGTGGGGGGTCTATCAGGTCGAGGCTACGCCAGCCTACAATTTCGGTCGTGCGAGCGCCAATCCAAACGTAAGAGCGTGCCCAGCTTCGCCTTCCTCGTTTCAGTTTCCGGTGGCGGCGTCTACTTTCAGCGGATATACCGTGACTGTCACCTGCAATGCCATCAATTATGCGAACGCGAATCCACCAATTACCGTGTTCCAGATCGTATCCACCGCCTGCAATCAGCCCGTGAGCGGAGCCTGCCCCGGCACGAGTGGCGGGACGTATTACGTCGAGCGGCAACTGTCGGTGAAGCTATGAGAACGGAAGTGAGAACAACGGCGAACCGTAGCCGCTGCGGTAAGGGAGATTGAAATGACGGCTAACATAGTGCGATCCCTGAATATGCTTTGCATGTGGGGGCTGTACTCATTGGGGCTGCTGCTGAGCGTGGATGCCGAGGCCGTTACGGTATCGGCTAGCCCCACTTCTTGTTCCAGCGTATCGGGCATCGGTTCAGTGGGCTGGTCGAGACCCGACAGGGCAACTGCAAGTGATAGCAAGTACGCAACCGCCATGCTTGACGGTTCGACCACAAATTACCTGAAATGCACCGGCTACAATTTCTCTATTCCTGACGGCGCCACGATCAACGGAATTACCGTTAACGTGGAACGAAGCGAAAGCGCTAGTTACTATGACATTTATGATGCTGCGGTACGGTTGGTGAAAGGGGGCACAATCGGTGCAACGGATAGGTCGTCAAATACGGCGTACACGACTTCCGATGTCACCGAAGCGCATGGCGGCCCAACCGACTTGTGGGGCACGACTTGGAGCGCGGCCGACATCAACGACGCCAGCTTTGGTGCGGCGTTCGCCGCAACCCAGCCCAGTTATTGGTGGTACAGCTCGTCGCAGACCGTTTACGTCGACTGGATACAGATCACCATCGATTATTCGCCACCGACGCTGCCGTTTACCTGCACTCGCCCAAGCAATATTCCCAGCAACGTTTCGGTGCAGTGCTATTGCGATACCTTCGGGCGAACCAGTCTCAATCCGTCCACCATCTTCGGCGCGGACTGGGTCGTCTCGAACAGCGACGGGATTAGTAATCCTTACATTAATCAGACAACCGGCTTGTTGCGATTAACCGAAAAAACCAATAACAATGCCAAGGCCGCCACCGTGCCCGGCATCTTCCCAGCAGCCGGCAACTATATTTCAGTGGAGTTCCTTCACTATGCCTATAACGGCTCGGGCGCCGACGGCATTGCACTAACCTTGTCGGACTACGTAGTGCCGGCAGTGCCGGGCGGGTACGGTGGCTCACTGGGCTATGCGCAAAATACAGCGGCTTCACCTTCCAAGCCCGGGTTTGCAGGCGGCTGGATCGGGGTAGCGCTAGATGAATTTGGCAATTACCAGAACCCTACTGAAGGCCGCGTGCTGGGGCCGGGGTTTCTAGCAGATTCGGTCGGAGTGCGCGGGCCAGGCAGCGGTACCAGCGGTTACCGCTGGCTCGGCGGCACGGCCGCCAACCAGACCATCGATGTCTCCGGCTCGACGCCGGGACCGGGCTACATGTACCAGGTGATTGTCGATGCCCGCGATTCCGCCAAGGGCACAATCAATGTCAGTGTGAACCGGGATACGACGACCAAGAACGGCGCCAAATACGATTCGCTTTTTGGCCCGTTCAATGCATACACTGAAGCCGACTATGCGGTCAAGCAAGGCTGGATATCGAAAATCCTCCCCGACTACTGGAAGGTTTCGTTCACCGGTTCTACCGGTGCATCCAACAATATCCATGAAATTGGCGCGCTGCGGGTCTGCGCACAGTCCATATATCCGCCCAGCGGCGGTGTGGCAAGCGGCTTTTCAGCTATCGATGAGGCGTATCCCCAGGCGCCAGGCTCGAACACTCCGGCGTATCAGAATTTTCAGAACGGCCACATTTACATGAAGCTGGCAGGAACGCCATTCCAGCTGTGGATCGCGGCGTTGAATGACCTTGGGATTGAAACTGGATATGGCGCTACGGGCACCAAGTATGTGCAGCTCAACCTCGTGGACAATTCTGACAATGGCTGCGGCGCAATCGGTTCGCGTACCTGTGGCGCCACCTCATGTGCCGGCAAGACGGCGGTGGCATCGCAAATCCTCAGTTTTACCTCGACGGACAAAGGAGCAAAGCTGGCGTCCTCGTTCACTCTCGATCAGGCCTACCAGAATCTGGTCGCTGTGATGAAAGAATGCACCGGCTCCAGCTGCTCCAGTTTCACCACCACCGCTCCTGCTTGTTCGGTGGACTCCTTTTCTGTGCGGCCCACGGGGGTAACTTCCATGACTTCGCCCAATGCCACCAACAACAACACTACCGGGCTACCGGTTTTCAAGGCGGGGGGCGACAACTTCACGCTGACAGCTGCGATTTCTCATGCAACCAGCAAACCCAGCGGTTATACCGGTGTCCTCAAAGTGAATAACGCTGCTGTGCAGCCGTATGCGCCGGCCACAGTTGCCGGTTCTGTCTCGGGTGAGTTTGGGGCAGCGAATTCTGCCACCTCGACAGCAACAGGGGCTTCCTTCACCTACAGCGAAGTCGGTGCCTTTACACTCCCCGGCTTCGACCCCGCCACGGATTCCACGTCGTCGCGCGGCGTTCTCGACGGTATCGAATGCAAAGGAAGAGACGCCGCCCTCTGCGATACTCTCAGGCTCTCCACTTGGACGAGTATCGACAGCCTCAGCACTGTAGGCGATTGCATCGCTGATAGCTATTCGAATACCAAGAACAACGGCAAGTACGGATGCAATTTCGGACTCACGAACACGACATTGGCTTTCGGTCGATTCACGCCGCATCATTTCGATGTCAGCAACGTGACTATTGCAACTCGCAACGGAGCCGGATGCGCGCCGCCGTCGACATTTACCTACATGGGCGAGCCCTTCAGGATTGGCTTTACCTTAACTGCACTCAATGCGGGCGAAACAGTGACAAAGAACTACACTGGCAGCTTGGCCAAGCTATCTACCACTGACTGGCTCCAGTACGGAACTGATGACAGCATCGGATTGTGGATGATCGCAACGGGCAACCCGGTCGCTCCCGGTACCTGTAGTGCGATATTTTCAAAGACAACACCGTCTTATTCCACGACATTCAGTTGCACTGGTGTGACGAATCCTGCCTCCGTCAGTCGGGGCGCAGGGCCGCGGGTCGCTGTCAGGGGAACGCCGGCGGCGCCGAACTGGGTGAATGGAGTAAGCACATTCGCCGCCGATGTCACGCTCGAGCAGGCGGATAGGCCCGATGGCCCATACACAAACCTGAACATTGGCATCGCCCCACAGGATACAGACAAGGTTGTGTTGTCGTCTTTTGATATGGACGCGGACAATAACGGGAGTAACGAACGCCGCTCTCTCGGCGCGACGGAGGTGCGCTATGGAAGAATGCGTGTCGATAACGCCTATGGTTCCGAGTTGTTGCCCCTACCAGTGAACGTGGCAGCGACATTCTGGGATGGACGCTATTTCGTCACCAACACTCAGGATAACTGCACCTCCACCACAGGATTCAGTTTGGGTTCCTGGACAGGAGGACTAGTTGCTAACAGTGTCAATATGACGAATAACGGTGCTCTGCTTAACGGCGTACGCACACTCACCCTTTCCAGGCCTGCGCCTGCACCGACAAGTCAGGGCAGCGTACTGCTCAATTCGAATTTGCCCTACCTTTCTGGAAGGGGGAGAGAAACATTCGGAATATATAAAAGTAAATTTATTTACCTACGGGAAATGTACTGAAAAGTGATTGACAGCAATACCTTATTAACTTAAGTTCAGGCAACTTCTCACACAAGATCAGCATGGGTTTGTTCGGAAAAAACAAAAAAGTCGCTGGCTGGTTGGCAATTCGCA
>DATFAZ010000130.1:0-3782 GCA_035254105.1 Noviherbaspirillum sp. | reverse complement strand
GTCTGCCGGTGGCGCCGCATGTCGCCTGTCACTACCCGATGAAACTGCTGCCGTGAATTGGCGAACCATTCCCCCAGCAGGCGCGCCTGCTCGAGCCCCAGTTCCGACAACTGGTCATAGTTCGCACTACCGAAAGATGCTTGTCCATGCCGGACCAGATAGATTTGCCCCATCTCGCTCTTCCCGTCCTCTGCTTGTCTCTATTTGTATATGGCTGGCGCCAGGCGCCGATTGTGGACAGCATAGCTTGGGGTATAGAATCGATCAAATGAATAGTTATTATCAATCTCGATAAATTACATGCATATATCCAGAGTCGATCTGAATCTCTTCACGGTCTTCGAAGCGATCTATACCGAAGGCAGCGTCACGCGCGCCAGCCAGAAGCTGAACCTGACCCAGCCGGCGATCAGCCATGCATTGGGCCGCCTGCGGCAGATGTTCGATGATCCGCTCTTCGTGCGCCAAGGACATGCGATGGTATCGACGCCGCTGGCGCGCAACATCATCGAGCCGGTCCGGCGCGCGCTACGCGGCCTGGAAGTAACGCTGAATGGTTTGCAGGTATTCGACCCCACAAGCACCTCCAAGCGCTTCAATATCGCCCTGCGCGATGTGCTGGAAGCCACGATGCTGCCGCCCTTGATGCTGCGGGTACGCGAGAGCGCGCCGCTGGTCGATATTGCGGCCAGTCATGTAGACCGGCGTGAACTGGAAAACGAACTTGCGACCGGTACGCTGGACGGTGCCATCGATGTCCTGTTGCCGCTGCCAAACGACATCATGCGCACGCGCCTCTATCAGGACTCGACCGTCGTCGTCGTGCGCCAGGACCATCCCTGTATTAACGGCACACTTGATCTGGATACCTACCTCAAACAGGACCACATTCTTGCCAGCTCGCGCCGCCGCGGGCCGGGTTTGGAAGATTTTGAACTGAGTCGTTTCGGGTTAGAAAGACATATCCGGCTGCGCTGCCAGCATTACTTCGCTGCCTGCCGCGTCGTCAGCCAGACCGACATGGTCCTGACGATGCCCGGTCGCTACGCGCATATCGCCAACCAGCAGTTCGGCAACCAGATCCTGCCCTTTCCGCTGGAAGTGCCGGCCTTCGACGTCTTTCTCTACTGGCATGCGAATGTGGATGAAGATCCGGCCAACCGCTGGTTCCGCCAGCAGGTGATGCAGTCGGTGCAAGACTGAACCCGCCGGGGTAGAACCTGCCTGATCGGCGCTACTGCGGGCGCGTCATCTCTTCCGGCCGCATCCAGCGTTCGAACTCTTCGTCAGTGACATAACCGAGCGCCAGCGCCGCCTGCTTCAAGGTGCTGCCATCGCGATGGGCCTGCTTGGCGATCTGCGCGGCACGGTCATAACCGATATGCGGTGCCAGCGCCGTCACCAGCATCAGTGAACGCGCCATCAGATCCGCGATGCGTGCGCGGTTCGGCTCAATGCCACGCGCGCAGTGCTCATCAAAACTGCGCATGCCATCCGCCAGCAAGCGCACGCTCTGCAAGAAATTATGCGCAATCATCGGCTTGAATACATTCAGCTCGAAGTTGCCGGATGCGCCGCCGATATTGATGGCCACATCGTTGCCAAAAACCTGGCAGCACAACATCGTAAGCGCCTCGCACTGGGTCGGATTGACTTTGCCCGGCATGATCGAGCTGCCCGGCTCGTTTTCCGGAATCATAATCTCGCCCAGACCGGAGCGCGGCCCGGACGATAGCCAGCGCACATCATTAGCGATTTTCATCAATGCAGCCGCCAGCGTCTTCAGCGCCCCGTGGGCAGCCAGCATCGGCTCATGCCCGGCCAATGCGGCAAACTTGTTCGCCGCACTCTTGAAAGGCAAGCCGGTATCGCGCGCCAGTTCCGCTGCAGCCCGGTCGCCGAATTCCGGATGGGTATTCAGGCCGGTCCCCACCGCAGTCCCGCCGACGGCAAGCTCGCACAATGCCGGCAATGCCGCCTCAACAGCCATCAGTGCAAGCCGCAGCTGCTCCACATAACCGGAAAACTCCTGACCCAGCGTAAGCGGCGTCGCATCCTGCAAATGCGTGCGGCCAATCTTGACGATGTCCGAGAACGCCGCCGCTTTGCTTTCCAGCGTTGCGCGCAGTTCGCGCACAGCAGGCAGCAATCGCTTCACGATCCCGGTGCTCGCCGCCACATGCATCGCCGTCGGAAAAATATCGTTCGACGACTGTCCGAGATTGACCTCGTCATTCGGATGCACCAGCCGCCCTTCACCGACCAGTCCCCCAAGCAATTCGGACGCCCGGTTCGCCAGCACCTCGTTCATGTTCATGTTGGTCTGCGTGCCCGATCCGGTCTGCCAGATCGATAAGCGGAATTCATCCCGATGAATATCCGCGATCACTTCATCCGCCGCCTGAATCACTGCATTCGCCTTCGCCTCGTCCAGCCGGCCCAGATCCCGGTTAATCACGGCACAGGCGCGCTTCACTATCGCCAGCGCAGCGATCAGCTCTTCCGGCATGTGTTCTGTAGAGATATGGAAATACTGCAGGGAGCGTTGAGTCTGGGCACCCCATAATCGCTCGGAGGGGACGTTAATCGGGCCAAATGTGTCGCGTTCGGTGCGGTGTGCAGTCATGATGCGCTCCATTCATGAACATTAGACCGTGTGACCAGCGTTTCGGCATTGTTTCTGAACAGAGTTCTGCAAACGAGTTCAATGGAAGAAAAGCCCAGATCCTGTTGTCTTGAATCAGGGAATAAAAAGCACCGGACCAGTTTTGACAACCTCAGGCGCCAAGACATCTTCCAATGTCACCTCGATTTTCAGCTGGCTTTTCACTGGCAGATCATTCAATTTCCCCGGATGAAAGCGCATCGTCGAAAATATTTCAACCAATGCCCTCTTTGCCTCCTCGGAAATATGAGGGTCATCGACTTCGACGCGATCTATATTTCCGGACTCGCTGATTAATAATCTGAGAACGGTCGATTCAACTGGCAAAGCAGGAATAAAAACGGCGCGATCAGGCGAAATATCCTGAGCAATTTGCGGCTTCTCGGATAACTCTTTCGGAGGGAAATAATAGGGCTCGGCTGGTACGGGTACAGGTATCAGAACTGGCGTTTTTTCTTCAAACGGTGAGCCCATCCCATGAACGTAGGCATCCGGCACCCCGGTCACTTGAGGTTTCACCATATCAGGTTGAGGAAGCATGCGCTGTGCTGATTGGGTGAAACCCCTCGTTTCGCCCGGCTCGACGAGAGTCACCGTCAATGCCGCCGCCTGTGACTGCGGCGGCAAAACTATGTGACTACCACCGCGATGATCCACAGCAAGAATGAGTAACAAATGGGCCATCAAGGACAAGCCCACAGGCAATATGTAACGCAGTAATACTCCGTAATCTCCGTGGGCGATATTCCCTGCCCACCGTTCACCTTGATGGCATGCGCCGACAAAAGCCTTTCTATCCACTTACTGATCCGGCAGTTCTCTCCATGCAACCCTGCGCGTGGTTGAGGAAAGCGGTTTATTCGGAAGTTCTTTCGTAAGGGTGTCTGCCACGGAAGTGCGCACCAATGCCTTGAACTTGCCGTCTTTCGTCTTGATCAGTACAGCCCGGCTACCCAACGCATCGCCGAGGAATGTACCGGAGTAGTTAATGTCGGTCCCTGTGACGAAACCGCCCGTCTTGTAATCCAGCGACGTGATCCAGCTGCTTCCGCCAGGAAGGCACCGATCAGAATTAGGAATATTGCTAACGAAAGTTAACACCTCCATTCCCAGGCTC
>DATFAZ010000129.1:0-10547 GCA_035254105.1 Noviherbaspirillum sp. | reverse complement strand
TGGGTTGCCACCGTCTGACCGATAACGGCGACCTTGGCAGCACCAGTCAACTCGGCCTGCTCGAACATGCGGCCCGATTGCAATGACCATTCGCGCGCGTCGAAATACTCGGGTGTGACGCCGTAGATTTGCGTGGCCCAGTTGGTATTGCCGGCAACCACCTGGCCGCTGCCGCGATTGGAAGGCGCGGCGATCAGCACTTCTGGAATTTCGCGTGCAATCGCGATCGCATCATCTTCAGTCAGGTTCTGGTTCGCTCCCGCACCCAGGCGCACGCCGGATGCCGTAGTGGAACCGGGCAGGAGCACGATCAGGTTCGATCCGAGGCTCTTGATCTGTCCTTCGACCCGTGCCTGCGCACCGGCGCCGACCGCAATCATCGTAATCACAGCAGCAACGCCGATGATGATGCCCAACATGGTCAAACTCGAGCGCAACTTGTTGACGCGCAGCGCGTTCAACGCAATACGGAAGATGGCGAGCAGATTCATGCCTTGGCCTCGACGGCATCAAGCCGCGCCAGTTGCGTCTGGGCGTCTTGCGGCTCGTTGGGCACATCGCTGATCACCATGCCGTCACGGAAGGTAATGATGCGCGTAGCGAAAGCGGCGACATCCTGCTCATGCGTGACCATCACGATGGTCATGCCCTGCCGGTTCAGTTTCTGCAGCAAGGCCATGATCTCGATGCTGGTACGCGAATCGAGCGCGCCGGTCGGCTCGTCGGCCAGGATCAGCGCCGGATCGTTGACCAGAGCGCGGGCAATCGCGACACGCTGCTGCTGGCCGCCCGAGAGCTGCGCCGGATGATGATCGGCACGCTCCCCAAGACCGACCTCCGTCAGCCGCCGCAACGCACGCTCCCTGCGCTCAGCAGCCGAGACGCCGGAATACAGCAGCGGCAGTTCGACATTGTCTTGTGCGCTGGTGCGCGGCAGCAGGTTGAACTGCTGGAAAATGAAACCGATGCGCTTGTTGCGGATGGCTGCCAGCTCATCCGCTCCCATTGCCGATACATCGGCTCCGGCAAGCAGGTATTCGCCCGACGTCGGCGCATCGAGACAGCCGACCACATTCATGAAAGTCGATTTTCCGGAACCAGAGGCACCCATGATCGCAACGAATTCGCGCTCGTCGATGGCAATCGACACGCCGCGCAGCGCACGAACCACGGTCGCGCCCATCGCATATTCCTTGACCAGGCTAGTGGTCTGGATCAGGTGCATCAGAACATCCTCGGTCCGGGCGGCATTTGCGGTTTCGCGGCATCAGATGCGGGTTGCGCGCTGCCGGTGATGATTTCCATGCCCTCCTGCACCTGTGGCGATTTCACTTCGGTGGTAGTACCGTCGGTCACTCCGAGACGCACTTCAAGTGCCTTCGGCTTTCCATCCTCAAGCGTGTAGATTCGTCCCGGTCGCCCACCACCGCTGTCGGGCGCGGCCGCATCCTGTTTCCTTCTCTGGCCAGTCTGGGCGCTGGATGCGGCTCCCTGAGGCCGGAAGCGCAATGCGGCGTTCGCCACCTTCAGCACATCGCTGCGCCGGTCGGTGATGATGCGCACATTCGCGGTCATGCCGGGCAACAGTGCCTTGTCCGGATTCGATGCGCTGACGACAACGGTGTAGGTTACGACGTTGGAAACATTCTGTGCAGCCTTGCGAATCTGCTTGACGGTGCCCTCAAAGCTACGGCCGGGAAAGGCATCGACGGTAAATGTGGCCTTCTGCCCATTACTGATGCGGCCGATTTCGGATTCATCAATGGAAGTATCGACCTGCATGTCAGTCAGATTTTCTGCGATGATGAAAAGTTCCGGTGCCTGCAGGCTGGCGGCAACTGTCTGTCCGCGTTCGACACTGCGCTTGATCACAACGCCGTTAACCGGCGCCCTGATCTCGGTGCGCCCCAGATCGATTTTTGCCTGCGCCAGTGCAGCCTCACGCTGCTTGACCACGGCTGCCGCATTACGGATGCCGGCCTGCACGACCGCTGCCTGTGCCTTCGCCGAATTCACCTGCTCGATCGCCGCATTGTAGGTGGCCTGCGCCTTGTCGCGCTCCGCGCCGGAGATGAAGCCCTTGTCCACCAGTTGCTGCTTGCGATCAAAATCACGCTTGGCCTCGGCAAGCTCGACCTGCGCCTTTGCAATCGCTGCATTCTGCGCAGCGACGTTTGCCTGCTGTGTGAGCACCTGCGCCTGCGCTGCATCCACATCAGCCTGGGCCTGGCGCACCTTGTGCTCGAAGGTTTGCGGATCGATACGGGCGATCAGTTCGCCCTGTTTCACTTCACTGTTGAAGTCGACCAGCACTTCCTTCAACTGGCCGGACACTTGCGAGCCAACCTGCACCGATACCACCGGACTCAAGGTACCGGATGCGGAGACGCTGGCGGTGATTGCTCCTTTTTCGATACGGGTCGTCTTGTATTGAGGCGCTGCATTTTTTTGCTGCCAAGACCAGATACCGAAGCCGGCTGCACCTAGAAATATTACAAGCAGCCAGAACCACCATTTTCTTAACAGATTCATAAAAAGGGGAAAAGATTGATTATTGACGCGATTCTACTGGCACTTGCCGGATGGATTTTGTCGTTTTGTAGCAGAGCCTATCGGCACGCAATAACTGTATGGGATTGTGAGCATGCTTGACGCTGCCAGCGGGGACGCTTATATTACTGACTCGTCAGTAAGTTATTTGGTTCCGCCTGCCTATATGAGTTGCCCCTTCAAGAAACCGCGCTGGGAACGGCGCAAGGATGCCCGCCCCCAGGAATTGCTGGCGGCGGCGCTCGATCTGTTCGTGGAGCGCGGTTATGCTGCTACTCGCCTGGATGATGTGGCAGCGCAGGCCGGGGTTTCCAAAGGAACACTTTACCTCTATTTTGCCAACAAGGAAGAACTGTTCAAGGCAGTCGTCCGGGAAAACGTGGTACCGGTGCTGGGCGAGGCGGAAAGCATTCTTGAAAGCTATGAAGGCAGCTCCGTCGAATTGTTTCGCGAGATCATTCTGGGCTGGTGGGAGCGTATCGGCAATACCAAATTGTCAGGAATTGCCAAGTTGATGATGGCGGAATCCTGCAATTTTCCGGAAGTTGCTCAGTTTTATCATGACGAAGTCATTTCACGCGGCAATGCCATGATCGTGCGCATGCTGGAGCGGGGTATCCAGCGCGGCGAATTCCGCAATATCGATGTAACGGCAACAAAGAGCGTTATTTGTGCACCGATGCTCATGTTGATGATGTGGAAGCACTCATTCAATACCTGCAAAATCGATCCGGTTAATCCCGAAGCCTATCTCAACAGCGTGATCGATGTTTTTCTGCACGGTTTGCTGAACAACACCCCGGCCGCATCGAAATAACTGGAAATTCCATGTTCAAACGCCGCTCTTTCTGGATCATTCTCCTCATTGCACTGCTGGCAGCCGGGGTTGTGGCGGCCATGCTCAAAAAGCAAAAACAGGCTGCGGCAAATGCTCTGCCCGTCGCCACGCAGGCACCGGCTGTCATGGAATTCCTTCCCAGTGATGTGATGCAGGTGAAGGCGCAGGATCTGCGCCGGCTGCTGCCATTGACCGGCTCCTTGCGCGCAGTGAATCAGGCCAGCGTCAAGGCCCGGGTTGCAGGCGAGGTGCGCGAAGTCCTGGTGCGCGAAGGCGAAGCGGTAAAAGCCGGACAAGTCCTGATCAGGATGGACCAGAGCGATTACCAGGCGCGCGTCGATCAGGCACAAGGCGCATTGCTGGCAGCGCGTGGCCAGCTCGACATCGCGACCAAATCCCGCGACAACAACAAAGCCCTGCTCGACAAAGGCTTCATTTCGAAGAACGCATTCGACAATGCCGAAAGCCAGTTCGGCATTGCCCGCGCCAATGTCGAATCGGCCCGGGGCGCCCTCGACGTTGCCCAAAAGGCGCTGGCCGATACCGTGATCCGCGCGCCGATTTCCGGACTGGTCAGCAGCCGCTCAGTGCAGCCAGGCGAAAAGGTCTCGGCTGACAACCGCCTGCTTGATGTGGTCGACCTGAGCCAGATGGAACTGGAAGCCGCCGTACCCGCATCGGAGATTGCGCATGTTGCGCTCGGTCAGGAAGTGCAAGTGAAAATCGAAGGCATCCCGCAGCCGCTCGCCGGCAAGGTGGTTCGCATCAATCCCGCTACCCAGTCCGGTTCGCGCTCGATCATGACTTACATCCAGATCGATAATCCACAGGGTGCGCTGCGCGTTGGTATGTTCGGCGAAGCGCGGCTGACGATGGCAAAGAAGGCTGCCGTGCTGTCGGTGCCGCATTCGGCGATCCGCTCTGACGGCGGCAATACCTTTGTGTATGCGATTGAAAACAGCAAGCTGGTGCAGAAACCGGTCACGCTCGGCATCAGCGGCGACGACGGCGAAGGCGGTGCAGTCGAGGTCATCCAGGGGCTGGACAGCGGCGCCCAGATCGTAAGAACAAATCTCGGCAGCCTGCGCACCGGCACAACGGTGAAATTCGCACAAGCTGGCAACCCGACCGCCACCGCTGCTGCCGACCCGGCCGCTACTCCAACAACCACAAGCAAGAAAGAATAATTCCATGTGGTTTACGCGCATCAGCATCGGCAACCCCGTCCTGGCGACGATGATGATGCTCGCCTTCGTCGTGCTGGGCTTGTTCTCCTATCAGCGCCTGCAGGTGGACCAGTTCCCCGATGTCACCTTCCCGGTGGTGGTGGTGCAGACCGATTATCCGGGCGCGTCGCCCGAAACGGTCGAATCCGACATCACGCGCAAGGTGGAAGAAGCCGTCAACACCATCAACGGCATCAAAAACCTGTTCTCCCGTTCATACGAGGGCAGCTCAGTTGTCATCATCGAATTCGATCTGACCATCGACCCGGCACAGGCGGCGCAGGACGTCCGGGAAAAAGTCGCGATGGTGAAGACACTGTTCCGCAAGGAGGTCAAGGAATCGCGCGTGATGCGCTACGATCCGGCCGACCGTCCCATCCTCGCAATCTCGGTCACCAGCGACAACACCGTGCGCCAACGCAGCCTGCGCGAACTGACCACGATCGCCGACCAGGTCGTGAAGAAACGGCTGGAGAACGTGCGCGGTGTCGGCTCGGTCACGCTGGTCGGCGGCGTCAAGCGCGAGATCCAGATTTACGTGAAACCGGGCGAGATGGAAGCGCTCGGCATCGGCATCGATCAGGTCATCAGCGCGCTGCGCAACGAAAACCAGGAACTGCCGACCGGCGCGATCCGTTCGTCCGCCGATGAAAAGGTCGTGCAAGTCCAGGGCAAGGTGAAGGACCCGCAGGACTTCGGCCGCATCATCGTCGCCCGACGTGGCGGCCAGCCGGTGCTGCTGTCGCAGATCGCAACCGTTGTCGACGGCCAGGAAGAGCAGGAAAGCCTGGCGATGTACAACGGCCAGCGCACGCTGGCGCTGGCAATACTGAAGGCACAGGGCCAGAACACCATTGACGTTGCCGACGGCATGAAGGCGGCCATCAAGGACCTCGAACCGCGCATGAACGCGCTGTATCCGGGCGTGAAGATCGACGTGATCCAGGACAGTTCACGCCAGATCCGCACCGGCGTCGACAATGTGCGCCGCACCATGATCGAAGGCGCCGTGCTGACGATCCTGATCGTATTCCTGTTCCTCAATTCCTGGCGCTCGACGGTGATCACCGGCCTGACATTGCCGGTCGCGATCATCGGCACGTTCCTGTTCATGTACGTGTTCGGCTTCACCATCAACATGATCACGCTGATGGCACTGTCGCTATGCGTGGGACTGTTGATCGACGACGCGATTGTGGTGCGCGAGAACATCGTGCGCCACGCCGGCATGAAGGTGCATGGCAAGTTCAAGACCCACAAGGCCGCTGCACTGGAAGGCACGGCGGAAATCGGGCTGGCGGTGCTGGCCACCACCTTCTCGATCGTTGCGGTGTTCTTGCCGGTCGGCTTCATGGGCGGCATCATCGGCCGCTTCTTCCACCAGTTCGGCGTGACCGTAACGGCGGCGGTGCTGATTTCGATGTTCGTATCGTTCACGCTCGACCCGATGCTGTCCTCGGTATGGCCGGACCCGGCGGTACATGGCGACAAGAGCGGGCACAAAAATCTGTATGAGAAAACCATCGGCCGCGTGCTGGCGCAGTTTGACCGCGCGGTGCAATGGATGTCACGCACCTATCAGGTGTTGCTGGACTGGTCGCTGAGACACCGGAAGGCAACGCTGGCAATCGCTGCCGCGACTTTTTTCGCCGGCCTCGCGATTCCGGCGACCGGCCTGATCGGCAGTGAATTTGTACCGCAACCCGACTACTCGGAAACTGGCGTGACCTTCTACACCCCGGTCGGTTCTTCGCTGGAATTCACCGAAACCAAGGCACATCAGGTCGAAGCGGTGCTGCGCGAATTCCCGGAAGTGCGCGACACTTACACCACGGTCAATACCGGTGCTGCGCAAGGCAAGAATTACGTGTCGACTTTCGTACGCCTGAGCCCGCGTGCCGAACGCAAGCGCAGCGTCGCGCAGATGAATGCGCCGATCCGTGAAAGGCTGCGGCAGATCGCCGGCATCACGGTCACGCATGTCGGCTCGCTCGATGGCGTGGGCGGTGACAACAAGCAGCTGCGCCTGAGCCTGCAAGGCACCGATCTGAAGCAGCTGGCGAAGCTGACCGAAGAGGCAATGAGCCGGATGCGCGCGATTCCCGGCCTGGTCGATCTTGACTCCAGCCTGAAGGCGGAAAAGCCGACCATCGCCGTCGAACCGAAACGGGATATCGGCGCCGACCTGGGCGTCGGCGTGGCGCAAATCGGCGGTGCATTGCGCCCTCTTCTCGCCGGTGAAGCGGCCACCTCCTGGCGTGCACCCGATGAGGAAAACTACGATGTCATGGTGCGCCTGGCCCCTTCCGACCGCAACAATGCCGAAGACCTGTCGCGCCTGATGCTGACGAGCTCGCAGACCAATTCCGACGGCACGCCGAAGATGGTCGCCTTGCGCCAGGTCGCAACGATCATGCCGTCGACCGGCGCGAACCAGATCAACCGGCGCGACCTCAATCGTGAAGTCGAGCTGTCGGCCAACGTGGTCGGCCGGTCCGCCGGCGAAGTTAGCGCAGAGGTGAAGAAGGTGCTGGACGCCATGAACTGGCAGCCGGGCTATCGCTACCAGCTTGGCGGCTCGACTAAGAACATGCAGGAATCCTTCGGCTATGCCATGTCGGCGCTGGCGCTGGCCGTAATCTTCATCTACATGATCCTGGCATCGCAGTTCGCCAGTTTCCTGCAGCCGATCGCCATCATGTCGGCGCTGCCGCTGACGCTGATCGGCGTGTTCCTCGCACTGATGTTCTTCCGTTCGACGCTCAACATGTTTTCGATCATCGGTTTCATCATGCTGATGGGTCTGGTAACGAAAAATGCGATTCTGCTGGTCGACTTTGCCAACCAGGCGCGCAAGGCTGGGATGGCGCGCTTCGAGGCGCTCCTGGAAGCCGCGCACGTGCGCCTGCGCCCCATCCTGATGACTACGCTGGCGATGGTGTTCGGCATGGTGCCGCTGGCGTTCGGCGTCGCCGAAGGCTCCGAGCAGCGCGCACCAATGGGACAGGCTGTCATTGGCGGAATTATCACTTCGTCACTACTGACACTGGTGGTTGTGCCAGTGATTTACACCTACCTCGACGATTTTGCCGAATGGGTGCGTAGCAAAAGAGGCAACACTCGACCTGACCCGCATCAAGGTGCACCTGCGATAGCAGTTCCGCAAGGCAAAAACAGCGATGTCGTTTGATAAAATGTCGAGCTTTCCCCTTAACCCGTTGAGTGCCGAAATGAATATCGAAAAAACCCGTTTCAACATGATCGAACAGCAGATCCGTCCGTGGGACGTGCTGGACCCGGTGGTACTCGACCTGCTAGTGCTGGTCAAGCGCGAAGCCTTCGTGCCTGAAGCGCACAAGAACCTGGCATTCATGGACACCGAGATCCCGCTGTCGCGCGATGCCTGCATGTTCACGCCAAAACTGGAAGCGCGCATCGTGCAGGATGTCGCGGCAAAGAAGCATGAGAACGTGCTGGAAATCGGCACCGGCTCCGGCTACATGGCTGCGTTGCTGGCCCAGATGGCGCGCCATGTGACCACGGTGGAAATCGATCCGGCGCTGAAGGCGCAGGCAGAAAAGAACTTGGCCGCTTACGGCATCACCAATGTCGATGTCGTGCTCGGCAATGGCGCGCAAGGCTGGCCAGCCGGCGGCACCGAGGCGCTGTATGACGTCATCGTGATTTCCGGCGCGCTGCCGGTACTGCCGGACACCTTCCTCAAGCAGCTCAAGGTCGGCGGCCGCCTCTTCGCCATCGTCGGTGAAGCGCCGGTGATGCATGCGCAAATCATCACGCGCGTGTCCGATACGGGCTACAGCACGGTCAAGACCTTCGAAACTGACGTGAAGCCGCTGCGCGATGCGCTGACTCCGTCCCATTTCGTGTTTTAAGGATTAGCAATGCAAACAGTAACTGCACCGGAACTGGCCGCCTGGCTCGCAGACGAGTCGCGCGAGAAGCCGGTGCTGCTCGATGTGCGCGAGCCATGGGAATACCAGACCTGCCATATCGAGGGCTCCGTGCCCATCCCGATGAACGCGATCCCGGCACGGATGCAGGAACTGGAGGAAGACGCACCCATCGTCTGTATCTGCCATCACGGCGCACGCAGCATGTCGGTTGCCGCCTTCCTCGAACGCAACGGCTTCACGCAAGTAACCAACCTGACCGGCGGCGTCCATGCCTGGGCGCTGCAGGTCGATGGTTCGATGCCCACTTACTAATCCTTTTTTTCTGATGCTCCCGGAGAACCGAATGCGGAAATCTGTCATCGCCACGCTGATTGCTGGCTCCTTCCTGTCGTTGAACGCTCATGCACTCAATCTGCTGCAGGTATATCAGGAAGCGCTGGCTAACGATGCGCAATTTGCGAGCGCGCGCGCGGCGCTGACGGCGGGGCAGGAAAAAACCACGCAGGGTCGGGCCGGGTTGCTGCCTACATTGGGTGTGGGCGGTTCACGCAACCGGGTGGATCCGCCTAACCTGCCGATGAACATTACCACTACCAACTATGCGGTAACGCTAACCCAGCCGCTGTTCCGGCTGGGGAACTGGGAACAGTACCAGCAGGGCAAACTTTCGGTAGCGGTAAGCGAAGCGCAGTTCGCACAGGCACAACAAGATTTGATCGTGCGCGTTTCGCAGGCTTATTTTGATGTACTGGCATCGCAGGATGCCTTGGCATCAGTACAGGCGCAAAAAACCGCGATTACCGAACAACTGGCATCGGCCAAACGCAATTTTGAAGTTGGTACGACGACGATTACCGACACGCATGAGGCACAGGCCCGCTACGATCTCGTTGTGGCGCAGGAGTTTGCTGCACTCAGCGACCTGGAGATCAAACGCGCAGCACTCCAGCAAATCATCGGCAAGCCCGCCGGCGAGCTTTCGACCCTGCGCCCCGGCGTCAAACTTAGCGCGCCAGAGCCCGCGGTAATTGAAAATTGGGTGCAAAGCGCCGAACAGCAGAATTACGGCGTCCTCAGTCAGCAGCTCGCGGTGGAGATAGCGCAACGCGAAATCAAGAGAAACCGTGCCAGCCATTATCCGACAGTCGACCTGGAAGCAAGCCGCAGCCACAGCGACCGCAGCATCGGGACAACATCGAGCGGCTTTACCAATTCAGTCGGCGTAAAGTGGTCAATGCCGCTGTTTGCGGGCTTCGCCGTTACCAGCAGAGTGCGCGAAGCCATTGCGCTGGAAGATCAGCAACGTGCCAATCTGGAAAACGCGCGTCGAACCGCCGCCCAAGGCGCACGCCAGTCTTTCCTCGGCGTGCATTCCGGCCTCGCGCAGGTGAAGGCACTGGAAGCAGCGGAGATCTCCAGCCAGTCCGCGCTCGAATCCAACCGGCTTGGTTATCAGGTTGGCGTGCGCATCAATATCGACGTACTGAATGCGCAGCAACAGCTTTACTCTACCCGCCGCGATCTGGCGAAAGCCCGTTACGACACTATCGTGAATGGTCTGCGACTGAAATCTGCCGCAGGCTCGCTGAGGGAAGATGATTTGCAGCAGGTTAATTCGCTGCTGGCGCCGTAAGCCTGTTCTGCAGGCTGCGGTGCATGCACGCACCGCAGCCCGATCCCTCCCCTGTTTGTCCTTCCCTCCAAACGCACACCTCTTCTTCCGGCGTCCTGAGCCATCCGGGTTGCTATTGGCTTCTCAAGCCAGAATTCACCTGGCCCCCTCTTCTTCCGCTCACTTTGAGATGGAGATCAAAATCGTTCCGCTCCTGCCACAGTAAATTCGTGCTGGCATCACTACCAATACCGTGAAAAACGGACGAGGAGCGAGACAAGATGAAGGCCGAAAACCATACGATCGGCTTCAGGGACCTGATGAGTGCGCTGAAGCCCATGCTGCCGACAATCCCTGCCTTTCTGCAGCACAGCGCCCGGCTGGGCAGGATGAAGCGCGACGATGTG